>CATOIK010000007.1 GCA_951800645.1 uncultured Eubacteriales bacterium | reverse complement strand
CGCGTCTGCGTCAGCAGACATTTTCCTTAAGCGCGAAGTGCGCATCCCGCGGAGCGTTTTTGTTTCATAGGGCGAACTTTCCTATGAAATAAAAGAGCCGGTGGCGATTGCCACTGGCTTTCTCTCCCGCTTCCTTCAGCGTTAAATCCTTACCCTTTCTCAAATCCTCCAATTTTTCACCAAGAGTTAACTGGGTTTCGAGCATACGCCATACCCTTATATTTTAGAAAAGCGGCGGATGGCATGATAACCACCCGCCGTTTCCATTATGCGCCTTTTCTTGCTTTTTGTCGAGCCTCTTTCAGCCTTGTAAACTCCCGCTGGAAGTTGGCAATCTGTGCCGCTTCCATCCCTTTGCGGGGGAGGAGATAACGCCCCTGGATGGTGTTGATCTCCAGGTCGTTATGGTAGCTGAGCCAGTACAGGGGGATAGTGAGCAGGCACAGAACGCCGCACAGCTTCCAGAGAAAATCCTGATGGGGCAGGCTCCAAAAGGTCACACCCACCGAGGCATCCCACACCTCCCCGATTTCAAAGAAGGTCTTTTTCACCTCAATGGCCGGGATAGACCTGATGAGCAGGGCCAACAGGCCAAAACCCATGGGGAAGGCAAACATGAGCCGGGAGTAAGTCTTCGTGATCCCCACCCGCAACACATTCAGCAAGTCCACCGTCACAGGCCCGGACACCTTGCGCCGCTTGTGAACATCGTATCGGTAATAGTTCCCTTTGACCGTAATAGCCTCGCCGGTGAGGACGGCGGAGCAGGTCGAGCCAGAGAGCAAAAAACCAGGGTTATTTGCCATCCGCCTCACCTCCCCGCATAAGCTGTACTTGTTCGGTAAACAGCTTCAATTCCTCCGCTGGGTACACGCTTGGAGTGAAGTAAAAGGCTCCGGTATTGTGGACGATCTGATATACCATTTTCTTTCTGTTCCACCACAGGGCCAGTACACCCAAAATGATCGCCAGAATGGACAAAACTCGCAAGACGATAGACACCAGATGCGGCATGATATAATAACCCCAGCCAAAATCCGAAAAGTTTCCCTGGTTAATGTTGGACAGGGACGCACACACAAGCCCCACGCAAGCAGACGCCAGGGCCGCAATCACAGCAGGTTTTGTCCTCTTTAATGCGGTCAGAATGATAAAAACTACCACACAGACCGCAAAAACCAAAAAGCAGAGTGGAAACAGCTTAACCTTGCGCTGAACACTCTGGGCGTTCTTATAGTTAAGCTTGCTGTCCTCAAATCGCTGGATATTGCTCTGGGCATCGGCAAGAGCGGCACTGTCAAGGGCAGACTGCTTTTTGGCCTGGTCGGCCCTAAGAGATTCTACCTCATTCACTTTTTCTCTTATGGCCTCTACCGTTGGCTGATAGTTCGTTACCTCCGTCATGGCGGTGTCCACCACCTTTTGGGCTTCCTCCAACTGCTTCCGGTAATCCACAAGGTAGCTCTCACTTTCGGCAATACACTGCCTGTTCAAATCAATGTTATACTCCAAGTCTTCAATATTGATATATTTCTCCCAAAGATCTGATAGATCCGTCTGAATCTCTTTCATCTTCTCATCGCAATATGTACGGATTTGATTCGTATTTTGGAACTCTTGGCCGTTAAATTGGTAAACAGTCGGGGTATAAGTTTCCCCCTCAGTTTTCGAGACTCTATAGAGTGAAAAGTCGGCGTCCTTGGCATTTTTCCATCTTCTCCAATTGGAAAGCGTGTTGTCCAGGGCATCGATTTGTGATTTGATCTCGTTGTTTTTTACGGTATCGGTGTTTTTGATTTGCTCCTCTGCTTCTGTAATGTATCGATTGTACTCCGCAATCTCATTTTCAAAAGAGGTTACAAGGTTTTGCTGCTCGTCCCTTGCTGCTTCCGCTTCATCCAATGCTGCTTGAAGTCGATCCGCTTTCTGAAAGACCTGGCTTGCTTCCTGCATGATTTTGTCGTGGTCTATCTCTTCCAGTTTTTGCTGAAGCTGTTCAATCTCCTTCTCGGTGTCCTCATAATCCTTTACCGTCTGCTGATACTCCGGGATTTTTTCTTTCAGGGCATGATAATTCTCGATGTATTTTTGAGCGCTATAACCTATATCTTTAGTCTGCCACAATCCGCCCATGCCCCAATACCACAGGCACAGCAGGACAAGCGCCAGCCCCACGCAGGCCGCCACAGCCCATAAAAACCAGTTCTTTCCCGGCAAAAGGCCCTTGTTTGCCGACTGCAGGGCGGAAGCATCGGTAATGAAATTGCCCTGCTCATTTTTACAGTAAAGCCGCTTTTGGGTAAGAATAGCATAGGGCTTTTGGTATGCGCCGTCCAAGTCTGCGTTTACCGCTTCCTCTCCGATGATGGCTTGGGTTTTCTCGTCCCCATCTCGGAAAAAGGGGTATTGCTCTCTCATGCCAAATCACCTCCTAAACAGAAAATAGCCTGCCGCAACCGCAACTACAGCTGCGATAGCGATAATCCAAACCAGGGACATAATATTCATTGAAATTAGCCCTCCTTCCGATAATCTTTCAACAGATGGAGCTGACGCTGGAAGTCACGAATGTCAGCAATGGGATAGTATTTCACATCAAAGCCAAAACCGCCGCCGGGGAAAGAGACCACAAACAAAGTCTGACGGCTGGTAAAATACTTGATGTAAAAGAACAGGGCTATGGGGATGGTAACAATAAAGACGGTCAAAAGTATGGCAAAGAACAAATACCCAGTAGGGCGAGTGTATATAAACTCACTGAAAGCAATATCATCTATGGACACCACACCCTCCTGGGTGGAGGACCTCATATCCTTGCCGGAACCAGTATAATTTTTACCCTTGAAATAGAACCGCTTTTGGGTCAACAGGCCAACGCCCCGCTCTACCTTCCCTCCCATCAGGAAGCTTTGCAGATAGTTATTGCCGATGGTGGCAACAATAGTCTCGCTCTGATCCACAAGAATATTGCTTCCCTTTTGGGGTGCGCCACCCACAGGAGCGGAGGTAGGAGTATCCACGGCGGCGTCCCAGCCTCCAGAGGAAACGCCGGCGGCTTTGGTCTCCTCGGCTTTTTTGTCGGCGTCATCCATAGCCTTTTGCACTTTGGAGGCCCCGGTTTGGGCGGCTTCCTTGGCTTTTTTTGCCCCGGTAGCAGCCGCTTCCTTTGCCTTGTTCATCAAACTCCCAGCGGCAGCGGCCCACTCGTCGGCAGTAGCGGGTACATCCTTCAAGTCAGCTCCGCACTCAATACAAAACTCGGTGTTGTTTCTATTTTTTGTTTTGCAACTCGGACATTCTTTCATGTCAATTTTCCTCCTTCGCTTTTTAAGGAACTTTCCTCGAGCTTATTCTATCACATTAAGTTAATCTGTCAAGATATTAAACAGGTAGGCCAAGTCATATAAAATAAATTCGGTGATAATATGGTAATTGACTGTCTTTTTCTTCTAAAGTTCTATCTCCCTAAAGCCTCCTCCCGGCCTTAAAATCAGGGTTTTGCGGAAGCCGCATTCCCAGGCAAGCTTCTGGGCCAGATCAAACTGCCAGCCAATGGTGCGGGCGCTATGACTGTCGGATGTAATGATGATCCGGCCGCCCATGCTGTGCAGTTCCCGAAGCAGAATGGCGGACGGATAGGGTGCGGTCCGATAGCCTCTGGACATGGCGCCTGTGTTGATCTCAAAAGGAAGCCCTGCTTTGTGAAGCCGCTTCATGGCAGCCAGAGCCGGCTCTATATAATCATCTTTTTTCGTGTCAAAATACCGCTCTCCCTCGTTAAATTTCGTCAGCAGATCAAAATGGCCTACCCAGTGGCAGTGAGTCCGCTCTCCTACCGTGGCCTCCAGCTCAAAATAATCCCGGGCAAAGTCGTACCAGTTTCCCTTCCAAAGCTGTTCCACATCCTGACACAGACCTTCCTGCGTATCGTCTACCATCACATATTTCCCATTTTTCTCTACGCAGTGGGTGGAACCAATGACATATTCTGCTTCCCCGGTTCCCGGGCCCAGACAATCCCGCTCAATGCCCAGATAAATATTCATCTTCCCTGCATACTGCTCTTTCAGCTGTAAAATCTCCTGACGATACCGCTCAAACTTTTCTGATGTCATACCAAATCCCGGTGTACAAAAGCTAAAATCCTCATGTCCGGAAAAACCGAAATCTGTAAATCCCATCCGGTATGCAGCTTCCGCCATCTGACCAGGGGTATCGGCTCCATCGCAGTAGACAGTGTGGGTGTGAAAATCCGCCTGCAGTTTCATAACGCAATCCCTCCTGTTCTGTCAATCCTCAAACTGTACAAGCTCTGCTGTATCAGGGTTTACCTTTACCACGATCTCATAGATCGGATGCATCTGATAAGAAGCAAAGCTGTGATTTTTCAAATCCTCAATAATGGCGTCCTTCTCCCGAACGATAACCGGAAAACAGTCATAATACCGCCGGTCCAGCCAGATGGTTCTCTGCGTCCGCCTTTCTTCTGTCTCAGGCTCGTTTACATCATCAATCAGTTCTTCCTCAAACTCCACAAATAAATCTGCACACTCAGGGATGTAGGTAGTTTCAAAACGGACTGTATTTTCCGGAACCTTAGGGTCTTCCTCCAACACAACCTGCGTTTTTCCACGGTAAACAAAGCGGGGTCTTTGCACTTTTATATCTCCTTCAGCCGGGTCAAAGGCGAAGTCAAAATTTTCCGTCACCTGCATATCCTCCCCAAGCTGCCGTTCCCCCAGATAGGCCATGGAGGTAAACTCTCCAATGGCTACGCCGCTTCCCACACCGCACAGAAACACGCCAGTTAAAAAGATTCCCAACAGAATTTTCTGGCTCTTACGCATGGCATCCTTCCTCCTCTCTCAGTTCTCTGTCTGCGTCTGCTTCAATCTGCCTTCTTTCAGGCGGCTCTCCTGGCAGCTCTCTCTTTTTCCCTTTCCACAGCAAAGTCAGGCCGAAACCGGCTGCTGCAAACAGGCTTAAATTTACGCCCAGCGCGCCAATGGTTGCACCGGCCAGAGGATAACCCTGAGCCAGAAGTACGATTAGCAGCCCCAGGCCAAACAGGCTGAACACCCCAAAGCCTCCACAGAACAGAGCAAACAGAATCCATCCGATATTCCAGCACGCCCTGACGCACCAGAGGAAAATATCCCAGCCATGAATCAGGGACCACCGAAGGAGACGCCAGCCCTGTACCAGGCACAGACAGAAAAGCCTCCAGGCTGCCTGCAAAAGACGGCCCAGGAAACGGCAGATCTTAGTCAAAAGACGGCCGCCGGCTCTCATGATCTTCTGGCAAAAGACGATGAGCGGATTTGGGGAAAGCGCTGCTCCTTCCTCTTTCTCACCAAAAAGGCTCCTGCGCTTTTCGCTGCCTTCGCTCTCTGCGTGTTTCTTAATACCGTCTGGCTTCAACTGCTCTTTCAGCCATACTTCCAGCTTTTTCAGATTGTCGGTCACAGTCTTACTGCACTGACTGCACTTTGCCCGGAATCTCTCCCAAAGTCCTGAAGGCTTCTTCTCGCTCTCGGCTGCAGCCTGGCCGTCTCCGGCCCCATAATCCGCCCGCACATGATAAGCTTCCAGAATCTCTGCCGTCAGCTCCTTCATATTGCCAAAGTCAGCAATGGCTTCTTCCTCTGTAAGCCCCTTATGTACCTTCATATCAATATGCTGCTCATACTCATTCAGAATGTCGCTTAACTCATCCTCCTGAAGCACGGAGAGGACTTCTTTCAATTCCTCCAAAAATGTCTTTTTATCCATGTCTGCACTCCTTCAAAAACTGTCCTACCTTTTCTGTCAACTGACTCCATTCTGCCTCCAGACTGTCCCGGTACAGCACTCCGGCGGCAGTCAGATGATAATACTTGCGGGGCGGCCCTTCTGTGGACTCCCGCAGGTATGTTTCAAAATAGTGCTCGTTGGTCAGCCGCTTTAAAAGCGGATAGATGGTGCCTTCGTTTACATCCACTACTTTAGACACTTCCTCTACCAGCTCGTAGCCGTACATATCCCTCTGGCGGACCGACTCCAGCACAATCAGCTCCAGTACCCCTTTCTTAAACTGTGCGTTCATATTCCTGCCTTTCTGCGCTATTCTCTGTTTTCTAATACTATATTATACATACTACTATGTATTGTCAAGTAGTATAGTAAAAAATATGGGGAAGCTGCCATATTTTACAGCTTCCCCTGGGATACGCTTTCCTTACTGGTTAAACAGCACCAACTTCTGTCCGTTACAGTCAGCATCACTCCAAATAAGCAGTTCCCGGCCTTCGGTTACATCTGCCAGGGTTACCATCTGACGAGTCAGATAGGGAATGATGGGGGTCTCACCCGGAATGTGATAGGTGGTTCCATTGGTGGAAACCAGAGTCCAGCTGGTGTCCTCGTTCCAGGTCATAGACTGAACGGTTACAAACTCCGGAGCCTTAAAATCTGCCGGAATATCCCCAATAATCATCTCTGCAGCAGTCTGCGGCGGCAGGCTCATAGTCATGGCCTGACCGATGTATGCGTAAATCACCTCACCAACCTCAATATCTGCTAAGGAAATGGGGAAGCCATTTACTGCGTCTACCATCTTGGTGTTTTCATCGGAAATGTGAAGCACGATCTCTCCCTCAAAGGATACGCCGGACTGGTTGTCAATGCGGATGGAATTCTCATCCACGCCTAAAACCGGTCCCCAAATCTGAATCTTCTCTGCCATGTTTGCCTCCTGATTCCCAGCGTTCGGGCCGGCGGTCTGGCCAATCTCTGCGGTTGACTGCCCAACAGTTACGGTGGGAGACTGAGCCATAGCGCTCATCACTCCTGCCGCTGCCATAACGCCTGCGCAGCACACTGCGGTAATTACCTTCTTATTCATCTTATACATAGTCTTTGTCTCCTTTTCCATTTTATAAGCAAATGTTGTTTTTTCCTTATGGCCATAGTATAGCAGACCTTTCCCAAAAACGCTATTGAAGTTTCCAGAACTTTCCCTTACGGATTTCTTACCTGGCTTTCGGAAACATTAAGAAGCCCTGATTCAAATAAATCCATTGAAAAACCATTCTTCCTGTTATAAAATAAATACATATGGGAATTTTGACAGAGAGGAGACCCCTACATATGGAAAAATCCAAAGTTTACTTTACTAATTTCCGCACCCAGGCATTCGGTGACGGACTTCCCACCAAGCTTCAGAAGCTGATTAAAAAAGCCGGCATCGGCCAGATTGATATGGACGGCAAATTCGTTGCCATCAAAATGCACTTCGGAGAGCTGGGCAACATCAGCTACCTGCGCCCCAACTACGCCAAGGCCGTAGCCGATGTAGTAAAAGAGCTGGGCGGCAAGCCGTTCCTTACAGACTGCAACACCATGTACCCCGGCAGCCGCAAAAATGCCTTAGAGCACCTGGCCTGCGCCTGGGAGAACGGCTTTTCGCCTTTATCCACCGGCTGCCCCATCATCATCGGAGACGGCTTAAAGGGTACGGATGACATCGATGTGCCGGTAGAAGGCGGCGAATACATTAAATCTGCTAAAATCGGCCGGGCTGTCATGGACGCGGATGTATTCATCAGCCTGACGCACTTTAAAGGCCACGAGATGACTGGCTTCGGCGGTGCTATCAAGAACATTGGTATGGGCTGCGGCTCTCGTGCAGGAAAAACCGAGCAGCACAGCAGCGGAAAGCCCCACATCGAAGAAGCATTGTGCCGGGGCTGCAAAAAATGCCAGAAGGAATGCGCCAACAACGGCCTGTTCTTTAACGCGGAGACCAGAAAGATGCATGTGAACCAGGACAACTGCGTAGGCTGCGGCCGCTGCCTGGGCGCCTGCAACTTTGACGCCATCGTCTTTGACAATGACGACGCTACTGAGCTGTTAAACTACCGCATGGCCGAGTACGCCAAAGCCGTAGTAGACGGCCGTCCCTGCTTCCATATTTCCCTGGTAGTGGATGTTTCCCCCAACTGTGACTGTCACGGAGAAAACGACGCCCCCATTCTGCCGAACCTGGGCATGTTTGCCTCCTTTGACCCCCTGGCTCTGGATCAGGCCTGCGTAGACGCCTGCCTGGCAGCAGATCCTATGCCGGGAAGCCAGCTTTCCGACCACCTGGCAGACCCCAACTTCCACGACCATCACGACCACTTTAAAAACTCCACCCCTGAGTCTGAGTGGAAATCCTGTCTGTCTCATGCTGAAAAAATCGGTCTGGGCAGCCGGGAGTATGAGTTGATTGTGATGTAATTTTAATGATATTGCTGTATGTTTTTGTTTCATAGAGCGAACTTTCCTGTGAAATAATAAAAGGTCTGGGAACCGGATTATAATATTCAAAGTTCCCAGGCCTTTCTATTTTTATTTTCCAATCTGTTCTGACCGGTATGCCTTAGATATGATTCCGGACAGGCGCAGCCGCTCAATGGCATTTTCAAACTCCAATGCCGGTTTCTCGATGCACCTGATCTACCTCTTACCGGTATTTTTTGCTCATAGAAAATCCCCGGCCCCGCACCTCGCTGACACGGCTTACTACCATGAAGCTTTCCGGATCTATTTCCCGAATCAGTTTCTGCACTCTGGGCAGCTCCCGGTTTGAGATTACACTGAAAATCATCTGGGTGTCCTGCTTTAAATAGCCGGTCTCTCCCGCCAGCATAGTCACGCCCCGGTCCATCTTCTCTAAGATTGCCCCCCGGATTTCTTCTGCCTTGTCGCTGATTACCTTTACCTCTGTCCGGGTGGTTCCCATTAACATCAGCTTGTCCAGCACCACTGTGTAGGTCAGCACCAGAAGAATGCCGTACAGCACCTTCTCCGGCGGATTGTAAACTGCCTGAGCCAGGAGGATGCAGAAATCGAACACATACATGCTGACAGAAACCGGTATCTTGAAACAGCGGTTTAAGGCCAGCGGCGGAATGTCCATGCCGCCGGTAGACGCCCCGGCCCGGATTACCACTCCCAGGGCCAGGCCGATGCCCAGGCCGGAAAACAAAGTGCACAGCAAAAGGTCATTTGTCAGCACCAGGTTTCCAAACAGCCTGTCAAACAGCTCCAGAGCAGCCGGATAGGCAAAGGTGCTGATTACTGTAGTGGCAGCAAACTGTTTTCCCAGGAGAAACAGCCCTATAAGCAGCATGATCACATTAAAGACCAGCACAAAACCAGATAGCGGGATTCCCACTGCATAGTTGATAGCCAGGGCAATTCCGGTGGTTCCGCCGGTTACCAGCCCGGCAGGCATTAAAAACAGCTTCACTGCCAGGGCATAAATCATATTCCCCGCAATCACAAGAATCAACGGCCCCAGATTCCGCAGCAGCAAATTCCCTCTATGATGATTTTCCTTTTCCATATCTCTTGGTACTCCTTTTTCTATCCTTTCGGGAAACCGGCTGTTACGCTCTGGTTCCCGCCTTTACGGCCCACCGAAGCTTAGTAGAGCGGGCCCGGCTGTTGCGGACACACTCCTCTGCAGAAGGCCGGATTACATCCTCGGCGATTTCTGCATAAAGCCCTGCTTTCTGGTACTGCTTGAAGGATTTCTTTACCATCCTGTCCTCGCCGGAATGGAAGGTTAAAATAGCAGCCCGGCCGCCGGGGGCCAGCACATGAGGCAGCTTATCCAAAAAGGCATACAGCACCTCAAATTCGTTGTTCACATCAATCCGCAGAGCCTGGAATACACGGGCACAGGACTTCTTTACCGCCTCTTTTCGGTCCTGCTCCGGCAAAAACACCAGGGCTTTCTCAATCAAATCCCGCACCTTGGTGGTAGTGTATACCGCCTCTCCTTTCCGGATTGCAGCCGTAATAGTCCGGGCAATTTCCTCTGCATAAGGCTCGTCAGAGTTCTCAATCAGCATACCGCAGAGTTCCTCTTTCCCGATAGCCTGCAGCCGCTCCGCTGCAGAAAATCCTGCCTCCGGATTCAGCCGCAGGTCTAACGGCCCCTCAAATTTATAGGTGAAGCCGCGCTCCGGATTGTCAATCTGCATGGACGAAACACCTAAATCCGCCAGAATAAAATCAAAGGTTCCTACTTCTGCCGCAATCTGGTCGATGTCTGCAAAATTCATCTGCCGCACAGTTATAATATCCTCGCCGTAGCCTAAATCCTCCAGCCGCTTCCTGGTCTTTGCCGACTCAATCGGATCCACATCCAGACCGTAAATATGGCCCTGGCCCTTTAACTGCTCCAGCATAGCCCGGGTGTGACCGCCGTATCCCAAGGTGGCATCCAGCCCCTTCTGCCCCGGCTGAATCTGCAGAAAATCCAGAATTTCCTGCACCATAATGGAAATGTGCATCCCTGCAGGGGTGCCGCCTTTCTGAATCACATGCTCCACCGTGCTGCCGTACTTTTCCGGATTCAGCTCCTTATATTTCTCTTCAAACCTCCTGGGATGGGTTCCCTTATAGCGGACCCGGCGTTTGTGGGGCGATGCTTCCCCCGCCGGGTTCTGGTTTGTTCTCTCGTCCTGTCCCATTTTATGAAACCTCCTTTACATCCGTCCTGCCGCCACAATCCGGTCAATCAGATCCAGATAAACTCCATCATCATAGGAAGCCCAGATCGGCTCACAGGCGCTCCGAAATTTCTGCAGGACTGTATCGTCTGGAGTAAACACTGCCGTCTGCTGCTCTGCCAGCTGCTCCCGCACCTGCTGCTCCGCCTCGTCCCACAGCTTCTGCTGATACTCCCAGGATTCCAGGGCTACCTCATCTATCATCTCCAGATCTGCCTTACTTAACTTGGAACGCATGACCGTGCTCATTACCAGAATGTCTGCAATCCGGGTATGGCCGTCTTCAATATAGTAAGGCGCAGTGGAGGCATAGCCTTCCTGGGCGTAATTCACCAGAGAATTTTCCGCCGCATCCACGCCGCCTTTTAATAAAGCCCCCATCACCTCATCGTACTCCAGTACCACCGGGTTTGCCCCCAGGGCTTCTGCCATGGACATCATCAGCCGGGAGCCCTGCACCCGCACCAGCATCCCGCTTATGTCCTTAAGCGTATAAACAGGCTTTTTGCTGAAGAATCCCCTGGCTCCGCCATCGTAATAAGTCAGGCCGTACATCTGATTTTCCGCCATGGCGCTGCCCCGCAGAATCTCCATTCCGATTTCACCCCGGTGCACTTTCCGGAAATGCTCCGTATCCTGGTACACATAAGGCATAACAAAGGCAAAATACTCCGGCACATAATTGGCAAGGGCCGATTCATCAGTTTTTACCATATCAATGCCGCCGTAGCGAAGCTGCTCCAGACAGGAGGGAGAATCTCCCAGCACGCTGCCGTGATACACCTCCACATGAATCCGTCCGCTGCTGCGCTCCTCCACCTCCGCCGCAAACCAGTCGATCGCTTTACTGGTGCTGTTTTGAGCAGGCAGGTTGTTTGCCAGAGTCAGTGTCACTGTAGGGATTTCCTGTTTTTGTTCCATCATCTGACAGCCTCCTAAAAAGGCTGACGCTGCCAAAAGGGCAGCTAAAATCTGTTTCTTCAATGTCCCATATCTCCTATGGTTTCTATTGTAAATGCATCGGGATGTTTCTGCAAGCCCTGTATTTCCGGACGGAATCAGCCTTCCGCAATCGCTGCCAGAAACCGCTCCCCATATTTTTCAAACTTATGCTCTCCTACACCGGATACCTCCAGCATCTGGCTTCGATCTGCCGGCTTCTGACGGCACATAAATACCAGTGTTTTATCAGAAAAGACGATGTAAGGCGGAACCTGCTCCTCTCTTGCCAGCTGAGCCCGAAGGCTGCGCAGCTTTTCAAACAGCAGTTCTTCTTCCTCTGTCAGAACCACAGAACCGGCAGTCTTTAACTTCTTCTTTTTCCCCCTGCTTTCCTTTGGCGCTCTCTCCTGCTCCTTTGCCATCTTCATCATAAGAGGCGGTGCAGTTTCCGCCCAAAGCTCCGCAGACCGGCCGGTCAGCTTCACAATGGTATATTCATCGTCTGTCACTGACAGATAACCGTTTAACAGCAGAAAATTCATCACCTGGCGAAGCTTATGGGAAGGCACCTTGGACAAGACGCCATAGACCGGATTTTCGTCCATCCGGTACTGGCGGATTTTTGCCGTATTGGCGCCGTGAAGGGTGTCCAAAATCACATTGACGCCGTAGCGCTGGCGGCTAACCTCTACACACTTTATCATGGCTCTGGCTGCGTCGGTCACATCCACCGTTTCAAACTGGGTCAGACAGTTCTGACAGTTGCCGCAGTAATTGGAGCCATACTCCCCAAAATACCGCAGAATGTAATCCCGGAGACACTCGTTGGTAAAGCAGTAAAAAGTCATCTTCCGCAGCCGTTCACGGTCCTGCTCCTGCACCAACTGCCGAGTAAAATCGTCCAGTTCCTGATTATCCTGATTGTGCTCAATAAAAAACTGGTTGGTGATCACATCCTGGCCGCTGTAATAGAGGATACACTCTGCCGGCTCTCCGTCCCGGCCTGCGCGGCCTGCCTCCTGGTAGTAGGATTCCAGGTTTTTCGGCATTCCATAGTGAAGCACAAACCGGACATTGGACTTGTCGATGCCCATGCCGAAGGCATTGCTGGCTACCATAATCGCAACCCGGTCATATAAGAAGTCCTCCTGATTTTTGCGCCGCTCTGCGTCCGTCAGCCCGGCGTGATACCGGGTTACAGAAAAACCATCGGTTCGCAAACGCTCGCAGACCTCCTCCACATGCTTCCGGGTAAGGCAGTAGACGATGCCGCTATCTCCCGGATGAGTCTCTATGTAATTGCGGATGGCCCCATACCGGTCTTTGGGCGACATTACTCCAAAATACAGATTGCTGCGGTCAAATCCAGTAGTCATTACAAGCGGTTCCTGCAGCTTTAAAATATCTATAATATCGTCCCGCACCTGGGCCGTGGCAGTGGCGGTAAAGGCGCTGACTACGGGCCGAACCGGCAGCCGGTCAATAAATTCCACAATTTTTAAATAGCTGGGCCGAAAATCCTGGCCCCACTGGGAAACGCAGTGAGCCTCGTCCACTGCCACCATGGCGATTTTGGCGTGAAGGGCAAAGTCCAGAAAGCTGTCGGTCAGCAGCCGCTCCGGCGCCACATAGATAATGGGATACCGGCCCATGCGGGCAAACTCCAGCGCCTTGAAATACTGATTCATCGTCAGAGAGCTGTTTAAATAGGCTGCGTGGATTCCCGCCTGGTTAAGTCCCTCTACCTGGTCCTTCATCAGAGAAATAAGGGGCGAGATTACCAGGGTAATGCCGTCCATTAAAAGGGCCGGAACCTGATATATGACGGATTTTCCTGCGCCGGTAGGCATAATCCCCAGGGTGTCCCGTCCTGCCAGAATACTTTCGATCAACGGCTCCTGCCCCGGACGAAAATCATCGTATCCGAAATACTGTTTTAAAACCTGCTTTTTCTCCATAAATCTCCCCATACTTGAAAAGCCTCCGACCCATCGGCTTCGGAGGCTTTCTCATACCTTGTTCTGTTCAGACCCTTACTCCACAATTACCTTCATAAAGTTCTTTTTGCCCCGCTTTACAACCATACCGTCTCCCATAAAGTCATCCCTGGTAAAGGACGCCTTTATGTCCTTGCACTGCTGGCCGTTTACGGAAACGCCGCCCTGCTCCACATTTCTTCTGGCCTCGGAGCGGGTGGGAGCCAGACCGGACTTCTGCAGCACTGCCAGAATATCGATGGCTCCCTCCTGGAAATCCTCCTCTTTCAGGGTGTAGCTGGGCATGTTTTCTAAGCTTCCCTGGCCGCTGAACAGGGCGCGGGACGCCTCCTTTGCCTTCTCTGCATCTTCCTCGCTGTGAACCAGCTTAGTCAGCTCGTAAGCCAGAATTTCCTTGGCAGTATTTAACTGGCTGCCTTCCCATTTGTCCATCTCATCAATCTGCTCGATAGGCAGGAAAGTCAGCATCCGCAGACATTTCAGCACATCTGCATCAGCCACATTTCTCCAGTACTGGTAGAACTCGAAGGGAGAGGTCTTGTTGGGGTCTAACCAGACAGCGCCGGACTGAGTCTTGCCCATCTTCTTTCCCTCGGAGTTTAAAAGCAGGGTGATCGTCATAGCGTGGGCGTCCTTGCCCAGCTTACGGCGGATCAGCTCTGTGCCGCCCAACATGTTGCTCCACTGGTCATCGCCGCCGAACTGCATATTGCAGCCGTATTTCTGGAACAGCATATAGAAGTCGTAGCTCTGCATAATCATGTAGTTAAACTCTAAAAAGCTGAGGCCTTTCTCCATACGCTGCTTGTAGCACTCGGCACGCAGCATGTTGTTTACGGAAAAGCATGCGCCTACCTCCCGCAGCAGTTCAACATAGTTCAGCTTTAACAGCCAGTCTGCGTTGTTTACCATCAGCGCCTTGTCATCGGAGAAATCGATGAACTTGCTCATCTGCACCTTAAAGCAGTCGCAGTTGTGCTGAATCATCTCCGGAGTCATCATCTGGCGCATGTCGCTGCGGCCGGACGGGTCTCCAATCATGCCGGTGCCGCCGCCGATTAAAGCAATCGGCTTATTTCCGGCCATCTGCAGCCGCTTCATCAGGCACAGAGCCATAAAGTGGCCTACATGCAGGCTGTCTGCAGTAGGGTCAAAGCCAATGTAGAAAGTAGCCTTTCCCTCGTTTACCATCTTCTTAATTTCTTCTTCGTTGGTTACCTGGGCGATGAGGCCGCGGGCCACTAACTCGTCATAACATGTCATGTTTCTTTCCTCTCTTTCTTTTTTCTGTGTCTGGGAATGAGCCTTAGTCTGAGAACAAAGAGTCCGGTTCACCGGACTTTTCTGCGAACTTTCCTATGAAATCAAAAAAGCCCCATCCCTTTGCTGATTCAAAAGGACGAGGCTGTTTCCCCGTGTTACCACCTTTATTTACAGACGGCTTACGCCGGCTGCCTCATGGAGCACTCTGCCATAAATTTCTTTCCCCGAAAGCATCTGAAAGCTTCCGGTAAATTCCTGCTGCAGATATGTTCCGGCACGATAACGGATGCCGCCTGCCGTTACAGCCTACTGACTGACTGCTGCCGCCCGTTTTTCTTAAAAATCCGGTCTGCTTCCCTGCCTGTGTTCGGTGTAAAGCTCCAAGATGTATTCACCGTCTGTCTTCCACGCGCCTCTCACCAACCGGCGTCTCTCTGTGTGGGACTGCAGACTGCTACTTGTTCTTTTCATAGCCTGTTTGCAATATAAATTTGCTGATACGGCAAATTATAATGGGGGATGAGGGAAATGTCAAGGAGTTTCGATTTCCAGAGAAAGCATCTCATACACGGTCTCAAAATCCTCTGCTCCGTTTAATCCTAAATCCTCATACTCTGCCTCGCCGGACTGATTGTCGTAAGGGTCATGGCGCAGGTGCTTTTTAGGAAATGCAAAATCATGCTGATACTGGGATGCCGCCACCAGCCGATACGGCTCCAGATTTCCAAAGTAAAATTCTCTCCGCTCCTTAGCCCCTGCCCGGTAAGCGGAACCGCCGAAAGAACAGTCTGCGTACAGCCAGCCGTAAGGCGCAATGTAAAACTGTGCCCAATCATGATTCCCCACACCTCTGGGGTTCGTGTAAAGGCCGGACTGCCATCTGGCCGGAATCCCGGCAATGCGGCACATGGTAATGAATAAAAGAGCCTGCAGCCCGCAGTCTCCCTTTAATCCAGCTGCCGTAAAGGAAACCTGCTGCTCAATGGTAAAGTAAGGACGGACAAAGGAGTACATCACATGAGAAGTAATGTAATCATAAATCCGCTTTGCTTTCTTTAACACATCGGTCTCCGTTCCGATGACCTCTGCTGTCAGCGCTTTCAAATAGGGCGTGAAACGAATGTGGGGAAGCTGCTCCTGCAGAAATGCCTCATTGCCGGACCCCCCATTGCCCCGGATTCCTGCTTTTTCCCGCTCATCCACTGCCTTTTCCCAATCCCAGTATTTCATAACATTCTCAAACCGGAATTCTACAGAAAACTCCATCCCTGCCTGGTACTCAGCCTCAAAGGAAACAGTCCGCTGGGAGAAATCCTCCGGTGCAGTCTGAATCAATGCTTCTGCTGCTTCAGAGCAGCCCGGCACCTTTACTTCTGCCTTTATAACCTCCACATTGTGAATCTGGCTTCCCAAGATCGGCAGAGGAAGCTGCACCTGAATCTTCTTTCCGGGCCGCTGCATGGCAGGACTGATCTTCATAGTGCTGCGGATATGGAACCGGCAGGTTACCTGCTCATGGGTTTTCATCTCCCCAATTACAGCCTCCAGCATCTGGAAATTTTTCTCCTTGTCCTTTAACACCTCCGGCTGTAAAATCCGGTCTGCCATATCTTCCCGCGTCTTTACCAGGTTCAGCACAAAATCATCCTTCAGATGAATCTCTCCGTTTATGTAAATCCACTCAAAGGCCCCTTCCTCCAAAAGCTTCTGCAGCTCCTTTTCCGTAAAATCCCGAAACATTTCCTGAGCTGCCTCTACAGCGCTTTGCCAGTCAAAGGGATACGATGCCGGCATCTGCCTCATAATTTCCTGTTCCAGCAAAAGCCGCTTTTTCATCATCTGAGGAATATCCTTTTGAAGCCGCCGCTCAATCAGACGATTTGCCAATTCCAGATTTCCGGAAGCCTTCAGCCGGGCAATATCCTCCGGAAGCTCCACTGCCAGCGTCTCCAAATCTCCGTCAAACGCCTTAATTTCCATGTCTGTTTCCTCCTGCTGCATTCTCTGCAATAATACCGCAATTCCTAAAACTGAGTATAGTCCAATCTCCTGAAAAATGCAATCGTTCCACTTCTGACAACCGCAGTTTTTATATGATTTTTCGTTGCAATTTCCAGGTTCAGGTATTATAATGTAACACAAAATTGACCGAGCGAAGCGAGGGATGCTTCTTGTCTGCAGGATAAGAAAACAGACAAATAGAAAAGCGAAATATCTGTTTACCCAAGCCGTCTCATATCACAACAGAGGAGATACAATTATGGGATATGAATTCATCAACAAACTGCCTGCTCCGGCAGAAATCAAAGAACAGTTTCCCCTTCCGGCGGAATGCGCTCTTGCCAAGGCCAGACGGGATGAGGAAGTAAAAAAGGCCCTTACGGGCCAGAGTGATAAATTTCTGGTTATCATCGGTCCCTGCTCCGCAGACAACGAGGACTCTGTTTTAGACTACGCCAGCCGCCTGGTAAAGGTACAGGAGGATACCAAAGACAAGCTGATCATCATTCCCCGAATCTACACCAACAAGCCCCGGACTACCGGAGAAGGCTACAAGGGAATGCTGCATCAGCCGGATCCTGAAAAGCGTCCCAGCATGGCGGACGGCCTCCACGCCATCCGTCATCTGCATATGCATGTACTGAAAGAAACCGGCCTGTCCACCGCAGATGAAATGCTTTACCCGGACAATGTCAGCTACTTAGACGACATCATGTCCTACATTGCCGTAGGCGCCCGGTCTGTGGAAAACCAGCAGCACCGTCTGGTGTCCAGCGGCTGTCATGTTCCGGTTGGCATGAAAAACCCTACCAGCGGAGATCTATCTGTCATGCTGAACTCCGTTCAGGCGGCTCAGCACGGCCACGAGTTCATCATGCGGGACTGGGAGGTTAAGACTGAGGGAAATCCCCTGACCCACACCATCCTGCGGGGCGCTGTCAGCAAGCATGGCCAGTGCCTGCCTAACTACCACTACGAGGATCTGATGCTGCTTCACAGCCTTTACATGGAGCGGAATCTGGCTAACCCGGCCTGCATCGTAGACGCCAACCATTCCAACTCCAACAAAAAGTACATGGAGCAGATTCGCATCGTCAAGGAAGTGCTTCACAGCCGCCGTCACTCTGATGTGCTGAACAACTTTATCAAAGGCGTAATGATTGAAAGCTACATTGAAGGCGGTTCTCAGAAAATTGGCGAGCACTGCTACGGCAAATCCATCACCGACCCGTGCCTGGGCTGGGAAGATTCTGAGCGTCTGCTGTATGAGATTGCAGAAGGAGTATAAAAAGAGTAAGGTTCCCCGGACTAGAGAAGAAGGCTGTACAAATTGTAACTACGCACATTTCTGCTTCCATTACAATTTGCACAGCCTCTTTTATTTATGCCAGATATTTTTTAAGAGTTGCTCTCACAGCCCCAACTCCGGCAATCTCCTCTAAGAACATCTCCTCGATCTTCTCGCCGATACCGGCCTCGTAAAGATCCACACCGAAAATATTCACATTAGACAGAATATCCTTTAACTGTCCGTTGTAGGTCTCCGGCTTGCCAACCTCAATGCCTTCCAGAGCCTTTGTCAGTTCCGGAACCATGGGATCCGGAGACAGCTCAAACTTCTGTCCGTCATCCTGAACTGCCAGCAGATAGCGGCACCATCCTGCAATAGCTAATGGGATTGCAGTCAGCTTCTTAGCGTCGCCATACTTAGCCACATAGGACTTAATGGTCTCGCCGTAGCGGATGCCCACCTTCTGAGAGGTGTCCGTAGCAATTCGCTGGGGCGCATCCGGCATGAACGGATTCGGGATGCGGACATTGATAACCTCGTCCACGAAATCCATGGGAGATAAGATGCCTGGGTCGGTAACCACCGGCATGCCCTCTACCGGGCCAATCTGATGAACCAGCTTGTTTAACTCCTCATCTTTCATCTCATCTGCAATCAGGGTGTAGCCCAGTACGCAGCCGTATACAGCCAGAGCCGTGTGCAGCGGATTTAAGCAGGTGGTAACCTTCATCCGCTCTACTTTATTTACAGTGTCGCGGTCAGTCATGTAAACGCCAGCCTTCTCCAGTGCCGGACGGCCGTTGGGGAACTTGTCCTCAATTACCAGATACTGGGGGCCTTCTGCGTTTACAAACGGTGCGATATAAGTCTTTTTGGAGGTGATAACCGGCTCCATGTCCTCTACGCCTGCGTCTTTCAGCTCCTGGCATACAGAATCAGCAGGACGAGGGGTGATTTTGTCGATCATGCTCCAGGGGAAAGCTACCTGCTTCTCATCACAGAGGTATTCTACAAACTCAGCGTTTACAAAGCCCTTCTTCTCCCACTCTTTTGCCATGGTTACAATAGAGCTCTGCAGCTTCTCGCCATTGTGAGAACAGTTATCCATGGAAACCACAGAAACAGGATATTTGCCTGCCTTAAAGCGCTCCCACAGCAGGGCGCAGACAACAGCCATGGCAGAACCTGCCTTCTCCGGACCATTGTCAATATCAGCCTGAATGAAGGGGAAGAAACTTCCCTCTGCATTCTTCAGAGCATACCCCTTCTCTGTGATAGTGAAGGACAGCATCTGCAGTCCCGGATTTACAAAAATCTCTTTCAGCCGGTTCCACTCCTCAGCCACGCCGGACTGAGCCTTGATAGCCTCGGTCAGAGAACCGATTACTTCTTTATCTGTAGAGCCGTCTGCCTTTAAGGTAACAGCCAGCACCAGATTGTCGTAGGGCTTGTATATTTTATCAATCACATCAAAGTCAAAGGTCTCTACGCAGGTGATACCTTTCTTAAGCTCTCCTGCAGCAATCAGCTTATCTGCCAGACCGCCTACAAAAATACGGAAAATGTTGCCTGCGCCGAAATGCACCCAGGTAGGGGCTTTTTTTGTCTCCTCTGCAACCTGGGCTGCATCGTAAGACGGAAGCTTGATTCCTGCTGCCTCCCAGGCAGCTTTGTCCTTGATTCCTGCTAATGTTAATTTCATATTGTTCACACTTTCCGGACATATCGTCCAATGAGTTATACTGCACCGCCATTAAGGCTGAAAATACTGGGGATACAACTTTCGCAGTGCATCTTCATCCACCTTGTAGCGGCTTAAGTGAATCTCCATCTGCTTGACGGCCTGGTCTCCGTCATGGGCAGCCACCGCCTCGAAAATCTTTCTGTGGTCACCGATCCAGAGCTTTTCCTTCACTCCGACCACCGCCAGACTCCGCACCCGGTCAAAATGCACTGTGATGCTTTTCATCATCTCATAAGCCTGCATCCGCCCTGCAATCTGGAACAACAGCTTGTGGAATTCATCATCCATCTCCAAAAGCCGCTCAGAAGAACCGTGCTGATAATAAAACTCCTGCAGCGCCACATTTTCCTGCAGCTGCTCCGTCTGTTCCACGGAAGCCTGTCCGCAGACCAGGCGAACCACTGCCGTCTCCAGCACACTGCGGATAAACTGAGCCTCCTCTACCATGCCATAGTCAATGGGAGCTACCACACTGCCACGCTGAGGATAGATTTCCACAATCTTTACTTTTGCCAGATCCAGAAGTGCTTCCCGGACCGGGGTGCGGGACAGATTCATACTGGCCGCCAGCTCCCTGTCGCTGATCACTGCTCCCGGCTCCAGTTCCAGCCGAATAATATTCTCTCGAATTATCCGTTTTGCATAGTCCCTGCCGCTTTCATTCGGATAGCGTTCTGTCACCTGCATCTGCTGCCCTCCTCTTTGGATCTGCTAAAAATCCTGTCTTTATTACTTACTCATTTTGGTGATAGCTTCCCAGATGCCCTCCAGATACTCTGCACCCAAAGCCCGGTCGTACAGACCATAACCAGGGCGGCCAACCTCATCCCAAATCATTCTGCCGTGATCCGGACGAATATATACATCCGGGCAGGTGTCATAGATTGCCTTCATGATCTCAAACAGATCCAGGTCACCGGTACGGGACAGATGAGCTGCCTCCCGGAACTTTCTGTGGCCTAAGTATTTTACATTGCGGACATGGAGACATCCGATGCGGTCCATTTCGCCGAAGTGACGGATGATCTCCGGAATGTTGTTGTCCGGATTGGAACCCAGGGAACCGGTGCACAGGCACAGGGTATTTGCCGGTGAATCATGAAGGGCCACGATCTTGTCAAAATCTTCCTGGCTGTGGGAGATACGGGGCAGACCGAAGATGGGCCACGCCGGATCGTCCGGATGCACTGCCATCTTGATGCCAACCTCTTCACAAACCGGAATGATGGCGTCCAGGAAATATTTATAGTTTTCCCGCAGCATATCCGGAGTGATGCTCTCGTAATGCTTTAAGGTAGTCTCTAACTCAGCCAGACGCTCCGGCTCCCAGCCCGGCAGAGTAAAGCCGTTGCAGTTCTCGATGGTATTCTTTACCAGATCTACCGGAGTCATATCGCCTAACTCAGCCTCGTCAAAATACAGGCTGTTAGAGCCGTCCTCCGGAATCTCTCTGGCTAAGTCGGTCCGCAGCCAGTCAAATACCGGCATAAAGTTGTAAACGATGACTTTGATGCCGTATTTTGCCAGGTTCCGAATGGTAGTAATGTAATTTTCGATATACTTGTCGCGAGTGGGCAGACCCATCTTGATGTCCTCATGGACATTTACGCTCTCAATAACCTCGCACTCTAAACCGGCTGCGTGAACCTCATCCACATAAGCCTTGATTTCTTCCTCAGTCCATACCTCACCGGCTGCCTTGTAGTCCAGCACGCCCATCAGACCGGTCATACCCGGAATCTGCTTGATCTGCTTTAAAGTGATGGAATCACTATCAGAGCCGTACCAGCGGAATGTCATTTTCATGTTGCATGTCCTCCTTTTACTTTTGCTAACGGTTTCGGGCGGCTCATCTTCCTGGCCGCTCTAAACGGTTAGCATTTCATAGTTTTTCTTGGTTTCCATTCTTCCATACACGGAATCTTTACTGCTGTTTTAAGTATACCACTTCTTCCTTCATTGGTCAACTAATATATTAGTTTTGTGATGCTTTTTCACAACCATCTTTGACAATACCCACAATTTTTGGTAAGATACAACCATTCAAACCTATATTATCAGCAGAAAGAGGAGATGCTTATGAATTCAGAACCGATTGTCATTCCTTCCCGCATTGATGGAAAAACCTTCCGGGATTTTGCGGTCTTTGACATTTTGATCCGCCAGAAGCGCTGGAAATCCCCGGCCATTTTTGCCGGCATTATGGTGTTCTTTGCTATCGTCTGCTTTACCCAGGTGGGAAAGGCAGAGCAGGCAGGGCTGTTAGGCGGCGTTCTGGCCGGAATCGGGCTGCTGCTTCCGGCGGTTTACTTCGGGAACTTTTTCTATTCCATTAAAGCCCAGGTAAAGAAGCTGAAACTGGACACACCGAAGCATGTTTACACCGTAACCCTGATGGATACTGATGACGGCATTACCATCGTAACCCCTACTGGAGAAGGCGGCACGCTGCGGGTACGCTGGGACCAGCTTCACATGGTTTACCAGGCTGCCTCCTGCATCTACCTGTTTGTTTCCCCCCGCCAGGCGTTTTTACTGCCGGAGGGACAGGCCAATGTAGAGGATAATGTTCTGCACAGCTTCCTGAAGAACAAGCTGCCTGCCGAAAAGTGGAGCGTGCTGAAAAAGTAAGATACAGAAAGCTACAGTGAAATCCCGCCTCTTGCTCTGGCCCGCCTGTCCATAATAGACTGGATTACCGGCACCAGGAAGATGGCTACCAGGCCGCCTGCAAATCCGTTGTTGTAAAGATTCATTCCTCCATAGACAGTGCCTACATTGAGAGCCACTGAGGAATGAAGGAACCCGGCCAGCACACCGGCCAGCACGCCGAACTCTCCTGCAATCGGAGCCAGGGTGGTGGACAAAAGCAGCGCCAGAGAAGCGGACGGGTCTGTAATTGACCAGTGCTTCAGCTGGCTGGCCAGCCACACGCCCGCCATTACCGGCATAATATTCCGGAAATGCTTTCCTGTGGCGCTGAAGCCCACTACTGTAAAAATACTGCCAATGGTGGGGCCGTTTAAATCTCCTCCTGCTACCACCAGAAAGGCCATGGCTGCCATGCCGTTGATTCCCATGTTAATGAGGACGGCTTCTCCCCCTTCTGACTTATAAAAGTCTGTGCCTCCCAGTCCCGGAGACTTCCAGATATTTCCGTACCCTTTCAGTGCAGTCTTGTCTGTCACCATTCCAAAGAGAATCATCCCAATAAACAGCACCGACAAAAGCAGAAAATACTCCTGATCATGCCCGGTAGACCAAATCAGCCTGGATTCCGTTTCCAGGCCGAAGGACCGCAGCAAAGACACTACCACCGTAGCAATAATGCCTCCTGCAAAACCTACATTATAAAGAGAATAGCCCTTATGGGCATAGTGGACATGGGTGCTTAAAGGCGGCAGCACAAAGCCGATAACCACTCCGGTAAAAATGCAAAGCACTCCCCTAAATCCCAGCGGCAGATTCCCCATCTGCATCACCTGAGTAATAATCGGGGACAGACTGGTGCCGTAAAATCCAATATAAATATACCGGGACACCGGCGTTTTGTGATACCGGGCATACAAACACACGCCCAGAAGAATCGTCCAAATATTCATCAGATTCTTTCCAAACAGGGAAAAACCGAACATCAGGCAGGCGGAAGTAATGGTATGGCCGTCAAACTCCATATCCAGAAAATACACAATACCAATGCTGATCAAGGTCAGTACGCCTGCATTCACAAAGGCTGCTCCCACGCCGCCAATAACAAAATAATCCGTAATCAGAAAATCCGGCTCACGGATAATGGCAAGCAAGCCGGGGAGAATCTCCCCGGCAGGCTGCAGGATAAACGCCGCTGCAATAAAATAAAGCGGAACCAGTGTCAAAAGCAGAAAATGCCGCTCTCTAGGCGGAAGATGCTTTCCCCTCATATGTCAAACCTTTCCTATGTCCACAGCCTGTCAGGCCACTAACGCTGTCACTGAAAAATACGCCAGCACAACCACACCCAGCACAATGCGGTAATAACCAAACAGCTTAAAGTCATTGCTGCGTATGTAGCCCATCAGGAATTTGATGGAATACACAGACACTACAAAGGCTATCACCATGCCGGAAATCAGATAAAAAATCTCCACGCCGCTGAAAGAAAAGCCAAACTTTACCAGCTTCAGCAGGCTGGCCCCAAACATAACCGGAATTCCCAAAAAGAAGGAAAACTCTGCCGCCGCACTTCTGGAACAGCCCAGAAGCATGGCTCCAAGGATGGTGGCTCCGGACCGGGATGTGCCCGGAATCAGAGAAAGCACCTGGAACAGGCCAATGTAAAACGCCGTCTGATAAGGAATCTGCGCCGTTTTCTGCAGCGGGAACTCGGTATACTGGTTCCGGTTTTCCAACAGGATAAACAGGATGCCGTAAACAATCAGCATGGCTGCCACCACATATCCGTTATAAAGGTGGGCGTCCATCCAATCATCCAAAAGAAGCCCAAATACTGCCGCAGGAATACAGGCCGCCAGAATCTTCACCCAAAGCTGGATGGTAATAATCTTCTGGTTCCTGGTCTTGCCCTGGTCAAAGGGGTTCAGCTTCCGAAAATACAGCACTACCACCGCAAGAATGGCCCCTAACTGAATTACCACCCGGAACATGGACATAAACGATTCCGTCACATTCAGATGGATAATCTCGTCTACCAGAATCATATGCCCGGTACTGCTGATGGGAAGCCACTCTGTAAAGCCTTCCACAATTCCCAGCACAACTACCTTTAAAAATTCAATAAAATCCATAGTCTGTCACCCCTATTTGTTTTCAATCTGCCAGTCAACTGGTTCCAGCCCGTTTTTCTCCAGAAATGCATTCGTCTGGGAAAAGGGGCGACTGCCGAAAAACCCTCGGTACGCAGACAGGGGGCTGGGATGAGGCGCTTCTAAAATCAGATGCTTCGGATTGTTCAGCATAGACTTTTTCAGCTGGGCCGGTCTGCCCCAGAGAATGAATACCATAGGCCGATCCTGTTCATTTAGAATCCGGATGGCTGCGTCCGTGAATTCCTCCCACCCAATCCCCCGGTGGGAATTGGCCTGATGGGCGCGCACTGTCAGCACGGTATTAAGCAGCATTACGCCCTGTCTGGCCCATTTTTCCAGATAGCCGTTGTCCGGTATGTAGCAGCCTAGATCATCCTGAAGCTCCTGGTAGATGTTCACCAGAGACGGCGGAATCTCCACATCCGGCTTCACCGAAAAGCAAAGGCCGTGAGCCTGACCTATATTGTGATAGGGATCCTGACCTAAAATCACCACCTTTACCTGGGAAAGGGGCGTAAACTCAAAGGCATTGAAAATGTCATTGGCGTCCGGAAAAATCTGCCGGGTCTCGTACTCCCGCTTTACGGTCTCATACAGTTTTTTATAATATGGCTTGCGAAATTCCGCCTGCAGCGGCTGCAGCCAATCATTGGCAATCGCTCCCATAAATTTCTCCTTTTTCATTTTTATCAGTTTATCATACTCCAACCAATTCCACAATGCCCCCAAATCGGAAAACTTTATGAAAATTACGCCCTGGAGACCGCCTTTATCCATTCCAGAGACGACTGGGCAATCCCCTCTGCCCGTCCCTCAAGCTCTGCGGCCACCTGGGGAAACAGCCGGTTAATCCGGTACAAATAAGTCTTCTGGCTGAAGAAGCAGGTCTTCTCAAAGGGAAACCGGATTACCCCCGGATTTCCAAAACCCACTCCCAACTCCAGAATCACCATGTCCTGGTTTAAGGTCTCTGCCAGCCAACGGACATACCGATCCCACTGAGGCAGATAGCCTTCTTCAATGTATGGGCTGGCTTCTATGGTGTTTCCGGTCAGAGAAGCGCCGCAGTGGGGGCAGACATCCTCCGGAATCTCTCCCGGCTCCCAGATGTCTTTGGTACAGCCGCAGGAGCACTGCCGCCAGGTCTCATTGCCGCACGGAGCCACAATCCGATCCTGCCGCACATCCGGTTTCTTTTTTTGCTGCTCCCGGACTGGAAACAGCTTATCCATCAGCGCCATGGTATCTTCGTCTGCAGACGGACAAGACAACTCTAATTCCTTCTGGCCGTCACAAACTGCCGTCTCTGCAGCGCTTCCCAGCCTTGTGTCGTAAATCACCGCATCCGTAGCCATTGTCACAATAAAGTAATCCTTATCCTTCAGCAATTTATAGAGGGCGTCATAAGCCTCTGTATCTGCCTTTTTCCACTCCTCGCCAAGTCCTACCAGCACCTTTTTTGCACTTGCCAGTCTGTCTCGAATCTGTGTGTAATCCGCCATGCTCCATCCTCCTATTCAGGATACAGTATAGCATATTTCAGGGGTTCAGAAAAGGCTGCGCCCTCCGATTTTTCTTCTCGGAAGGCGCAGCCCCTCTCTTTAGAGCGTCATTCAGCCGCTCCTAACCGTTTCCTGTTCTGATCTTACTCAACCCGGCATCCGTTCTCGTCCACCCGGTATCCATCGGGAGTTACCGTATTCACGAAAAGTCTGCCCTTGGTTCCGTCAGATACGGTATTAAAGTAATACCATCTTTCCACGCCGTCTGCTCCTTTGATCAGGCGCCATCCGGTTACCATATGACCTAAGGTTCCGTCCGATACTTCGCTTAAGTAGTATCTGTAGCCGTCTGTATCTGTGAACCAGCCGGTAACCATTCTGCCGTTTTCGTCAAAACGGAACCAGTCAGCTATAGGCTGTCCCAATACAGGATTTGCATACTGGTTTCCGACAAAGGCCCACTCGTTCTTGTAGGCTTTGCCCGGTCCGTTCAGATACCAGCTGCCGTCTGCTGCCTGTGTCCAGATGGCTGCCCCTGTAGTTCCACCGCCCTGTACAACCGTTCCCAGACTGGAGGAAGATCCTGAGCTTGAGCTGGAACCAGAACCGCCGCCGCTGGTGCGTCTTCTGACATCCACCTCAAAGGTAGCCTTAAACAGCTTCGGCGCTCCGTTTTCTCCGATTGCTGCGTAGGAAACGGTCACTGTTGTCCTGCCTGCATTCATCAGAATTGACGGGCTGATCTTAAAGCCTTCTGTGATGACAGTTCTTGTCTCCTCACCGGTCTCCAAATCTACCGTCACTGCGCAGATTTCCATTCCGGCGGGATCCAACATATCGCCTGCGTAGTATTTTAATTTCTTCGGAAGCTTGGTTACTTCAATTTCCTTGACATAGAAGCCATCTTCTGTCTCTGCAGCCACATCAACTGTCACCTTAGCGGTAAACCGCTTTTCTTCCAGATTCTTGTCCAGGCCGTAGTAGATAATGGTTACTTCTTTGCGTCCGGAGGTGCTGAAATCGTACTCGTAATCCAGATCTTCATCTGTAAGGGTTACGGTTCTCTCGCTGCCTGACAGGCTCTTCTCTCTGGCCTCTACAACCATGCCGTCCGGCTCGAAGTCCTCGCCTACCTCATACAAGAGCTTCTTCGGTTTCTTCTTCACTACAATCTTGTCGGTGTAGTAGTCCTCTGCAGTCTCATCCACAGTTACAGTCAGGGTTGTGGTAAATTCTTTTTCCTCTCCTGCCCCGTTTGCTTCGGTGTAAATGATGGTCACAACCTGCTTGCCGGTCTTGCTGAAATCATACTTGAATTCCAACTCTTCGTTGGGAATTACAACTGCGCTCTCTGCATTGCTGGAGGTTGCGTTGCTGGAGGTTGCCTTCTGCACTGCCTCAACAACCATACCGGCAGGATCAAATGCATCGTCTACCTGGTAAACCATCTTATCCGGGTTCTTCTTCACTACGATCTTTTCAGTCTTATAGTCATCGTCTCCCGGAATAAATTCGTCTACGGTTACGGTAAGGGCAGTCTCAAAGGTCTGCTTTTCTCCCTCTGCATTGATACCCTCATAAGCAATCGTAACATCCTGCTCACCAATCTGGCTGAAGTCATAGTCAAACTTCAGATCCTCGGCAGGAATCTCCACCGTTCTTTCTGCGTCGCTTGCGCTGGCCTTCTGTACTGCGTTTACAACCATGCCTTCCGGATCAAACGCCTCGTCAACTGCATACTCCATCTTTGCAGGATTCTCAGCTACTTCAATAGAGATGGTGTAGTAATCCTTATCCTCCGGATCTACCGGGGTGCCGCCGCCTGCTGCGGTGTAAACAAACTCATGATCCTTAATATCGGTAACAACCATCTTGCAGTCTGCGCTGAAGCTATCATCCCAGCCCAGCTCAGCGCCTTCTGCATCTGTAAATACTACGCTGCAGTTACCAAGAATCTCCAGGCCGCTTCTCAGCTCAGCTACGGTAATCGGCTCATCGCCAATGAAGATCTTTTTGTTTGTCTCGTCAATCTTATAATCGTTTCCGTATACGCGCCAAGCATATACTCTCAGCTCTGCTACCTTCGGGCCTGCATACGCACTTACCTGATTGCAGCCTGTTACAGTCAGGGTTAAATCTTTAATTTCATTTAATCCGGTTTCTGTCCAGTGCTCTACATGGCCTTTTGTGGTGCTATTCGCTGCGTCAACCTTAAATCCTGTTTCAATTCCAACGATATTCTTAGCTGAAATATTGTAGTCATAACTTCTCACACCTTTATTTGTAAAGAAGTCTGCTGTCACGCCGGTCAGATAATAATACTCATCTGTACTCTTGAGATCGGTCATTTTTACTCTCACAGATGCCGGGAACGGTTTATCCGGAACAATATGGCTTGCGCCAATCAATGCACCCGTCCAGTAAGTATTAACATCGCCGTCTACTACATTTCCAGCAACATCATGATCTCTTCCGACTCCACACCCGTCATTTGCATCCTCATGAGGTATCATAACGCCGTCTACCTCTACTTCAGATACCTCTACATCCATTCCCTGGGAAACGGGAACCGTTACATCGGCTTCTGCAAATTCAACGGTGTAGGTCACTTTATTTGCGCCGTTCATATCACCGATACGAACCTTTACGCCTGGGGTGATCATGTCGTCCTCTTCCAGAACTTTGTCGCCCAGCACTACCTCTACGCTGTAGTTGCCCTTCAGATCCAGGCTGCTTAAGAAGTCGCTTACAGTGGTCTGAACCTCTACATCAGAGATGGTCTTTGTTTCTTCATCTACCGTGTATGCACTTCCATTTACCCGGTAGCCGAATACACTCATCTCATAAATAGATGCTGCACGATAACTGCTGGGAGCGGTATTTCCTTCCACGCTCAGTAAAATATACCGGGCCTTTCCGGAAATCTCTTTATTACCCTCACCGAAGCTGGTATTATTCCGCATATCCAGAATGATATTTTCTTCGGACTTGATGGTATCCGGATCATTGCCTGCATACACTGCAAACTTATAAATCCGGGAACCGGGATCGAATGCCTTTATATAGAAATCATTCAGTACATACTCATCTTCCAGATCAATCAGTACCTCTGCCGGATAGGCGTTGGCCGGAATGGTATGGCCGCTTTCAGTCAGTGCACCGGTCCAGCGGGTAGTCAGATCGCCGTCTACCAGATTTGCCGCCACATCGTGATCTCTGTCAAGACTACAGCCGGAACCGTTATCCTCGTTGGGGATCATCTTGCCGCCTACCTGAATTTCCAAAGCCTCAGCCGGTTTGCCCTGAGAAACAGGACGAAGATCCGGGCCATTGGTAGACAGGGTGTAGGTGACTTCCTTATTTTCCTCGCCGTAGGTTACTACTACGATGGTGTCAAGGGTAACTGCGCCATCCTCGTCATTCTGTACTTCCAGGGTGTTGTAGTCACCTTCTACAGACAAGGCTTCCATCAGCTCCTCCACTGTGGTGTCAGGATCTACGCCAATGATCTCCCGATCTGCATTGTTGATTGAATAGGTGCTGCTTGCCAGACGGAAGCCGGCTGCCTGAATCTCATAAATGGACGGTGAAGACTGTCCGCCTGAACTGCAGGAGGTAATATACAGTTTTAAGTAGCGGGCCTGAGCGTCCTCGCCAAACTTCTGACCGGTCCAGGTAGGCTCTACATCTCCCTGGCTACTCTGCTGGGACGGAATCAGGACTTCAAAGTTGGTTCCATCTAAGCTTCCCTGTACCTCAAAGGTGTAGTTTCTTCCAGAAGAAGCATACCAAAGGGTATCCAGCTTATCCAGGGTGTAGGTATCGCCCAGATCTATGGTGATCCATCCCGGGAAGCTGCCGCCGGAGCCCCAGCGGGTGTCAGTTTTGCCGTCCACTGCATTGGACGCCGGGTATCCACTCTGATTTGCACTGGCGCTGACTGCCTTGCCCTGGGTAATGGGCTGGGAGGTAATCACATAATCGGCTGTAGCAACTCCGTCTTCTGCAACAACATGAACAATCATGCCAAGAGTTACCAGGGTAGACGGATCTTCAATCAAATCGCCCTCTGCGGTACGCACCTCAAAGGAAGAATTCTTAAGAGGTCTTAAGTTCTCCGTTAAGGTCTCTACGGTGGTTCCTCCCGGAACGCCGCTAATGGTAAGGCTTGCGCTGTTTACATTGTATTTGCTGGAAGCAATGGACGGATCGCTGAAGAACTTACGATTCCAGGTCACAGTATCGGTATAAACTGTTCCATTCTCATCTGTACCAACAGCTACCACCTTGTGCTCGCCCTGCTCGGACAGCTTCACATCCCAGGTGAACTTGCCCAGCTGGGTGTTGGGAACCAGCGCATCATCCGGCTGTCCCTGATTATTAAGCTCCGGTTCGGTATTGCTTCCGGCCTCTAACACGCCCTGGCTTACACCGTCTACAAACAGCTCCACCGTCTTCATGTTGGAGTATACTTTTACCTTAATGTCATCCTGATTCCGCTCTGCAAAGCGCTCGCCGCTAATCTTAAGAGCCGGTTCATCAGACCAGTTTGCCTTGTAGAAATAGAAGGAGTCCTTCTTAATGGTACGGTCATAGGACACAATACCCTTGTTGTTGGTTCCCTGACGGCCTGCATTGCCTCGTCCGTCAGAACCAAACTCAAACATATTCCAGATATAGCTGCCCCACATCCAGGGAGATTCAGCGATAACTTTATAATAAATCTCATGGAACAGAGTATGCCACTCCTCACTCAGGTTACTCTCATTCTGAGAATAGCCCGGCTTCTCATCATGAATATACGGATTGCCCTCAGCGCCGTACTCACTCATGCCCACATTGCCGTGAACATAAACCGGAATATCCTCATGTCCACCCTCTGGATTGGTGGTTGCATTGGCTGTTCCGTAAATGGTTTTATGCTTTTTGCCGTACTCATACACCTGGTTCATCCAGTTGCCGAAATAACGGGCATCTTTTCCCTGATACAGGCCAAAGTACTTGTTCCATGCAGACACATCGGACTGCCAGCTTAAGGTAATGGTATCCCACGAACTTTCGCTTACATCGTTTCCTGGATCCTGAGCAGTAGCTACCGTTACCAGGCGGGACGGATCCTCTGTCTTACAGGTCTTATAAAGCTGATCCAGAAGAACAGTAATACCCTTGTTGTTGGGCCACTGCTCGTTGTGGATGCCCCACATCAGAACAGACGGAACATTGTATGCCTGATGAATCAGCTCTTTTAAGTTGTCATCTGTACTCTTATAGAACGCTCTGGTATTCACAATGGAGTTTACCATGGGAATCTCTGCCCACACGGTAATACCCCGCTCTGCAGCCAGCTCATACACAAACGGATCGTGCTGATAGTGGGCAAAACGGATGGCGTTTACTCCCATCTCGTCCATAATAGCCATATCCTGTTCCCGATCCTGATGGGTAGCCGCATAACCCCGGTTATAGCGGTCCTGATGGCTGTTGACGCCCCGGAGAGGATAGGATCTTCCGTTTAAGAAGAAGCCCTTGTCCGGATCAGAACAGAAGAAGCGGAAACCAACGCGGTCGCGCTCACGGTCTATCATCTGGCCGTCCACATAAACCTCAAACTCTACATTATACTGATAGGGATCATCCAGGCCGTCCCACAGATGGGGATCTGCAACGGTCAGCTCCTGGGTAAAGGTATGCCTGGCGTCAGGCTCCACAGTTACAGCCGGGAAGTCATGAGATACTACCTCATTCCACTCTGCGTCGTAGATATAGGCCTTTGCGCTGACATTCTTTGCCTCAGCTGCGCTGTTTTTGATTTCACCGGAAACTGTCAGTTTACCGCCGTTTCCGTATACATCCTCAATCGTAGTAGCCGCAGTTACATTTTCTGTACCCTGCTGTGCCACATACAGGCCGCGGCCGCCAAAGGCCGTCTCCTGATCCAGATCCATATGTACATCGCCTACTGCTACCAGGCTGATGTCGCGGTACAGACCGCCGAACACGGTAAAGTCACCGGACATGGGAGTCAGGTAGTTTACACGGTTGTCCACGCTGATGGCAATGGTATTTGTCTCGCCGGTTTTCAGATAGTCGGTCAGATCCACGCGGATACGGGAGTAACCGCCCTCATGACGGGCAATCTTCTCACCATTTACATAGATCTCACTGATTTTGCAGGCAGCGCCCATCTCCAGATAAACCTGCTTGCCTTTTTCCATTGCTTTGGCCAGTTCCTCAGCAGAAAGCTCTCTGACATACCAGCCAATTCCTTTATGATAGTTGTTTCCGCCGTCTGCACCGTCATCGGTGTTCCAGCAGTGGGGAATGGTAACTTCATCCCAGTTTCCATCAACTGCAGGAACCGTACCTGCTGCCGGCGGGGTCATATCCCGCTCCAGACGGAATTTCCAGTTCTGGGAAATGCCGGTAACTACTCTCTGAGTGCCTTCATACTCCGGAGCAACAACCTGCACATCAAAGGTTTCCGTAACGCTGCCCAGATCTCCAGCCCCATCGGTTACCGTTACCGTTACCCTTGCGTCACCTGCTGCTACTGCATCCAGCTTTACAAAGTTGTAGTTGCTGTTATTTTCCGCCATTCCCGGTTCTTCAGTCATGTCTTCGATGCTGTTGTTGCCATAGCTGACCTGCACAACACCCTCATCATCACTGGTAACACTGGTAATTTTAGTTCCTTTTTCCGGGTAAGTATTGATATAAAGGTACTTGCTCGTTCCGGCTTCCAGACTCTTTACGTCAAACAGACCATTCAGAACCAATGTTCCCTTGGGAATATCGGAAATATCAGCATTCTTAGGCGTAGCCTGATTTGGCAGAGCAGGATCTGCCAACGGTGCTGCAATGACTGGAATCGAATTAGCCGTCATAGCTACAATCAAAGATGTAGCTAATAAACTCCTCATCTTTTTCACAATCTCGCCCCTCCTTCTTTGTTTTATACTATACATACTAACATGTTAGTATGTTGTTTTCAATATTCTTGTTGCATTTTGTCATATATATACAATTCTTTCTCCCCTGTTTTGTGCACTTTTACAAAATTATTTTCCTCTTTCTTCCTCTTTGGCTATATTTTTATACTATAAACTTAAAATGAGCTGAACACCCCTTTTAAGGTGTATCAGCTCATTTTTTATTCTTACTCAGACAGTTTCCTCTGCTGCTTTTTATTGGTTATTCCGGTATCTCTTTCTATATTCAGAAGGCGTCGTTTCCGTCTGTTCACGGAACACTTTTGTAAAATAGGCCGCATTTTGAAAACCGGTTTCAAAAGCAATGTCCCGCACCTCCTGTTGGGATTCCAAAAGAAGCCGTTTGGCATCTTCTACCCGGAGCCGCTTTAAATAGGAGGAAAAGTTTTCTCCAAACAGCTGCTTGAACCGTTTGCAGACATAAGTTCTGGAGGTTTTAAATTCGTCTGCAAGATCTTCCAGGGTAATCTCCTGACGAAAATGTTCCGCCAGATAGCTGACCACTTCCGCCTGTTCCCATTCTCTGCTTTTTTCATTCCCCCGTAAATCATTCTCATCGCTTCCCGGCGTCCGGTCCTTATTTCCTTCTTTCATTTTTTGAAGGAACGCCCATCGGCCGCAGACTTTCTGAACGGCAGCTTCCATTCCGGTTCGGCTGAAAGGTCTCAGTAAATATCCTGCTGTATGGAACCCCGGGGATTTCATCAATGTCCCAAAATCCTCATAGTTTACCAGATATATGATCTGGCAGTCTTTCTGATACCGCAGGATTTCTCCGGCTATCCGGATCCCATCTCCCGGCGGCAGCCGGACGTCCACAAAAGCCAATGCCAAATCTTCCATGCGGGAGGCTGCTTTTACAGCATGTTTCCCATCGTGGACAACTTCCCAGGCCGGTTCCTCAAACATGAGATTTATGCTTTTTAACAGCTCTTTGCACTCCTGTTTTTCTCCGGCCATTAACATATGAACCTTCATAACTCCCTCCCAAACTCTTGCCTATCTCCTTCAAGTATGCTAACATGATACTGAATTATTTTTACTCTAACCATAAAAGGAGCCTTCCAATGGCCAATAACTACCAAAGCATTCAAGACAGAGTCTATTACACTCTGCGTTCCTACATTTTAACCTTTAAGCTTGTTCCCGGCACCATCATGAGCACCCAGGAGATTGCCACAAACCTTAAGGTCAGCCGCACTCCGGTCCGGGAAGCTTTTATAAGACTTCAACGGGATGGGCTGGTTCAGATTCTCCCTCAAAAGGAAACCATGGTTTCCCTCATTGATATGAACCGCGTTCTTCAGGAACGGTTCCTCCGGCTAAACATGGAGCAGGCTGTTTTAAAAGTCTTTATGGAGAAGCTGGAACCCTGCCATCTCCACCAGCTTCATTCATTGATTGAAAAACAGCTGATCGCCAGCATAAACGGGGATCACGACCTGCTTCATCAATACGACAATGAATTCCACAGGGTATTTTTTGATGGAGCAAATCAGATCTTTTCCTGGGATCTGATCAACCAAAGCAGCACCCATTATCAGAGAATCCGTCTGCTCAGTCTGCGGGAGCAAAGCATTCCCGGAAATAATGTACTGCAGCACCAGGAAATCCTGCGAGCTCTGGAAACCAGGCGGCTGGACATCCTGCTGAAAATTCACAAAGAACATCTGACCAAACTGAATCTTGAAGAAGATCTTCTCCGCAAAAAAAATCCAGAATATTTTGCAGACCGGACGGCAGAGCACCAACTGTTTCTGTAACAGATTTCCTCATAAAAAGAGTTCGCCTCATCGGGCTCTCGCGCCGGAGTGCGTCTGCGTCAGCAGCCATTTTCCTTAAGCGCAAAGCATCTGCTATTTTATAAGACACATTTTCCTATGACATAACAAACAGGCGGGAGTTTTTCTGGTCCCCGCCTGTTTTTCTGCCTTACCGCTTTATATCGTAGCTCATATTCATCAGGTTCCGGATAGACTTTTCATCGTCCGTGATATTGGCGTCTCCGTGAATCGTGTGTTTTAATGCGCTGCTGGCTACTGCAAAGTTAATTAAATCCATGGCCTTGTAGCCGTGAATCATGGCGTAGATAAGTCCGCTGGCAAAGGCGTCTCCGCCGCCTACCCGGTCTAAAATATTAAAGGTAAACAGCTTGCTCTCGAAGGTGTGGCCCTCAAACCACATAAAGGCCTTTAAGCTGTTTTCACTGCCGCTATGGGCATAGCGCACATGGCGGGCAATGCATTTTAAATTAGGATACCGCTTAATAAACTTCTGGAAAATCTCATCCTGCTGCTCGTAGGTGGGCTGCAGCGGGACACCGTCTTTCCAGTCTCCCTTGCTGTGGTCGTTTTCATCCTTCCACAGATGATAGGGTTCGATGCCTAACAGCACATCCACATAAGGCAGGCACTGGGTACAGAAATCCCTTGCTTCTTCCCAGCTCCAAAGGGTACTGCGGAAGTTTCCGTCAAAGCTGACAGTCAGTCCTTTCTCCTTTGCCACTTTTAAGCAGTCCATAATCAGCCTGCGGCAGTTTTCCGCCAGTGCCGGAGTAATGCCGCTTAAATGAAGCCAGTCAAACCCTTCCAAAAGCGCTTCCAGATCCAGATGGCTAAAGTCATACTCTGTGATAGCGCTGTGCTTCCGGTCATAGATTACCTTGCTGGCGCGGATTCCATAACCGGTTTCCAGATAATAAGTACCCAGCCGGTGGCTCGGCGTTTCCTGGGGTGTGGAAAGAATCATAGGGGTACAGTGAACATCATTGGAGCGGAGCCAGCGCACGGCGCTCTTGCCCAGGCTGTTATTGGGCACTACGCTGAAAAATGTACTGTCTACTCCCAAATTTGCCAGGGCCAGGGCAATATTGGCCTCGCTGCCGCCGTAACTGGCGTCAAAATTACTGGTCATACGGATTTTTTCATAGTTGGGCGGTGTCAGCCGCAGCATGATCTCTCCAATCGTGATGAATTTCTTTGTACTGGTGATGTTGGTCCAAATTGGATTCCCGTGTTCCATAGCTACCTTCTTTCCGGCCCATCCTTAAGCCTGTATGTTGTAATTTCAAGTAATTATTTATTCCGCCCATATACAGCAGGATTATACTATGTATTTTATAATAAGGATTAAATTTATTCAATCCTTATCCTGCATTGGAACATAATTTCTTTCTCTCTTGGAAAAATGGAAAATGAGGCCGCCGCATGGAATGGAGCAACCTCATTTTCTTAATTTTATGTAAAACTCATCCCCTTAATACGCAGTCCCTTACATCAGAGACTGATACAGCGCCTTAATCTCCTCCACAGAGGTATCTCTGGGATTGCCCGGACGGCAGGCGTCTGCAAATGCAGACTCAGACAGGAAATCCAGATCCTCCGCCTTTGCAATCTCTTTCAGATCAGCCGGAATGCCTACATCAGCAGACAGCTTCTTCACTGCTTCTACAGCCGCTTTCCGGTACTCCTCCTGGCTCATGGCGTCTACCCCTTCCACGCCCATTGCTCTGGCAATCTCTCTGTATTTCTCGCCGGTGCAGGAAGCATTGTACTCCATAACAGTAGGAAGAAGAATCGCATTGGCTACCCCATGCGGCGTGTCATACACGGCGCCCAAGGAGTGAGCCATAGAGTGAACGATGCCCAGACCTACATTGGAAAAGCCCATGCCTGCTACATACTGGCCCAAAGCCATCCCTTCCCGGCCTTCCGGCGTGTTGTTTACTGCGCCCCGCAGAGAACGGCTGATGATCTCAATCGCTTTTAAGTGGAACATATCTGTCATTTCCCAGGCGCCCTTGGTAATGTAACCCTCAATCGCATGGGTCAATGCGTCCATACCAGTAGAAGCAGTCAGGCCCTTTGGCATGGAAGCCATCATATCCGGGTCAATTACAGCGACAACCGGAATATCGTGGGTATCCACACACACAAATTTCCGTTTCTTCTCTACATCTGTAATAACATAATTGATGGTAACCTCTGCTGCAGTACCGGCAGTGGTAGGAACTGCAATGGTGGGAACGCAGGGCTTCTTGGTAGGAGCAACGCCCTCTAAGCTTCTCACATCTGCAAATTCCGGATTGTTGATGATGATGCCGATGGCTTTCGCCGTATCCATGGAGGAACCGCCGCCAATCGCAATGATATAGTCTGCGCCGGATGCCTTGAAAGCAGCTACGCCGCTCTGCACATTCTCAATGGTAGGGTTCGGCTTGATATTGGAATAAATCTCATAAGCCAGTCCTGCCTCGTCCAGTACATCCGTAACCTTCTTAGTTACATTGAATTTCAGTAGATCCGGGTCAGAGCATACAAACGCTTTTTTGAATCCTCTGGTCTCTACTACGCCTGGAATTTCTTTGATAGCGCCTGCGCCATGAAAGGAAGTTTCATTTAATACAATTCTGTTTGCCATGATAAATGCCTCCTGGAAATTTATTTCTGTCTTTCTGTTATTATTTTAACTATTGTAAAATAAAAAAGAAAGTGACAAACCGGCCAGTCTGTCACTTTCCTTTTAAGTTTAGTAAATTCTCCCAATTTCCTTTGTGCAGTTTTTCTGACTACTAAACCAGTCCGTACTCCCGGAACACTTTTTCCAGTTTGGGCGGCATAGCCTCCACCAGCTTGGCGGCAATCTCTCCGGAAGAATCCTTCATGCCTCCCAAGACCCATTTTTCCGTCATATAGACAGAACCACGGCAGTACATCTCCAGCAGAAATTCCAATTCCTCACCCAGAGGGTGGCAGCTTTTTCTGGCCAGAAGATTTTTGTAGAACTGAAGGATCAATTCAAAATCATGCTCTTTTACGGAATTGTAATCATCGGAACGGAACGCCTCTGTAAAGAAGGCTTTTTCATTTCGGATAAAATCAAACTTCTGCGCCAGGCTCTCTCCCACTGTATGTCCCATGCCAATCTGGGCGAAGGACTGAAGCACCAGCTTATCAAAATACCAGTTGATCAGGTCATATTTATCCTTGAAATTCCGGTAAAAAGTCTGGCGGGTCACACCGCAGCCCTCCACAATGTCTTTTACCGTGATTTTGTCCACCGGCGTCGTCTTCATACATTCCTTGATGGAGGACGCCAGCTTATATTTGGTGCGGTCTGAACCGGATACCTTCTCCGATGCGGCCTCCTGCAGCCCGGCGCGGATTTTCACATCTGTCATAAAGTCCTCCCCCTTTTTTCTATTATTATAAAAAAAGACAAAAAATTTTTCAACTTGATGTCAGAAAAATTGATATTATATTATCCCCTTCCCCGATCGCCCCCTAATTGCATAAAACCCCATTTTATGATATGGTATGCTTATTCATTCCATTTATCAGGAGAACAACTATGGCAAATACAGCGACTGTAATACTAAAGAAAGGCGAGGGCCGCACCTTAAAAACCGGAGGCGCCTGGGTCTATGACAATGAAATTGACCGGATTGAAGGAGCTTTTGAGAACGGGGACATGGTTCAGGTAGCGGACTTTGACGGCTATCCCATGGGGCAGGGCTTCATCAACACCAACTCTAAAATTACGGTGCGGATGATGACCCGCAAAAAGGACGCGGTAATAGACGATCATTTCATCGAGATGCGGGTAAAAAACGCCTGGGAATACCGGAAATCCACGGTAGATACCTCTAGCTGCCGCATCATTTTCGGAGAGGCAGATTTCCTTCCGGGAATCGTAATTGATAAATTTTCCGATGTATTGGTGGTAGAATCCCTTGCCCTGGGCATTGACCGCTGGAAACCGGTGATACTGGACAAGCTGAAAAAAGTTCTGGCAGAGGACGGCATTTCCATCCGGGGCGTCTACGAGCGCAGCGATGCCAAGGTTCGTCTCCAGGAAGGGATGGAACGGTTTAAAGGCTTTATTGGCGAGCCCTTTGACACAAAGGTGGAAATTGTAGAAAACGGCGTCCGCTATCTGGTAGATGTGGAGGACGGCCAGAAAACCGGGTTTTTCCTGGATCAAAAATATAACCGGCTGGCAATCCAGCGGCTTTGCAAGGACAAGAAGGTACTGGACTGCTTTACCCATACCGGATCCTTTGCATTGAACGCCGGGATTGCAGGGGCTTCCTCCGTACTGGGTGTAGACGCCTCAGAATTAGGCATAAACCAGGCGAGGGAAAACGCTGCTTTAAACGGTCTTTCTGACCGGGTGGAATTTGTCTGTGCCGATGTATTTGACCTGCTTCCAGAGCTGGAACAAAAAGGCGAGAAATTCGATGTGGTAATCCTGGATCCGCCGGCATTCACCAAGTCCAGAAATTCTATTAAAAATGCAGTAAAGGGTTACCGGGAGATCAATATCCGGGGTATGAAGCTGGTAAAGGACGGCGGCTACTTAGCAACCTGCTCCTGCTCCCACTTTATGGACCCGGAGCTGTTTACCAAAACCATCCGGGAGGCGGCCGTCAGCGCCCACAAACGGCTGCGCCAGGTAGAGTACCGCACCCAGGCTGCCGATCACCCCATTTTGTGGATGGGCGGGGAACAGGCGTCCTATTATCTGAAGTTTTACATTTTCCAGGTCTGTGAGGAAAAATAGCAGGCTAAAAAATCCCCTGGATTCCTTTTTCTATGGATTCCAGGGGATTCTTTTGTTCTGTTTTTTAGTGAAAGCTGGAATACAGTTTTCCTGCCTCCAGGGTCACGCCTTTCGCTGCAGCCATCTCGCTGACGGTCACCATCTGGAAACCCCGATTATGCAGCTCCGGGATGATGCGCAAGGCTGCGTCGCCGCTCTGTTTGTAAAGCTCATGCATCAGCACGATGTCGCCGTCCTTCACATGATCCAGCACGGCTGCCACCGTCTTATCTGCATTCTTGGTCTTCCAGTCCAGGGTGTCGATATTCCACTGGATCATAGGCATATGGGTGTTGGCCCGCACCGCAGCATTGTGGTTGCCGCCGGGCAGACGAAGCAGTTTCGGGCGGACGCCGCAGGCCGCCTCGATGGCATCGTTTCCTTTTACTACCTGGGCCTGAATTTCTGCTGCGCCCAGCTTCTGCAAATATTTATGGTTCATGGTGTGATTGGCCACCTCATGGCCTTCCGCCACCATACGCTGCACCTCTGCCTGATGGGATGCCACCCGATCACCAACCATAAAGAAGGTAGCTTTTCCGCCATACTGAGCCAGGCAGTCCATAATCCGGTTTCCCACAGAAGGCTGGGGGCCGTCGTCAAAGGTCAGGGCCACCATAGGCTTATTGGGGTCAATGTAACGGCCGCCAGTCTGAGCCTGCTGCATGGCTGCTTCCTCTGCCCCCTGAGCTTCCGCCTGCTGCATGGCTGCTTCCTCCGCCCCCTGGGCTTCCGCCTGCTGTCTGGCACCTTCCTCCGCATCATTGCTTCCTGCTGTAATCACCGGAGAAAGTACCGTTCCCTCATCTCCAGCCGGCGCCATCTCTGCATTTCCGGATACAGCCGCGAAACTGCCGGACGGACTTTCGTTTCCCGGACTCTGCACGAAAACCGGAACATCTGCACCGGGAACAATCTGGTTATTGCTGCCTGGCGCGCCTGCAGGGCCGCTTACACTTGTACCAGGGCCTGCCGGTCCCAGCGAACCTGCACCGGGCGCACTTGTGCCGGGCGCTCCGCCGGAATCACTCTGCCCTGCTACAATTACATTACTATATGCAGAAAAAACAGCTTCTGCTGCAAAAACCGGCTGCACTGCAAACAAGGTCACTGCTGCCGCTGCCATCATGCCTAATATGCTTCTCCGTCTCATTTGAGTATCCTCCAAAATAGTTCGCAAATGTAGTCTCAAAATTCTTTCCTGTTCCCAAGTATACATGATTTTATCTCCGAACACAAGTCGTTGAAAATAGGTAAAAATGCGCTGAAAAGCGCACAAAGAAAAGAACTGCAGTGTCTTTTACTACAGTCCTCTTAAATACCGAATCACAGCCTCCGCCGACTTCTCCTCCACCGGTATCGTCAGCTCCGGCTCATGGATATGCTCCAGATAATGGGCGTCGGAATTGCTGATGACGCGGCAGTTTTCTAAATAGGGGTTCCCCTGACGCACCTGATGCAGCTTCTTTAAATCTTTAAACTCCGCCGTCTTGAATTTACTGTCCGGCGGCACAAATCCCAGGTTTGCAATCAGGCTGTTGGAAGATTTTTCTATATGGGCAGGAAACATCACGCCGCCAAAGCTGTCAGTCAGATCCCACAGCTCATCAAAAGAAATATCTGCGCTGTTGATCAGAAGATTCGGCTCCTCCCCCACACAGACATCGTTTTCATCGTAAATCTGCTGGTTGCCGAAAATCTCCGCCTGATTGGGAAACTTAATCAGCCGTTCATAAACATAAGCGTCAAAATCCATGGCCTTTAAAAGCTCTGGAAACAGGCAGACGGCATGAACCTCCTCCACAGTGTTGATCTCCATGCCGGGAATGGCCAAAACCCCGTATTCCTCCGCCATCTTAAGCAGGGCCGGACAGTTCCGGCAGGTATTGTGATCTGTCAGCGCAATCACATCCAGACCTTTTACCGCCGCCATTCCTGCAATGTTTCCTGGAGTCATATCTGCGTCTCCGCAGGGAGAAAGGCAGGAGTGGATATGCAGATCATAGGTCAGACTGATCATATCAATCCTGTCCTTTCATCTGCTGCCACACCCAAAGAGCCGCCTCAAACACCGGCTCCTCCGTTCCCAGAACCGTAATTTCCTGCATCCGGGCCTTGTTTGCCGCAGCCTCATCAAGAGCTGCCCCCTCCGCCAGGATGATACAGGCCGCGTCTGCCAGAGACGCCACAGCCAGAGTATTGATGTTTCCCATTACCGTTACCCAGGCGCAGCCAGAGGGAGCGTGTCCCATAGCGACGCTTAAAAGATCACAGCAGAAAGGGGTAGTAAGCTCCCTCTCCCGGTCTTCCCCCAGGCTTATAACTTTAAATCTGCCGCTGTCAATCAGATCCTGCACCTGCATCAGCCGTCCTCCTCATCCTCTTTATTGTCCAGCAGCGACATCTCACTGGAGATCCGCTGGATGTATTCTTTTAATATGTTCAGGGTTTCATGTCCGCCGGAGCCGCCGGCGTGAAGATCGTCTGCCAGAATGGAGATTTCTTCCGAAAGCCGGTGGAGATTCTCACGCAAATAGTAAACGCAGTCATTCTCGCTGGCCTCGCCCCGCACAATGTCTTCCGCCAGGGCCTTGCAGGTAGGAGCACCGCAGGAGCCGCAGTCCAATCCCGGAAACTTCCGGCAAAGCCGCTCCACCTGGTTAAGCCTGGCAAAGCTCTCCATCATATTTTCCCCCAGGTTAAACACAGGCTCATAGCTGACTCTTTCCGTCCAAGGCACAATCTCCTCTGCATGCTCCTGGTTTTCCATGTGACTTCTGGCTACCGGCATATATTTCCTAAGCCGCTTCAGCTTCACCTCCGCCACATAGGGATTTTCCACATTCAGCACGCCGCCTACGCAGCCGCCGTTGCAGGCGTTCAGCTCCACAAATTTTAAGTTGGTAAACTTCTGGTCTTCCAAATCCTCCAGCACCCGGATCACATTTTCGATGCCGTCCGCCGCCAGATAATTCTCCGTAAACAGGCCGCCGGCTTCTCCGCCGCTGCGGCCCCAACTGACCCCGATCTTTCCAGAAGTAGAAAGCTCCAGCATATCCTCTCCTACCGCCTTCATGTGGGACAAAAGCTGGGGATATACATCCTTGATAGCCAGCACGCAGTCCACCTGGCTTTTCTCTGTTCCCAGCGGCGCCTTCGCATAGGTTACCTTGGACGGACAGGGAGAAATAAAGCAGATGCCGATGTCCTCCCTGGGAAGGCCGGTCTGCTCCATAGCCCTTCTGGCTGCAATGGTGGCCGCCACCTCAATCGGCGGCTTTAAGGGAAGCAGATGGGAAATCAGGTTGGGGAACCTTACCCGGATCAGCCGCACAACCGTGGGACAGGCGGTACTGATTATAGGGTACTGATCCTCGTGAAGCGTTAAATATTCACGGGTGGCTTCACTGACAAGCTCTGCTGCCGCACTCACCTCGAATACATCGTCAAAGCCCATCAAAATCAGGGCATTCAGCACAATATTTACATCGTCCAGGTTATTGTACTGACTGTAAAGGGCCGGAGCAGGAAGCGCCACCGTGTATTTCCAGTTCCGCATCACATCCAGCTTATCATAGGTAGCCTTTTTGGCGTGATGGGAGCACACCCGGATGCACTCGCCGCAGTCAATACAGAACTTACTGTTGATCCGGGCCTTTCCGTTCCGCACCCGAATAGCCTCGGTGGGACACCGCTTGATACAGTTGATACAGCCTTTGCACAATTCTTCCTCCAGCCGGACAGAATGATAAAATTTATCCATACTGGCCTCCTATTCCAAACGCACCTCCATGGTGATGGTAGTCCCCACCCCCAGTTTGGTCTCAATCTTTAAATCATCCGTATAGCTTTTCATATTGGGCAGACCCATGCCTGCGCCAAAACCCAAACTCCGTACCTCGTCCGGTGCTGTGGAATATCCGGCCTGCATGGCTTTTTCCACATCCGGAATTCCAGGTCCAGAATCAGCCAGAATCATTAAAATCCGCTCCGGAGTGATCTCCACAGTAATCTCGCCGCCGTTTGCATGGATCACCATGTTGATTTCCCCTTCGTACATGGCAATAGCCACCTTCCGAACTGCTTCCGGACTTACGCCAAGCTGCTTTAACTTCCGCTTTACATCGCTGCTGGCCTCCCCCGCCCTGGTAAAATCATCCGGGGAAATGGTATAGTTCAGCACAATTCCTTCCATTAAATTGCACCTCCGCCCAGTCCTGCCTGATAGAGCATTCCGCAGGAAGAAAACATCCGGTGGCCGGTCTCCATCACAATCAGCCCTCGGTCCCTGGCCATTTCCAGAATGGTTGCGTCCGGCTTTTTGCCCCGCACAAAGACCAGGCACACAATGTCCAACATTTCTGCCGTGCGGATAACCTGGGGATTACACAGGCCGGTCAGAAGCACCGAATGATCCTTGGAAAATGCCAGCACATCGCTCATCATATCAGAACCGCAGGCGCTTTTTACCTCCCGGTTCAGGTACTCCTCTCCGGTCAGAACCCGGGCGCCCAGAATGTCTCTCACATCTTTTGCTGTCATAGTGCTTTCCTCCCATCATGGTTATGCGATGATTTTAACAAATATATGCTATAAGGATACCATTGAACATATGAATTATCAACATGTATCGAAAAATTACTGCGCAAAACATTTCAATAATTGTAGATTTCCTGTCAATTTCATGTTAGAATACTAGTTACATCTAACAACTTATAATCAGGAGGAGGATTACACATGGCTTGTAAAAAAGAAAGTGTGCCTTTCAGCGGGACGCCGGAGCAGGAAGCTGCTTTAAAAAAGGCCATTGCTGAGCTGAAGGACACAAAAGGCGCTTTAATGCCGATCATGCAGCGGGCGCAGGATATTTACGGTTATCTCCCAATAGAAGTCCAAACTATGATTTCTGATGAAACCGGCATTCCGCTGGAGAAGATTTACGGAGTCGCCACTTTTTATGCACAGTTTGCATTGCAGCCCAAGGGTAAGTACCAGGTTTCTGTTTGTCTGGGAACTGCATGCTATGTAAAAGGTTCCGGTGCAATTTTCAGCAAACTGGAAGAACTTTTAGGAATCACCAACGGAGAGTGTACGCCGGACGGCCGTTTTTCTCTGGATTCCTGCCGCTGTGTAGGCGCCTGCGGCCTGGCTCCTGTTATGATGATCAACGACGAGGTTTACGGACGGCTGGTACCTGACGACATCCCAGGCATTCTTGCCAAATACCAGTAACGCCTATGATGCCTGAAATTTCCCTGAACATCCTGGATGTGGCAGAAAATTCCACCCGGGCCGGCGCTTCCTTAGTGGAAATCACAGTGGACGCTGATATGGAAACGGACCGGCTGACTGTGATCATCAAGGATAATGGCTGCGGCATGACTAAGGAACAGGTAGACCGGGTTACAGACCCATTTTTCACCAGCCGGACCACCCGCAAGGTTGGTCTTGGGATTCCGTTCTTTAAGTATGCGGCGGAAAGCACCGGCGGCAGCTTTACCATCCAATCCCAGCCGGGAGTGGGAACTACGGTAACAGCCGGGTTTGTCTTATCCCACATTGACCGAATGCCGCTTGGAGACATTACCAGCACCATCCACACACTGGTGGTTTTCCACCCGGAAAGCCAGTTTTTATACCGCTACTGCTATAACGGTGCGTCCTTTACTCTGGACACCAGAGAGTTTAAGCAAATCTTAGGGGACGTTCCTTTTAATACACCGGCGGTATCGGATTATATCAGGGAGTATCTGACAGAGAATAAATTGGAGACTGACGGCGGCGCCATCTATTAAAAAGCGCACGCCAGAATTGGAGGATTTCACATGAAAAGTCTTGAAGAATTAAAAGCGATCCGCGAAAAGATGCAAGGGCAGCTTGGTCTTCGCGCTGAGGATCACAATCACATCCGAGTGGTAGTTGGCATGGCTACCTGCGGTATCGCCAGCGGAGCCAGACCGGTTCTTACCACCCTTTCCAACCTGGTACAGGAAAAAAATCTGACGGATAAAATTTCCGTTACCCAGACCGGCTGCATCGGTCTGTGCCAGTATGAGCCTATTGTAGAGGTAATGGCGCCCGGTCAGCCGAAAGTGACCTACATCAAGATGAACGCAGAGAAAGCAGCAGAGGTTGTTGAGCGCCATCTGATCGGCGGCCACATTGTAGACGAATATACCTTGAATTCTGCAGACATCAAATAAGGAGGTACGCAAATGTATCGTTCACATGTATTGGTTTGCGGCGGAACGGGATGTACTTCCTCCGGAAGCCAGCAGATTATGGATACTTTAAAAGAAGAAATCAAAAAAGCCGGCCTGGAAGCTGAGGTATCTGTTGTCCAGACCGGATGCCACGGTCTCTGTGCCTTAGGCCCCATCATGATCATCTATCCGGACGCCACCTTCTACTCCATGGTAAAGGTAGAGGACATTCCGGAAATCGTAAATGAGCACCTGTTGAAAGGCCGCGTTGTTACCCGCCTTCTGTACCAGGAGACGGTTACCCCTGCTGGTGTAAAGGCCCTTATTGACACGGATTTCTATAAAAAGCAGCACCGCATTGCTCTGAGGAACTGCGGTATCATTAACCCGGAAATCATTGAGGAGTACATAGCTACCGGCGGTTACGCTGCACTGGGCAAGGTGCTTACCGAGATGACCCCGGACGAGGTTATCCAGTGTCTTTTAGATTCCGGCCTGCGTGGAAGAGGCGGCGGCGGATTCCCCACTGGCCTCAAATGGAAGCTGGCCAAGCAAAACGATGCAGACCAGAAATATGTCTGCTGTAACGCTGATGAGGGCGACCCAGGCGCATTCATGGATCGTTCCATCTTAGAGGGAGATCCCCACGCTGTATTAGAAGCTATGGCCATCGCCGGTTATGCCATCGGCGCCAGCCAGGGTTACATCTATGTCCGCGCTGAGTACCCCATCGCTGTTGAGCGTCTGAAAATTGCCATCAATCAGGCACGGGAAATGGAACTGTTAGGCAAAGACATCTTCGGCACTGGCTTTGATTTTGACATTGATTTAAGACTGGGTGCAGGCGCATTCGTCTGCGGCGAGGAAACCGCTCTGATGATGTCCATCGAGGGCAACCGGGGTGAGCCAAGACCCAGACCGCCGTTCCCGGCTCAGAAGGGTCTGTTCGGCAAACCTACCATATTAAATAATGTAGAAACCTACGCCAACATTCCCCAGATCATCTTAAATGGTCCGGAGTGGTTCTCCTCCATGGGTACGGAAAAATCCAAGGGCACCAAGGTGTTCGCACTGGGCGGCAAGATCCACAATACCGGCCTGGTAGAAATCCCCATGGGTACCACCCTTCGGGAAGTTATCGAGGAAATTGGCGGCGGCATTCCCGGCGGCAAGAAGTTTAAGGCAGCCCAGACCGGCGGCCCCTCCGGCGGATGTATTCCGGCCTCCCACTACGACATTCCCATTGATTACGACAACCTGATCGCCATCGGCTCCATGATGGGTTCCGGCGGACTGATCGTTATGGATGAGACCGACTGTATGGTTGACATTGCAAAATTCTTCCTGGAGTTTACGGTAGAAGAATCCTGCGGAAAATGTACGCCGTGCCGTATCGGCACCAAGCGGATGCTGGAGATTTTAACCAAGATCACCAAGGGCACCGCCACTATGGAAGACCTGGATAAGCTGGAAGAACTTTGCTACTATGTAAAAGAGAACTCTGCCTGCGGACTTGGCCAGACAGCTCCTAACCCGGTACTGTCTACCCTGCGCTATTTCCGTGATGAGTATGAGGCCCATATCAAGGAGAAACGGTGTCCGGCCGGCGTATGTAAGGCCCTCCTCTCCTACCACATTGACGCTGAGAAGTGCCGCGGATGTACGCTGTGCGCACGGAACTGTCCGGCAAACGCAATTACCGGCACCGTTCGCAATCCCCATGTCATTGATACGGATAAATGTATCAAGTGCGGCGCTTGTATCGAGAAATGTAAGTTCGGCGCAATCTACAAACAGTAATGGAGGAAAATGGATATGGAGAATATTACAATTAAAATTAACGGCATAGAAGTAAGCGCTCCAAAAGGTTCCACCATTCTGGAAGCTGCCAGACTGGCCCACATTGAAATCCCGACCCTCTGCTTCTTAAAAGACATCAACGAGATCGGCGCCTGCCGGATGTGCGTGGTGGAAGTTAAGGGAGCAAGAAGCCTGGTGGTAGCCTGCGTTTACCCGATCAACGAGGGCATGGAGGTGCTTACCAACACTCCGAAGGTGCTGGAGTCCCGCAAAAAGACTTTGCAGCTTCTGCTCTCCAACCACGAAAGAAAGTGCTTATCCTGCGTCCGCAGCGGAAACTGTGAGCTGCAGCAGATGGCAAAGGAACTGGGCGTAGAGGACGAAAGCTGCTATGACGGAGACCGCACCCCGTCCTGCATTGACGACAGCGCCGTACATATGATCCGGGATAATTCCAAATGTATCCTGTGCCGCCGCTGTATCGCAGTCTGCGAAAAGGTTCAGGGCATCGGCGTGATCGGCGCCAACGAGCGGGGCTTTGCCACCTTTATCGGCTCTGCCTTTGACATGGGACTGGGCGAGACCAGCTGCGTTTCCTGCGGCCAGTGTATTGCTGTCTGCCCCACCGGCGCACTTCAGGAAAAATCCCAGGTGGACGAGGTACTGGCTGCCATTGCAGATCCGTCCAAGCATGTAATCGTACAGACCGCTCCCGCAGTCCGGGCAGCGTTAGGCGAGGAATTCGGCTATCCCATCGGCACCAATACCGAGGGCAAGATGGCTGCCGCCCTGCGCCGCATCGGCTTTGACAAAGTATTCGACACTAATTTCAGTGCAGACCTTACCATTATGGAGGAAGCTCACGAGTTCCTTGACCGGGTACAAAACGGCGGCAAGCTTCCGCTTATTACCTCCTGTTCTCCGGGCTGGATCAAATACTGCGAGCACTATTTCCCGGATATGACGGAAAACCTGTCCTCCTGTAAATCTCCGCAGCAGATGTTTGGCGCTATCGCCAAATCTTACTATGCAGAGAAGGAAGGGCTGAAGCCAGAGGATATTGTGTCTGTTTCCATCATGCCCTGTACCGCTAAGAAATTTGAGGTACAGAGACCGGATCAGGCAGCCAACGGCGTTCCGGATGTAGACTACTCCCTGACTACCAGAGAGCTGGCCCGGATGATCCGCAAAGTAGGTCTGAAATTCCGGGATCTGCCGGACGAGGGCTTTGATGCTCCCTTAGGACTGGGCACCGGCGCAGCCGTCATCTTCGGCGCAACCGGCGGCGTTATGGAGGCAGCTCTCCGTACCGCAGTGGAAACTCTGACCGGCGAAGAATTACAGTCTCTGGATTTCACCGATGTCCGCGGTATGGAAGGCATCAAGGAAGCCTCCTACAATGTGGCCGGTATGGAAGTGAAAGTGGCTGTAGCCTCTGGTCTTAACAATGCCAGAACTCTGCTTAACAAGGTAAAATCCGGTGAAGCAAACTATCACTTTATCGAGATCATGGGATGCCCCGGCGGCTGTATAAACGGCGGCGGCCAGCCTCAGCAGCCTGGTTATGTGCGCAACACCGTAGACATCCGCGCCCTGCGCGCCCAGGTGCTCTACGACTCCGACAAAGACAATCCCATCCGGAAGTCCCACGAGAACCCGGCTATCAAGGAGCTGTATGCTGCATACCTTGGCGAGCCTGGCAGCGAGAAGGCACATCATCTGTTACACACCACTTATGTAAAGAGAAAGATTAACGAAATTTAAGACTGTCCTCTTTTCCGAAAAGAGCATTGTGTTATTCAGCAAACTATAACCCAATTAGAAGGAAGAAAAGCCAGTCAGGATAAATCTATTATAGATTTTCTAAAACTCCAATAAGAAAGACCGCTGCATCAAAAGATACAGCGGTCTTTCTTATTCATCCATTTTTATAAAGCAGTCATTCCTCCATCACAGCACACAAACCCGCTGTCAATATAGTTGGCCAGCACTCTGGCTCTGAAACGGCGGTCTGCACACTGGAAGCCTGCCGGTTCCCCAGCCTCGTTAATATCCTCTGGAAGAACAAATCTTACGCACTTTACCAGCACATCCTGGCAGCTGGACTCATAATGAGCAGGAACGGTAATGACCTTCATTCCCCGCTGATGCTCCTCGTCCTTATCGTCCAGTTCTGTCAGCACAATGGCTAATGCCACCCGCTTGCCAGGACATACCCCTTTCAGGGTCACATCCAGCTGGACAATCCGCCCAAGGGAATCCAAATAGGTATCTCCCAGGTCTAAAACCAGGCTGTCGCCGCAGCCTCCCACTACCAGATTGATCGGTTCCGGACATGGCTCCGGCGTCACTATAGTGCCGCAGTCTACCGTTACCTCTGGATTCTGAAAATACACCAGGTTGCCCTCATGGTCAGTGTAGGTGATGGATTCATTTACCGGGTAAAGGCCGGACTGCTGCCCCACAAACCGTACCAAAAATTCCAAAACAGCAGTTTCTGCCTCTGTAGCGCCCAGTTCCTGAATCTGCCACCGAATTTCTCTGGCGTTCAGCATCATAGCCGTCCCCTTAGTAGGTGGATTAACACTGACAATGGCAAATTGCGGATTTACTACCTCGTCAATATCGATATTTGTGGCTCCGGGACTGGAAATGTCTCTCGCTAACTGCGCAAACAATTCCTCCAATTCTGACGCATCCGGAGTGATGGCTACATGCTCAGCGGTAGGCTGGGAAGCCCAGGATGTGATAGCTCCTACATCGATGCCATCGTCACCCACCAGTCCTATAACATAGATTTCAATTCCCATGACCTTAGCCGCCTCTGCCACTGGAAGCGGCGGCGCTCCCACTGTAGTTTTTCCGTCTGTAAACATAACGATCACTTTTGCATTGGAAGACATGGGATCAAACAACTGGATCGCCTTAGTAAACCCATCTGCATGATTGGTAAATCCATCGGCCTGCAGATCATCCACCGCTTCTTTCAGATCTGCCACAGAAGTACTCAATCCAGTGTCCTGCGTTGCTTCCGTGGAAAAACTGACAATACCAATGTGGCTTCCGCCGCCGATCTGGCCGTCATGGCTCCCGTCTGTAGTCTCGTCAATAATATCGATAAATGTGTCCGCACCCAGCTTTAAGCTGGCCAGCGGCTCTCCCTCCATACTTCCGGACCGATCCAGCACCAGCACAATATCCGTAGGATTGGACGAAATATCCGGCTCTGCCGTTAAAGATAAAGTCACATGAAAGGTTCCGCTGCAGTCTATCTGAGTTACATCCACAAATTTACTAGAATTGATAATGCCCATAATGTTACCTCCGAGGTTATTTATAGGATAAGCATCCTTACACTATATCCTATGCCTTAAATCCCCGAATGGTACATGTTACCGAACAGGCCTCCTTATGACCGCTTCCTATGGCCGGATAGCAAAGCTGAAATCCAGCCTGGCGCTGCCGTCAATGTGATAAGCCGGTTCCACATCGCTGCCCCAACTGTCAATTCCTCCTACTCCCCGGACTGCGCCATAAATGCAGAGCACTGTCCGCCGCACAGGAGGAAGTTCTTCCTGGTGAGTGGCACTTTCCAGTTCTTCTGCCGTATAAGGCAGACAGGAAAAGGCAAATGGCTTCTCCCTGGCCTCAAAGGCCAGGGCAAAAGATTCCCCATCTGATCTGGTGTTGTCCTGAGTATGGGAACGAGTTACTCTCAGCCACTGGGTCTCCATGTGCATTCCGCACTCCTGAGGAACCAGATAAGGGGTCACCGGAAGTCCGTCTACATGGTAGGTTCCTTTTATGCCGCCAGCCATCCGGTCCGGATAGGTCTCGCCAGAAAGGCCGCAGTAGTCGTAGCCGTCTACCGCTGTAGGCATGATAAAGCGCAGGCCAAAGGCCGGCAGCTCCGGCAGTCCCTTTTTGCCCTCATAGCTGGCTCTCATCTGGATTTGCCCGCCGGCCTCTACCCTATAAGTGACAGTCACCTCCGCAGCCGGTTTGGTGGCTGTCCGGTAACGGTACTGAATAACGCATAACTCTGCCTCTACCGGCCCACCAAACCGGTTGTTGTAAGGCGCCTTAAACCGGCGCACTTCCCTGCCGTCCACCCAAATCCGAATGCCGGTGGTCTGAATAAACATGTCTGCTCCCATCCACATGGCTGAACGGAAAGAAAACCCGTTGCCCCGGTCATTGTCTGTAGTAGCCCGCCAGAAGGTAGGCTTAGGAGTCCGATAAAGCCATTCCCTGCCCTTCACTACCAGGGATTCTAATCCGCCGGTCTGGTAAGAAAACAGATAATTGAAATCCGTTCCGTGAACCCCCAGCACTACATCTCCAAACACAATCTGCAGGAGACTGCCTGCCGCCTTATTTGTATTTCCCATAGTAGTAATTCACCTCCTGAATTGCCGGCTTGGCCGTCCGGTCTGCAAACACAATTCCATTTCCGGAAAATTCATAGTCCGATGGCCGGTCGTCAAAGTCTCCGCCGTAGCGCAGCACTTCCCGGCCAGTCACCTCATCCTTTATAAGCAGCGCCTGGTCAATAAAATCCCAGATATAGCCGCCCTGGAAATGTTCGTACCGGTCTAACAGATCCATATATGTGCCCAGGCCGCCCAGGGAATTGCCCATATCGTGCATATACTCACACAGCACAAACGGCTTCTTGCCAGACTGCTCCAAATAGTCCTGCACCCGCTTCGGCGGTGCATACATCTGGCTCTCCATATGGGAAACGCTGTCCTCATAATCCCGGTTCTGGAACACGCCCTCGTAGTGAATCAGCCGTCCGTCCTGCCGTTCTTCCAGCCACTGCTGCATGGCCCTGATATTCTCGCCTGCATAGGATTCGTTGCCCAGAGACCAGAAAATCACAGAAACATGATTCTTAAACAGTTCAAAATTCGTCCGCATCCGGTCAAGGACCGCCTCTTTCCATTGGGGGCTGCTGCCCGGCACATTCCAGGAAGGCTCCACTGCTCCCATCTTCTGCCAGGAGCCGTGGCTTTCTAAATTGACTTCAGCCATCATGTAAATACCTTCTGCGTCGCACAAATAGTACCAGGGAATCTGGTTGGGATAATGACAGGTGCGGACACTGTTGATGTTATTGGCATGAAAACAGTCCATATCCCACCGCATGTCTGCCTCGGTAATTACCCGGCCTGTTCTGGCGTTCCACTCGTGACGGTTCACACCCAGAATAATCAGCCGTTTTCCGTTCACCTTCATGATTCCGTCTTCTAAAGACACCCGGCAAAAGCCGATGTCATAGGGAACAATCTCCAAAAGTCTGCCGTCAGCAGCAAAGATACGGATTTCCAGACGATACAGATAGGGATTGTCACAGCTCCAGGGATGAATGCCTGAAATTCCGGCTGCCCCGGCAAACTTCATATCTCTGGAGAAACTGCCTTGAACAGCGGCTTTTCCATCTCCGGAGAAACCATCCTGCCCGAAAAAGCCGTCCTGTACTGCACTCGTTTCGGCATCTGCCTCTACGGCCTCTTTTAGCACTACATTCCCATCTGCATCCTTCAGCATATACTCTGCCTTACAGCGTCCTGCTCCGGATAAAGCCAATTCCAGGACAAAATCTCCGGTACAATTATCTTTTCCAATCATCGTCCTGGCCCACAGATCTTCCACATGCACCTCCGGCTTTGCATACAGGGTCACATTGCGGAAAATACCGGAAAACCGAAAGAAATCCTGGTCTTCCAGCCAGGCTGCCGCAGAACGCTTATGTACCTCTACTGCCAGCAGGTTAGCCTTTTCCTTGATCCAGGGAGTCAGATCAAACTCCGATGGAGTGAAACTATCCTCTGCATAGCCTACGAACTGGCCGTTCAGCCACACATACATGGCCTGCTCCACGCCTTCAAAGGATATATACACTCTGCGGCCTTTTAACCCCTCATCCAGATCAAAGCTGCGCCGATAGGAGCCTACCGGGTTATACTCTGCCTCCGAAAACTGCCCCGGCTGCAGTCCTGCACCTGGAAGCCCATAGGCCGGACGGCGGTAAAGATGTCCCTCCCAGGGATACATGGTGTTAATGTAATGGATGCGGTCGTGGCCCTGCAGCTCGATGTGGGCCGGTACTGGAATGGTTCCGAAATCCGATACATCTGCTTCCTCTTTATAAAAGTCAGCCGGTCGCGAGCCTGCATTAGGAGACCAGGCAAACTGCCAGGTTCCGTTTAAAGACTGGGAAAGGGCAGATTTCCCTGCCTGATATTCCTCCTCCGTTCCATAAAACCGGTGGTCTGAATGGGCCGGAAGCCGGCCAACCCGGAATATCTCCGGATCGTCCAGCCAGCTAAGTTCTGGTTTCATATGGCATAACCTCCTTTTTCATTGTCCTCATTATATATTGCCCTTCTAAAAAACAAAATCCATTTTTTTACACTCTTCCTTAAAAATTCAACGAAAATTGCCCCATTAAAAGAGATGAAAAAGCTGCCCAAACGAGCAGCTTTTCCGTCTCTTTTTTCTGAAGTACACTTAATGCCGATGCATTGCCAGATCTTCCAGCCCTTTCTCCTTCAGGTTTGCATGAACCTCCCGGTTATCAGCCTGACCAATCAGCAGGTCTCTTGCTTTCTTGGCCTCCATCTCAGTTTTATGTTTGCTGGGGCCGCCTACACAGCCGCCTACACAAACCATGCCTTCCACAAAGTCTGCCGGCAGCTTGCCTACCTTCATCAGCAGCAAAGCCTTCTTACACTCGGCAGCGCCGTTGCACTTCATAACATTAGGCTCAATATTCTCATTCATCTCCTTAAAGCACTCTACTACAGCCGCAGTTACGCCGCCGGAGTTGCCAAAGCGTTTGCCAAATACAGAGCTGTCCTGGTAGGTATTCTCCTCCGGCTCCAGCTCCACGCCTCTGGCCCGCATCATGGCCCGGATTTCACCGAAGGTCATGGCGTAGTCTGCATTGCCCTGAATGTTCAGATCCAGAGTCTCGCTTTTCTTGGCGATGCACGGCCCTATAAACACTGTTACCGTCTCCGGATCCTGCTCTTTTAACATCCGGGAAATAGCGCACATGGGCGATACGGTGGTAGACATGTTGTCTAAAAGCTGGGGGAAGTGCTGCTTGATCATATTCACAAAGGCCGGACAGCAGGAGGTTGTCATCTTCTTGCCTTCCTTATAAGCCTCTGCCCACTCGGCAGCCTCAGCCGCAGCAGTTAAATCTCCGCCTAAGCCCACCTCGATCATATCTGCAAATCCAACTTTTTTCAGCGCTGTCCTCCAACTGGCCATGGTGATGTCCGGGCCAAACTGGCCTTCCGTTGCAGGAGCAACCATGGCAACTACCCGCTTGCCTGCCAGGATCATCTTAATTACATCTACCATAAAGGTTTTGGTTCCAATAGCGCCAAAGGGACAGCTATGAATGCAGGCGCCGCACTGGATACATTTCTCCTCGTCAATTACGCAGATGCCGTACTCATCGTAGGTGATGGCGTCCACCGGGCACACCTTCTTACAGGGACGCTCCAGATGGGCGATTGCATTGTAGGGACAGGCGTTGGCACACATGCCGCATTCTTTACATTTATTGGGATCAATGTGAGCACGGTTCTCGCCCATGGTGATGGCGCCGAACTTACATGAGTTCTGGCATGCCTTACCCATACATTTGCGGCAGTTATCGGTAACGGTGTAGGAGGCAATGGGACACTCCTCACAGGCTGCGCCGATTACCTGTACCACATTGCGGGTGTCCTTGCCGCTGGTGGGGCACAGTCCTTCTGCCAGCCGGACTCTCTGGTGAATAATCTCCCGCTCCTTGTAGATACAGCAACGCCACTCGGCCTGGGGGCCGGGAATCATCTTGTAGGGAAGCTCATGGCGTTTCTCATCCAGCTCGCCTTCCCAGGCCAGCTTTGCCACCTCGTAGAGCACCTCATGTTTTACCTGTAAAATGGTTGCGTCATTTGTTACCATGATTTTTCATCCTCCTCAATTTAATAGTATGTAATCGTCACCTTTTTCCCTAATTCTTCTACTACGCTCTTTAACTGCTCCACCAGATTCTGCCGGATGCCCAGATCAAAGGGCAGTCCCGGATTCTGATAGGCGCTGTTGATAGCCCTGCCTACATACAGATGCAGTTCTGTACAGTCCTCGATCAGCATCTTCGCCACCATAGAACCGCCGTTTGGCTTATCCAGCTCCAGGAAGAAATCCTCAGAGACCGTCTCCTTCTTGGCATAGCGGCGCAGCAGACGGATCACCCGGTTCAGAGTCAGCACCCCTTCCGTCACCAGCTCAATGCCCTGCATATAAGCGATGGGCGGAATCTCCGGGTCTACATACTCCAGGGACACATCCAACGGACGCTTCAGCACTCTGGAAACAATGGTAGCGCTGGTGCCGCCGCAGACGATCCGCTTGGTATTTTCATCTCCCGACATAAATTCGGCCACCATTTCATTGTCTCTGGACATATCCTGAGCCGGGCCAGTCATCAGATGCACCGGCTTGGCATTTATGATGCGCATACAGGCCACCGTAGTGTCATCTCCCGGCCGATACTGGTAAAGCTCGTCGCAGGCCTGGCAGATGGCAGAAGCCAGCCGCATGGCGGAAACTGTCAGAGGATACTGCTTCACTGCGTAAGATGCAATATCCGCCCAAAGCCATCCAAAATTCAGAAGCTGGCCCACGCCAGCGTGGATGGTGCCGTCGCTCATTAAGATCAGAGCGTCTCCCTTCTGAACCTGGAAGCGGAATTCGTTAATCCGTTTTCCTTTCACATCCCGGATATTCTGGGGAATAGGAACCAGCTTGCCGTTTCGGATAAAGATGCAGCCAGGATTGTCAAACTCCACCAGGTAAGCATCTCCGTTGTGGAACACCTGAAGAATGCTGAAGGTAGCATAGGCCACCTGCCGTACCTGGCAGATAGGAAGCGTCTCCACAATGGTCTCCACACACTCCTCCAAAGTAGCGCCGTTTAAAAACATAGTGCCTAAGATTTTGGAGGTCAGGGTTGCCAGAATGTTTGCCTTTACACCGCTGCCCATACCGTCTGCCAGAATCATAATGTTGGAATCTGCAGTCTGCAGCATCTCCACCTTGTCTCCACAGAGGATCTCGGAAAATTTATTCAGACTTTTGTATGCAACATCTACAGTAATCCCCATCCTACATACCTCCGTTATCAGCGCCGTCCTCTAACAGGCTTTTACAGAGCTTAGTCAGGGTGGTCTTGGTCTCTGCAGTGGTCTCGCCCAACAGTCCGGCAATCTCCTGCGCCACCATCATCTGCTTATGGATTACCTTCTGAGCCAGATCGATGGTATCCAGCTTCTTTTCATAATCCTGCCGCGCCTGCTCCTCCTCCTTGGTTACATCGATAAAGGTGGCAAGCACCACATTTTCTTTTTCTATGTATACAATGTTCTGAAGCGTATCCAGTCCCAGATCCTTGTAATTTACCTTCTTGCCGTGAATATTCTGATGGGTATCAAATACCCACTGGAAGTCCGCCGGATCGATGAACTCGTACAGGTACATCTGCAGCGCTTCCGCCCGGGTCTTTCCAAAATATTTCTCGCCTACGGCGGAATACTCCAGAATCTTCATGTTTTCATCCACAATCAGCACCACATTGGGAGAGGTCTCCATTACCAGGTTGGCAAAGGACTCCGATTTCTCATGCATGAAAGGAATGCACATGTTAAGCTCTGCCTTCCCCTGGAATACGGCAATCGCCTTCTCTCTGCAGGTGGGATAGCCGCAGGCGCCGCAGTTTAACTCGTCCTCCGGTCTCACCTTTCCGGTCATAGCCAGGATTTCCCGGATCTGCTCATTGTCAGGCATAGACTCCCTGGGCGAACGATCCACAAATTTCTTAGCCAGGCAAAGCTCTGTAAGCACAGGCGCCGTTTCATCCTCCGGAACCGGCTCACGGGGAATGGACGCCTCCATATCCAACTTCACCTTAAAGCGGGATGCGGAATCGTCAGAAACGGTTGGCCCCTTGATACAGCCGCCGTAGCACATATTCATCTCAATAAAGCAGCCCTTGAACTCTCCCCGCACCAGAGCCTCACACAGGTCTATACAGTGCTTCTCACCGTGAACATAGAATTTACGGTAGGAATCTGCCTGCTTTTCTGTAACCAGGATCGAGTTCACAACACCGCTGGACACCGGATAAAGACGGTTTACTCTTGGATTCATGGCAGTAAACGGCTTATCCTCGCAGTCCTCGATGGTAATATCCTCGTCCTGAAGCCACCGGTTGATGTCGTTAAAGTTCAGCACTGCGTCAATATAGCCGGCATGGCGGGGATCTAAAGCCTCCTGCTTCTTTGCAATGCACGGTCCTAAAAATACTACTTTTACATCGCTGCCCATCTGCTTTTTGATCAGTTTTCCATGGGCAATCATAGGCGATACCACAGGCGCCATGTAAGGCGTAAGCTGGGGATAGTATTTCTCGATCAAGTCATTGACGCTGGGACAGCAGGTAGAAATAATGTTTTCCATCCGGCCTTCTTCCAGAAGGTCTGCGTACTCCGCCGTCACCAAAGCAGCTCCCTCGCTGGTCTCCCGTACATCGGCAAATCCCAGTTCCAGAAGGGCCGCCCGCACCTGGCCGATAGTCTTGTATTTTAACAGGCCCATATAAGCGGGAGCAATGGAAACTACCACCTTCTCTCCCCGCATCAGCATTTCCTTCACCAGGTTTAAATCACTGACCAGGGTCTTGGCTGACTGGGGACATACCTGAAGACACCGGCCGCAAAGGATACAGTTTTCCGGTATTATCTCCGCCCTGCCATCCTTTACCATGATGGCTTTCACCTCACAGTTGCGGACGCATTTATAGCAATGGCGGCACTTCGTAGCTTTGAAGTCGATAATTGCCATATTTACAGCCTCCCTAAGATTTCCTTCTCAAAAAACTCCTTTGTGGTTTCCGGGGACAGGGAATACAACTGGCCGTCGACTGTAACGCAGACACCGTTTACACAGTTACCACTGCAGAACGCGCCGTTTAAATCCACCTTGTCAGATACCCCATGCTCTTTTACCAAAGCCTGCATCTGCTGGATAATCTCTCTGGATCCTTTTAAATGACATGCGCTACCAATACAAATCTGAACTCTCATGACTTATCCCTCCACACATAAAAATAAGTTCGTTTGCTTCATCACAGTTGCTTCCATTATCTCACATTGACATATTATTATCAATCGCTTTTTTGCGAAAATCCCTGCTTTTTCCTCCAAACTCATCACATTTTGTGCTATAATGACTTTGTTCGTGCTCACCCGAAAGCGGATGCTGACCGTATCCTTCTGACGGAGAAGACGGAATGTAAACCATTCCCCTCTAAAATACTTGACCCACGGACAGAAAGAGAGGATTTTTTATGAAAAAACATGTTTCCCTGCTGTTTGCCGCAGCTCTTATGACCAGCGCTCTGCTGACCGGATGCTCCGGCAGCAAACCGGCTGAAGCCACTCCGGCCCAGACTACTGCAGAAGTGCCGGAAACCGCCCAGGAAACCATCGCCCCCTTCACAGAGGCCGCTTTGTCAGAGGAGGCCGTAAAAGAAACTGCCCAGGCTCATCCCGGCGCCCCCGGCTCTGCAGAGGCGGCAGACCAGAACATCCAGGTGCGGGTCGGCTCCTTAAAAGGCCCCACCTCTATGGGATTGGTACAGCTTATGGACCTGGCCGCAAAAAAAGAATCTGTCTGCAGCTACAACTTTACCATGGTAACCGCCGCAGATGAGCTGTTGGGCAAAATGGTAAACGGAGATCTGGACATTGCCCTGGTTCCGGCCAATGTAGCCAGCGTACTTTATAATAAAACAGAAGGCGGCGTGGCCGTTATCGACATCAACACTCTGGGCGTTTTGGACATTGTAGCGTCTGATGACTCTATTACATCCATTGCCGATTTAAAGGGCAGAACCCTTTATTTAACCGGAAAGGGCACCACTCCGGACTATGTGATTCAGTACCTGATGAAAGAAAGCGGTTTAAAGGATGGGGATGTGGCTTTGGAATATAAATCTGAAGCCGCCGAAGTTGCAGCCGTCTTAAAAGAACAGCCGGACGCTATCGGCCTGCTGCCTCAGCCGTTTGTGACTGCAGCCTGCGCCCAGAATGAAAACCTGAAAATTGTTCTGGACTTAACCAAGGAGTGGGATAAGCTGCAGGGCGAGGGCGGAAGCCGGATGGTAACCGGCGTTACTGTAGCCCGCCGGGACTTCCTGGAGAAAAATAAGGAAATTGCAGACGCCTTTCTGGCGGAGCACGCTGCTTCTGCTGCCTACACCGCCTCTAATCCGGACGAAACTGCAGAGCTGATTGCCGCCGCCGGTATCATTGAGAAGGCGCCTGTAGCAAAAAAAGCCCTTCCTTACTGCAACATCGTCTGCCTGACCGGTTCTGAAATGCAGACCGCCTTAAGCGGCTACCTGCAGGTGCTGGCAGATCAGGATATGAAAGCTGTAGGCGGAAAGCTTCCGACGGAAGACTTCTACTATATTCCCTGATTCTTCTTTGATAAATGAAAATGCTTATGAAAAACAGTTATGCTTCCAGGGCGGCCGGTAACCGGCAGGGGCTAAGCGCTCCTGCCCGCCGGGCCGCCGTCATCTTATTCTGGCTGGCCTTATGGCAGCTGGCGTCTGCGGTCATTGACAACAGTATTCTGTTTGCCAGCCCCGCCGATGTTATCCGCTCCTTTGCAGCCATGGCTCCTGCTGCTGATTTCTGGATTTCCACCGGCTGGACCTTCGGCAAGATCCTCCTGGGCTTTTTCACTGCCTTTCTGGCAGGAATCCTTTTAGGAAGCCTGGCCTTCCGGTTCCGGTTTTTAAAAGAGCTGCTGGCGCCTCTGGTATTGCTGGCAAAGTCCATCCCTGTGGCTTCCTTTGTAATTCTGGCCCTGATCTGGATTGGCTCGGAAAACCTTTCCGTGTTCATCTCCTTTCTGGTAGTGCTTCCCATGATCTATGTAAACACCATTGCCGGACTGGAAAGCACAGACCCAAAACTTTTAGAAATGGCAGCGGTATTTTCCGTAACCCTGCCAAAACGAATCCGCTTTATTTATATTCCGGCACTGCTGCCTTACTTAAAAAGCAGTTGCCGGGTAGCTCTGGGCATGAGCTGGAAATCCGGCATTGCTGCAGAGGTAATCGGCGTCCCAGCCCACACCATCGGCGAAAACCTCTATATGGCCAAAATTTATCTGGCCACCTCTGATGTGTTCGCCTGGACCATTGTAATCATCTTAATCAGCGCCGGGTTTGAAAAGCTGTTTCTGGCCCTTTTAAGCCGAATCGGTGCATGGAATGAGAGGTGCCGCCTATGAATACGCCTGATTTTACCCTAAAGCTCCGGAACCTGTCCAAGTCTTACGGAGAACTGGCAGTATGGGCTGATCTTTCTCTGACCCTGGAATCCGGCAGGACTTACTGTTTAATGGGAGCCTCCGGTTCCGGAAAAACTACCCTGCTGCGGATTTTACTGGGACTGGAAACGGCGGAGGCCGGTTCTGTAAAAATCGAATACAGTCATGAGGGGATTTTACCGTCTTCTCCCAGTTCCGGCAGACTGCCGCTGGTCTCTGTCTTTCAGGAAAACCGGCTCTGCGAAGATTTCTCCCCTCTGGACAATGTAATGCTGGCTGCAGACCCGGCACTGTCCCGCCAGGACATATATGGTGAGCTTTGCAGGCTTTTGCCGGAGGAATCTGTCCTGCGGCCTGTCCGCACCTTAAGCGGCGGCATGAAACGGCGGGTAGCCATTGTCCGGGCCATGCTGGCTCCTTCCGCCGGAATCCTGATGGACGAGCCTTTCACTGGCCTGGATGAAGATACACGGCAGAGCGTAATCAGCTATATTCTGGAAAAGGCGGTTGGAAAGCTGCTTTTGATTGCCACCCACCAGGAGGAAGATATTACAGCCCTTGGTGCAACGCTGATACGTCTTCCCTAGCCATGCCAACGCTTTCTAGCGGTTCAGCCCTGCATCTTCTTGCCCGCTTACAACTATTTTAATTTTTTCGATTTTTCCTCTTGCAATTTCTGGCGAACTATGGTAGGATATAGAAGTTCGCTTCGAGGCGTGGCTCAGTTTGGTAGAGCGCTGCGTTCGGGACGCAGAGGTCGCAAGTTCGAATCTTGTCGCCTCGATTTCGGCCTCATGGTCAAGCGGTCAAGACGACGCCCTCTCACGGCGTAAACCCGGGTTCGATTCCCGGTGAGGTCATAAAGGTCAGGATGAAAATCCTGACCTTTTTTGTTTATAGGAAAGTTCGCCCTATGAAACAAAAACGCTCCGCGGGATGCGCACTTCGCGCTTAAGGATTTTCCTATAACATGAAAAGAAGCGTTTCCGTTAATTCCGGAAACGCCTCTCTGCCTTCTGAAACCAGGGCTAGTTGGATTTGAACCAACGACTGCAGCAGTCAAAGTGCTGTGCCTTACCGCTTGGCGATAGCCCTACATGCCTTTTATGACAGGCAACAATCAGTATTCTACCATAAGTTTTTCAAAAATTCAACCTGCTTTATCTTTGGTTTTTTTCAGTTTTATAAAGCAAAACTCTTGGGCTGTAAATTGAAAGGCCGCACCGCAGATGCTCCAGCCTTCTGCAGTGCGGCCCTCTTTGCTTTTTATTTTGCTTTTATGGTAATTAGTTCTCCTTTACAGCCGGAAGAATGGTCTCTACCTCTGCATGGGGGCGAGGAATCACATGTACAGATACCAGCTCGCCTACTCTCTGGGCTGCTGCTGCGCCTGCGTCGGTAGCTGCCTTTACAGCGCCTACATCGCCGCGGACCATAACAGTAACCAGGCCGCCGCCTACAAACTCTTTGCCGATCAGGGTAACATTTGCTGCCTTAACCATAGCGTCGGCTGCCTCAATGGAGCCTACCAGTCCCTTAGTCTCGATCATTCCCAGTGCATCATACTTCATTTCTTTTTCCTCCTGATTTCTCTTGATTTTTTAATGAAAATAACATATGTCAGCCGGCCTTGAGGCCGGAACTGCTCAACTGCAAATGCTCATGGTCATGCTTCCGTCCAGGCCGAAAGCATTGGCCTCCTCCATATCCACATGGCACTCTAATTTAGACTGTCCGGTCACGCGGATAACCGTATTTTTCAAAATACCGCCTCTGGCGCCTCCAGCCTCCAGATCTACCGCCTGTCCGTCGTGTACGCCAAAGGCTTCCGCATCAGACGGGTGCATGTGAATATGCCGCTGGGCGATCATCACGCCCTTTTCTGTCTGGACGGAGCCCTTCGGCCCTACCAGAGTAATTCCAGGTGTTCCATCCAGGTCACCAGAAAGTCTTACCGGCGCCTTTACTCCAAGCTTAAAGCAGTCTCCTGCCAAAATCTCTACCTGAGTATCCTTACGGACCGGCCCCAAGATGCGCACCTTCTCAATGGCTCCCTTCGGGCCGCACACCGTTACAACCTCCTTGCAGGCATATTGTCCCGGCTGAGACAGATCCTTCATCCGGTTCAGTTCATAGCCTGGCCCAAACAGCCGCTCCAGATCAGCCTGGGAAAGATGAACATGGCGGTTGGATACTCCCACTGGAACCTTTCCGTCTCCACAGGAATGTCCTTTTTTCTGTTCTTCCTTCTGTACTGCCTCCAGCAGCATCTTAAGCAGTTCTTCGTACTGGTTCATGCTTCTTATCCCTCCTGTCAGCTCATAGACGCAATCAGCTTGCGCACCAGCTCTGCCATATGGGCGTCATCTGTAAAACCGTTTGCCGCATTTTTAAGCTGATCAACCGTATTGATGCTGGATTCCTGAACCGCTGCCCCGCAGGAGCATCCGTTCTGACGGCGCTCAAAGGAAGCTACAATATCAGCCGGGCTGAAGTCTGAGGGCGCAGGGCATACGCTCTGGGCCATCGGATGAAAAGCCTCGCTGCCGCCAACTGCACAGCCTGTCAGCTCCGGATGATGAAAGGTCCGGTCATCCTGAAGCAGGGTAGAGCAATTTTTCAGACCATAAGCCACCTTCTTTACATTGATCAGATTCAGCGGGCTCACATTTTCAGAAACAGAGCTGCCTCCGCAGGTGCCGCAGCCCAGAGTAAACGCAACATTCAGCCCGGTGCTGATGCCAGTACCGCCCATACTGCCGCCAGTATTTACCAGGATGCGGGAAGCCGGCTTCATGGCAAACTTCCGCACTAAGTCCTGATCCTTGGTATGAATACTCATGGTGTGACCGATGCCGTTCTGCAAAAGATCCATACTCAGCCTGCAGGCTTCTTCCCAGTTCTCCACAGTATAGAATGCCAGAACTGTAGTCAGTTTTTCATAGGAAAGGGGATAGCCCTCTCCCACGCCGTCCTGCTCACCAATCAGAACCGTAGTTCCTGCCGGGATGGAAATACCTGCGGCCTTTGCAATCACTTCCGGATCCCGTCCTACAAACTTGGCGTTCATTGCATGGCCGTTTTTAAAGAGCAGACTGCAGACCTTGCCGGTTTCTTCCTTAGACATAAAGTAAGCTCCGCGGCTCTTTAACTCTGCCACTACCTGATCGTGGTTGCACCGCTCACAAATGATGGACTGCTCAGACGCGCAGATGGTTCCGTTATCAAATGTCTTGCTGGCAATAATGGCGTCTACTGCAGCCTTTACATCTGCTGTGCGCTCAATATACGCCGGAGAGTTGCCTGCGCCTACGCCGATAGCCGGTTTGCCTGCGCTGTAAGCAGCCTTCACCATGCCCGGACCGCCGGTAGCAATGATCAGCGCCACCTCCTTGCAGTGCATCAGCTCATTGGTTGCCGCCATGGTGGGAGTGGAAATGCAGCCGATGATTCCTTCTGGAGCGCCTGCTTTCACAGCCGCATCCCGCATGATCTCCGCTGCCCGCAGCGTACATTTTGCTGCAGACGGGTGAGGCGAAAATACAATGGCGTTTCCTGCCTTGATGGCGATCATCGACTTATAAATGACGGTAGAGGTAGGATTGGTGGAGGGAACAATACCCATGATCAGTCCTGCCGGCGCCGCCACATCCATGGTGCCTCTGGCCCGGTCCTCAGAGATGATGCCAATCGTCTTCATATCACGAATATCTTCATATAATAATGTAGACGCAGCATGGTTCTTGTACGCCTTGTGGAGCGCCTTTCCAAAGCCAGTCTCCTCCACTGCCATCTTAGCCAGGCATACAGCATTCTCCTCTGCTGCCGCCACCATGCTCTTTAAGATTCTGTCAATCTGCTCGCTTGTATAAGCAGCTATTTTCTTTGCTGCTTCTGCGCCCTGACGGGCCAGATTCCTGGTCTCCTGGATGGAACGCAGATCTAAATCAAAATTCTCCATTGTCTTTTCCTTTCTCCGGTCAACAGCCGGCTCTGTTATTTCCCTTCATACCACGCTCTCAGTTTTTCAAGAAGTCCTGACCGGTTCGCTCTGGAAAGCTCCCGCCCGGAGGTTCCAAGCTCCGGATAGCTTCTGGCCAGCTTCCTCAACTGGACTACCTGAAGGTTTTCCAACGCTTCCATCACCGCCTCTGTGCCGGACGCTTCATACAACCGGTCGCACCACTGGCGGGTCACCATCTCCGGCTGCTCCATCGTCTCCAAATGCTCCGCCGCCTCCACTGCCGCCAACGCTCCCTTTGTCTCGATCATACCCAGTGCCTGCATTTACTCCCTCCTCTACAGAAGATCCGCCCAGTTGGCCGGATAAGTGGCATAGAATACTCTTGCCTTGTCCGGCGAACCCCAGATCACCTTTGACCCAGACGGAACAAAGAGTACATCTCCTGCATTTGCCGTATACTTCTTGCCGTCAATCGTAACAGTAAGAGTACCTTCAATTACATAATCGATCTCCTCGTAGGTCAGCTCCCATGGAAACTCCGAATGGTCAATCACCAGGAAACCGGCGCTGATATGAGACTCATCCTTGCTCACCAGTTCTTGAAAATACGCCTTGGCATTTGGGTCTCCCGTGTCAAACACATCCATCTTTACCGTGTTTCCCCGGACTACCTTCAGCCCGTTTTCATGTCTTGCGCACTGATAGGGAAGGCTTCCGCAGTTCTTTAATATCTCACCTAAAAGCCCTTTGTCCATCAGCATTTTTAAAAGCTGGTAGATCTGCTCGCTGTCAATCCCATCTTCGCAGCCTGCTTTCCGGGTTTTGCAGCCTGTTTCAGAAAATGTGATTCCCAGCGCCTCTGCCGCGTCTCTGGCAGAAGGAGTAATGATCACATCCGGCCCTGCCTCACATACGGTCTTTCCAGCCTGTTTAAGCGCCTCTATATCTGCGGCGCAAATCAGGTGTTTCATCTTTCCACATCCTCTCCTGACCCGTCTTTTTAATCTTCAAAGACGCAGTCTTCATCAATAATTCCCACGACTGCCGCGTCTGCAGGAATATCATCGTTTCCTAACATCCGTCTGGCAGAAGAACCGCAGGTTACCAGGACCCGGTCGCCGATTCCGGCTCCAATGGTGTCTATGACTATCATCCGCTCGCCCTGTCTGATTCCGCCGCCAATGATTTCTGCCAGAAGAAGTTTGTATCCGCCGAGCATGTCTGATTTCCTTGTAGCCCAGATATTTCCGGTCAGCCTTGCCGTTACCATTCCATGCAGCCCTCCTTTTCTTTCCGACATATTTCTTCCAAAGCCGCCTCAACAGAGGATGTATCTCCCAAAATAGCCAGCATGACCATATTCTGAGGGCAGCTTCCGCGAATATCCTCCACTGTGACGCCTACTGCTTTTTCTGCCACATCAGCGGCGCAGACCATCTCGATCAGGCGGCCCTGAACCAGCCCGATTGCGTCAATATTTTCCAGTTTTTCCCCATTTCCCGAACCCTTTCTCCGGGCCAGGATCTCCAGAGTACCCCGGCTGGGGGATTTGATGATCCGGTATTCCATATGCATTACTCCATTTCCTGATCTGTACAGCTCATGGCGATTCCAAGAGGTGTAACAAACATCGGATTTTTAGGCTTGTAGGTGGGAATTCCTGTTTTCTTTGCAATAATATCCTCGATGCCGGAAAGACAGCAGGTGCCGCCTACCAGATACAGGCCCTGAACATTCCGTCCTTCTACCTGGCGGCTGATAATGGAAGCCACCTTTTCAATCACCGGCCGCAGCACTGGAAGAATCTCTTTGTGATTCTTTTTTTCCCTCTTATAAAGCTCCGCCTCTGAAAACGGCAGCTTGTAAGCTCCTGCCAGCACCAGAGAAAAATGGGTGCCGCCGGTGGCTTCATCGTCTACGCTGACTACTTTTCCATTTTCCAGAATCGAGATTCCCGTAGTGCCTCCTCCTATATCTACCACTGCGCCATTCTGGATCTTCAGTATCTGATTGGCCGCCGTAGGTTCATCCAACAGCGCCGTGATCTCAAAGCCTGCTCCCTGAACCACATTTTTGATGGCGCCTCCATCCAGGGCGTCTGTACCGGGAGGAATTGCCGCCGCTGCATAGATCAGCTCTGTGCCAAGCTTTTCCTCCAGTTCTTCCTTCATCTCGCGCACCAGACGGATTGCTCCGATATAATCAACCACCATACCGTCCCGAACCACATCTGCATATCGGTAAGCTCCTGCCACCGGATGGCGGTTCTCATCCAGAACAGCTAGCACAACGCACGCCGTTCCCAGATCCACGCCGGTATAGTAAATCGAAGAAGGCTTTTTTACCGGTTTCTTCACCACCTGTTCAAACTCATGAACCAGGCGGTCACATGCTGCAAATGCTAATTCTTCTGACATATGTTTCCTCCAAATACATGACCTGTTATCTGCCACAGGCAATCCATAAGGCAGCCCGCCATTTTCCGGCAGCCGGATTCCCCTGTCGCTTAAAAACTGCCGCGCTCCAGGGGTAAGCCGCGCCCCGGCCTCCAATTCAAATTCTGAAAAGCGGCCAGTGCGGAGATACTGCCTTAGATCCTCCTCAGTGATAAATCTCATAAGGCTCCCCCTTTACAAAGCTTCTTGTAAAGGTATTCCAATTCTTTTTCTTCCGGTACTCTGGGGTTTGTAGCTGTACAGTTGTCCTTCATTGCATTTTCCGCCATGGGAGAGATTGCGTCCTCAAATGCTTCCCGCTCTACTCCGATGTCTGTCACATATGCAGGACTTCCAATCCGTTTCATCATGCTGCGGATCTGCCGAATCAGTCCGTGAACTGCCGCCTTCGGCGTAGCCCCTCCGATTCCCAGCATACCTGCAATCTTCGCATACCGCAGCAGCGCCTGGCTTTCTCCTTCTGCCTCCAGTCCTGCGTTATAAGCAATCACATGGGGAAGCAAAAGAGCGTTGCTCCTGCCGTGGGGAATATGGAAATGAGCTCCCAGAGCGTGGGCCATACTGTGGCAGACCCCAAGAGACGCGTTGCTGAATGCCATTCCTGCCAGGCAGGAAGCGTTGTGCATACGCTCTCTGGCTTCCATATCAGCGCCGTTCTGAACTGCCCGCTCCAGATATTCCCACACCAGGCAAATTGCCTTTTCTGCACATGCGTCTGTAAAATCATCTGCCTTTACAGACACATAGGCTTCCAAGCCGTGTGTCAGCACATCCATTCCCGTGTCTGCAGTAATGGCAGGGGGAACAGAAGCAGTAAGCCGCGGATCTAAAAACGCTGCGTCCGGTACCAGAGTCTGATCTCTCAGCGCATATTTGGCCTGAGCCGCCGTATCAGATATGACTGCAAAGGATGTAACCTCGCTCCCTGTTCCGCTGGTAGTAGGAACCGCCGCCAGAAACGGACGCTTTCCTCCGTTCATGGAACCGTAGAGATGTCCGGCTGCCTTTGCTGTATCAATGGCTGAGCCTCCGCCAAGGGCAATCATGCCGTCCGGCTCAAAATCCTTCATTCCCTGGATCGCCTTTGACACCACTTCAACAGACGGATCCGGAACTACCTCAGAAAATATCCTGGTCTCAGTTCCTGCTTCCCGGAGCATGGCTGCCAGCTCCCCTGCCCGTCCGCATTTTTCCATAAAAGGATCGCAGATAATGTATGCTTTCCGAAGTCCCAGCCGGCTGGTTTCCTCCAGAGAGGATTCTCCCGTATAAATTCTGGTACTCATCAAAAACTGTCCCATTATCGTCTCCTCCTTTCTTCCTGTTTTCTATCTTCTGGCCTCCGGCCTGTATGGTTCCAGAGCCTTTTGAAGACATTTCATGCTTTCTTCGTCCCAAACGCTGATTTCATAAAAGGGAGGCCTGACCCCTGCCCGAACCAGCTGGCGCCTTGCCGCTTCTCTGTCTGCGTCTGGCAGGTCGCAGCGCGTTACTACGCCAATAACCGGAACCCGGAAGGCTTTTGCAAAGCCCGGCGGGTAAACCTCTCTCTTTCCTGCAGCGTCTGCCGTCATTACCACACAGGCGGCATCCTGGGCCGCTGCAATCAGATGACTCTGCATCCAGGGACTTTCCAGATACGCTCCCGGCGTATCCAGCGTATTGGGCCTGTAAACCATATTGGGTATCCGGCGTATTTGCCGGCTGCTGTTCTCCAGAAAAGCAGCCAGCTCCGTTTTTCCGCTTTTTCCAGGCCCTATGATCATGATTCGTTTCCTTCTCATGTTCTCGTTATCTCCGCTGCCGTAAATCCCAACACCTGCTCCAGCGTGTTCTTCACTGCTCTCAGTGCAGTGTCCACGCTTTCCACATCGCCGGAGATTACAACAGAACCGGTAAACCGGTCTAAAAATCCGATTTCCACATCCGAGGCCTTTGCTGCAATATCTGCTGCAATCATAGCCGTCTCAAACGGGGAAAGAGTCAGAATCCCAATGGCACCTCTGCCTTCAATCCCCAGGCATTCATAGATTTCCGGTACAGGAGACGCGATCACATGGGCAATCGTCACCTGCTTGCCGGGTACGGTTTCCTCGATGACCCGCCCGGAAGGCATAATTCCGTCTGTCATGACTCCTCCTCTCTTATCAGTGGCGTACCACTGTTACCGGGAAGTTATAGGCTTTCAGCCATCCTTCAATACGGTCTAAGTCCTCCTGGCTCAGACTGGGATCTCCCTCAATGGGATACGGTTTGTCCATCTGGCTGTATTTCCCCACGCCCATTTTATGGTAGGGAAGCAAGTCTACGCCTTTAAAATTAGGGTCGTCCCGGAACGGAAGCAAAAACTGGATTACCTGGTCGATTTCTTCTTTGCTGTCGTTGATTCCTTTCAGCATCGGCATACGCACCTTCACATTATAGCGCCTGGTTAAAAGCTCCTTTAAATTGGAAAGGATCTGTTCATTGCCGATTCCAGTCAGCTCATTGTGGCGCTTCGGATCCATGTGCTTAATATCAAACAGGAAAAGGTCTACATATTCTGCCATGGCAAACAGTTTCTCCGGTTTTGTGTGTCCGCAGGTCTCAATCGCGGTGTTGATTCCCTCGCTTTTGCAGGCCATAAGCAGCTCTCTGGCCGCTTCCGGCTGGGAAGTACACTCGCCGCCGCCTAAAGTCACGCCGCCCCCCGACATACTATAAAATGCCTCATCCTCCTGTACCATTTTTAACAGCTCTGACACAGTCCGAACCTGGCCGGTAATCTCCAGTGCCGCCTGGGGGCAAACCTCCCGGCATTTTCCGCAGCCGGTACAGTCAATGTCCCGGCGCACCCGGTGGGCCCCCTCTGAAGTAAGCTCATGGATTCCCACCGGACAGGCCTCAACGCAGAGCCCGCAGTTGACGCAGGCGTTTTTCTTAAACATGACCTGTATCTTCCGCTCCAGGCCTTCCGGATTGGCGCACCATTTACAGCGCAGCGGACAGCCTTTGAAGAAAACAATAGTACGGATTCCCGGCCCATCATACATGTTATATTTCTGAACATTGAAGATCAGAGCTTTTCTCTCCATAATATCTCTCCTAACTGCTCTGTTTCCTGTATTAGAAATGAGTCAGCATCGTGCGGCTGATGATCTCGTCCTGTACATCTTTGCACAGCTCTACGAAGAATGCGCTGTAACCTGCTACGCGGACGATCAGGTCGCGGTACTGCTCCGGATGCTTCTGGGCTTCGATCAGCGTATTGTTATCCAGATAGTTAAACTGCATCTCGCCGTTTCCAAACATGCAGGCTGTACGCAGCAGCGTAATCAGGCTTTCCTCTCCTTCCGGAGTATCCAGAAGACCTGCCATAATCTTGAAGTTATGTACCATACCAATGTTCATGTTATCGTTGGACATCTTGGATACGGACTTGATAATTGCAGTCGGACCCTTGAAATCTGCGCCCTGGCTGGGGCTGATTCCGTCAGACAGCGGCAGCCATGCGTGACGCCCGTTGGCGGACGCACCGGTCATCTGGCCGAACGGCGTGTTGTTGGAAATGGACAGGGTTCCGTGGCTCAATACAGAATAAAGGGTCTTGTACTTTCTATGCTCATGCTCCGTAAAATTAATCAGCTCTGCTGCAATGTTGTCTGCATAGTCGTCATCGTTTCCATACTTGGGAGCATTGAGGCAATCGGTGCGAATCTGCTCGTAGCCGTTAAAGTCTGCCTTAAGAGCCTCATTTAACTGCTCTAAGGTGTACTTCTTCTCCTCGAATACCAGCTTCTTGATGGCTGCCATGGAATCTGCGTAGGTAGCCAGTCCGGACCAGATAACACCCGGTCCGAAGTTGTACATAGCGCCGCCGGAGGAAACATCTCTTCCATTCTCCATACAGCCTTCATACATAATGGACATAAGCGGCTTCGGAGCCAGCTGTCTGTGCACTCTCTGAGAGATTACTGTAGCAACACTGGTCCATTTTGTGATATACTTAATCTCTTCTTTTACAGCCGCATCAAATTCCTCAAAGGTCTTAAACCGGCTTAAATCTCCCATGTCCGGGCATACCTGCTTGCCGTACCACAGCGGAACACCGTGATTCAGCACCAGCTCGATGCAGATCGGCCACTGTGTATAAGAGGTGGATGTCCACTGATACAGACGGCCAGACTTCTGAGGCTCTACACAGCCCATCAGGCAGTAATCTCTGGCGTCCTCAATGGAAACGCCTTTTGCCAGCATCATCCGAATGTGGGTATCATCAAAATGACAGGCCGGGAATCCCATTCCGGACCGCACCACATCTACAATCTTCTTTAAATACTTTCTCGGAGACTTGTTGTGGATACGGCAGGCCAGAGACGGCTGGTAAATTTTCACATGGCGGACAGCGTCCATCAAAAGATAGGTCAGATCATTGGTAGCGTCCCGTCCTTCTCTTGTCACACCGCCTACGCACATGTTTACAAACGGCTGATACCCTGCAAAGAACTTGGAACCTCCTTCACTGGTGATCCACATCATCTCAGACATTTTAATCAGCATACAGCCGGCCAGCTCAAAGGCCTGGAAATCATTCAGTCTTCCGGATTCCATGTCAGCCTTATAGAATGGATACATGTACTGGTCTACGCGTCCGATGGACATACCAGTCTGATTCTCCTCCACTACCAGCAGGGATTCAATGGTCCACACTGCCTGAATGGCTTCCCAGAAGGTCTCCGGCTTGTGAGCCGGAACTTTTGCGTTGACCTCAGAGATTTTGTAAAGCTCTGCCTTTCTCTTGGGATCAGTCTCTTTCTCAGCCAATTCCTTTGCATACTCAGACATTCTTCTGGCGTAGATCATTACGCCCTCAGTCGTCTCGATAATGGACTTGTAGAAATAAATCTTCTCAATATCGTCCGGATTCTCATAATGAAGCGCTTTTAAATGCTCTCTTGCCTCATTCTGAATGTCCAGCATACCTTTCTTCATCAGGATCACATCGTAGCCGGGATTGGAATCTCCGCCTCCGTTCAGTGCATGATAAGAGCAGTCTGACACAAAGGATTCGCCGGATAATTCCCAGATTCCTGCCTCCCGGTACTGGTCTTCGCAATACTCGTCTACTGATTTGCCTTTCCAGAAGGGGAACAGTTCTTCCCGCATGATCTTTTTATCTTCTTCTGAAATGTAAAACGGATCCTGAGGTCTGGTGCCGATGGTATCGATCTCGTCTTCCATCCATCTCCATGCAATATCCGGAGAGAAGGCACCGGCTCTCGGCGCTCCGCAGGGGGCGCCCACAATCAGCTCGTTGTCCTGGATTACCAGGGGGGCAGTCTCACAGCAGTAACGGAAGCATTTTGCCCGCAGCTCGATCTTCGGCATACCCGGATTTTCCGCTGCGATCTTGGTGATCGCTCTTGCCCGGTAGGTGGTAATGGACGGCTTCTGCTTTAAGTAATTCTCTTTTAACAGTTTCAGGCGTCTTGTCATGCCGTCTGGAATCTCCGTTCCTTCTTCCGGGAAATCAGACTGACTCCACCCCTTCTTTTCCGGCTCCTCTTTTTCAATCTCCTTTGATACAGACTCAAACATTTTCATCAGAGACGCCTTTTCTTCCGGAGACATATTCTTTGTTGCATCTGCAAGTTTATTTGAAAATTCTCTAATATCCAAAATAGATTCCTCTCTTTCCGGGTTTCAGCCTTACTGGTTGACCCCATGGATTCCAAATGCCGCTTTTCTTCTGTAGATCATGTGAAGCGGCGATATATTTTCTGCCGTGATTCCTTCTTTTGAAGTCATGCTTCCAAGAATCACGGTGGGGAACAGATCCGTTGTGATTCCCATAGCGCCCCAGACAGCCGGTGTATTGACCAGCACGCGTCCTACCGGCTTTTTCAGGGCAAACTGCCGTATCACATCCGGGTCACAGGAATGAATCGAGAGCGTATTCCCATGACATTCCCCCATTAAAAGTTCCATGCATTTTTCACAGGCATGAACCCAGTCCTTTTCAATGTATAATACCATGACCGGACACAGCAGCCCTTTCGCATAGGGGTTGTGATCCGTAATATAGGACTGTTCTGATACCAGCACTTTTGTGCCGTCCGGAACAGAAAATCCTGCTTTCTCCGCAAGCCAGGAAGCGCTTTTTCCCATATAAGCCCTGTCTGCACACGCACCGTCCAGTCCTAAAAGAATGGTCAGCCGGCGCTGTTCTTCCTCACTCATAAAATAGGCTCCGCAGCGAATCAGCTCCGCTTTTGCCTTTTCGGCAATCTCATGCTCCGCTACTACATACTGCTCGCTTCCCGCCCCAGTTCCCCAGTTGAAACTTCGGCTGGATACAATGTCCGCCGCCGCCTTTCTGACATCAGCCGTTTTCTCAATAAAAACCGGCCCCGGAGCAATTCCTCCGTACAAAACGGGACAGCCGCTTGCGCTGCAGGCTTTTAAAAGCCTGGGCTCTCCAATATTAAGAATCAGAGAAGCGTCCGGATGAGTAATCATCTGAAGGGCGCCCTCTTTTGCCGCTGTCTCTGCGCAGGAAAGAGCCCCCTGCGCCAGCCCGGCTTCTACAGCCGCGTCCGCCAGAATACGGACCGTATGGGCCGTAGTCCTGACCGCTCTGGGGTGCGGTGCAATCACTATGGCGTTTCCTGCCTTCACCGCCGACACTGCGGCACAGATCACTGCGGCTACCGGACTGACAGCCGGAGCTATCGCAGCAATCACTCCCATCGGCACTCCGATTTCCAGTGTCCCGCCGTCCAGATCCCGATTCAGAACTCCGATGCACCGCATATCCGCCAGATGTTCCTTTAACCTTCTTACCAGAAACCTGGCCTGCTGCAGCTGATCTGCCGGATTTCCGCAGCCTGTTTCCCGAACCGCTTCCTCTGTCAACTGCCCCAGCTTTGGCTCCACAGACTCCAGCATATGTACTGCGATCCTGTCCAGCTTATCCTGTTCAAAAAGAGCCAGTGTTTTTTTCGCTTCGGCTGCCTCCTCCATCAAGATCCTGGCTTCCTGGACTGCCTTTAAATCTTTGTCCATAAACTTCATTTCACTGCTCCCTTCTGCCGTCTGCAGCTATTCCTGCTTCGGCAAAAGACTGGCCAGGCTGTAGCGTGCCACGATCTTGTCCAGATCCTGATGGGGCCTTGGAATCACCACAGAGCTGTAAACCTCGGCTCCCATATTCTTTACTGCCTTCACCCCGGCTTCCACCGCCGTGCGGCATGCTCCCACATCGCCCTGTACGATTACGGAGATATAACCGGAGGCTACATTTTCATAGCCGATCAGTTCTACATCCGCAGCCTTGCACATGGCGTCTGCAGCCTCCAAAACAAATACCAGCCCGAAGGTCTCAATGCACCCAATGGCTTCATATCTTTCCATACTTTTTCCTCTCCTGCCTGGGGTTACCCATCAATATCATGAACTGAAACGATCTCACCTACGGCTCTGATTGGCCTCGGCATCACATTCTTTGCCGTCAGCTTTCCGATGGCTTCTGCCGCTGCTGCTCCTGCTTCCACAGAAGAATGTACAGCGGCCACATCGCCTTTAACCATGATCGTCACCAGGGTTGAACCCACATTTTCATAAGAGACCAGCTCCACATCTGCTGCCTTCAGCATCTTATCAGCGGCTTCCAAAGCCGGAACCAGTCCAACGGTTTCCACCAGGCCGAGAGCCTCCTCACCATAATATCTCATATACGGCCTCTCCTTTTTACCTGCGGTATTTCTCAGGAACATATTTTTCCACGGCAGACTTCCCCTCATCTGTAATCCTGAACCGAAGGGAAAGATCTCCGTCAGCATCCAGCTCATAACTGATCAGACTGCACATTCCGTTGGCTTCCAGGGACATGGCATGATCCAGATAGGTCTGCCTGGTAAACTGCTTCTCGCTTTTGTACTGAGGCCCCATCGCCTCCATGATCTCGTTTATATCCGCATCCTTCACAGCGCTCAGATAATTGAGCACTGACATTCTTGCCGGCAACAGCATCTTACTTTTCTCCCTTCTTAAAAAAGTCCAGCGGGTTCATAGTAACCAGGATTGCTCCAATGATGATCACGATGGAACCGATTACGATTGTAGGTGTTACAGGCTGTCCCAGGAACAGGATACAGAATAAAACGCCCCAGAATGCATATGTAACATTTAAGCTCATGCCAATGGCGCATCCGACTGTTGCATTTGCCTTATACCATAACAGGAAGGACGCCCCGGCGCTCAGTCCGGACACGGCCAGCCACAATACAGGAAGGCCTGCTGCTATCGTGCCGCCCAGAAGTCCCAGGCCGCCAACCAGCGGAACAATGATCACCAAATCCACCAGTCCGGAGAAAAGTTCCCGGATATTAGTAGCCACATCCGTATCGATCATGGCGCCGCCAAAGCTGGACAGAGTTCCTTCCAGTCCCCAACTGACTGCTGCGATCAGTGCACAGATAATTCCCAGGGTGAAATTAGGACTGCCTTCCGGCTTTGTCCAGTTGATAATGATAGCGCCGGTCACACAGATTACCATTCCTGCAACCACCCGTTTGGTGGGCCGCTGTTTCAGGAAGATCCAGGCAAACAATGCGCCGAACAGGCCACAGGTAGCGGAGATCGGGATTGCATAAGCGCCTGCCAGAGCCAGGCCTACCAGGTATGCGCCGTTGGCCAGAGGGCCTCCTAACAGGGCGCCCAGCACCAGCATCTTGCCTGGGAAAGTGTTGAGCGTACGGCCAATCTCTGCCAGCCGTCCTTTCTTTGCATTGTAGATGGTCAGCCAGATTCCTGCGAACAGATCATTCAGACCAGAGCATACATAAGGGGCTGCCAGGATTCCGACTGCGCCTGCCAGAGGCTCGTAATATCCGGCCACCAGCACCAGAGTGGTGTAGATTCCATATGTAAGACCGGAAAGGGCTCCGGCTGTCAGTCCTGTTACCCGGAACTTCCGACTCAACTGCTTCATTTTTGCATCTGCTGCAGATGCATGGTTCATATTGGAGTTACCGCTCATTGTTTCTCTCTCCTTTGATTATTCCGCCTTTCCGCTTCCCGTAAGAATGGTCTCTACCTCTCCATGCGGGCGGGGAATCACATGAACAGATACCAGATCTCCAATGCGCTGAGCTGCTGCTGCACCTGCGTCAGTAGCTGCCTTAACTGCCCCCACATCACCTCTTACCAGTACGGTAATCAGGCCGCCGCCTACTTTCTCTTTGCCGATCAGCGTAACATTTGCCGCTTTTACCATAGCATCTGCTGCCTCAATGGAAGCTACAAGCCCTTTTGTTTCGATCATTCCTAATGCATCGTACTTCATGTTTTATCTCCTTTTTGTTTTCTTATTTTACAGCCAGCGCGCGCAGTATGCACATTTAAAACCTCAAAAGCATACCTTTTCTGTACATTTAGTATAATCCATTCCCATATGTGGAAGGTCAATCCCTCTTTTTAAAATTCTTTTTTACGCCGGAAATTAGATATATTGTCCAATTCCGTTATTTATTTCACAGCAATATGACGAAGAATCCGGGCGCAAAAAAAAAGCAGGAGTCTTTTCTCCTGCTTTTGGCCGTAATAGAAAGATTCCCCTTAAGGGAAACTTTTCCTTATTTTTCATTTTTTATAGGGAGAATGATCTCCGTCACAAAATCCGATTCATTGCTGGTAGTCCAGTAGTCTACAACATACCTTTCGTATCCATTCGGGCCGCACGGCACCCCTTTTGCACTGACCCACTTAGCCAGCTTCTCATAGCTTTCCCCAATCGTTTCATGGGCGCCCACATGATAAACCGTAACTGCCATAAAACCGCCGTAATTTATTTCATTCGTTCCGCAGCCACAGGAATAAATGGGCTTCTGCATGATCCGAGCCTGTTCGCAGACGCCTTTCCTCTTGTCCTGCCAGGAGGGAAACTCCAGGATCACCTCTCCGGTGATCTTATTCCCCACACTGTCCAGGTAGTTTACCCAGGGAATGTTTATAATGGATTCCATGTACTGATACTTAAACTCCTGTTCCATACAGCAAAGATGCATTTCATTGACATAGCGCACTCCTACTTCACGGAGATCGTTACGCCGTACAACCTTCGCCTCCTGGATCAGCTCATACCAGTCCTTGACTGCCACATAACTGTTGTGAATGGAATGCTCCTGCTCCCACAACTCGTTGATCTTGTTTAAGAAGCTGCCTTCCAGCACATAATAATCCTCACCGCTTACCAGTCCCTGCATCTCCTCCAGACGGAAGCCCATCTGTTTATAATATTTCACAATGGGAATTCTTAAAATGGTCTCCTCGCTGTAGTACCGGTATCCATTTTCTCCCACCCGGTCCGGCACGATTACGCCGATCTTATCATAAAACCGCAGGGCCTTTGTGGATATATTACACAGTCTGCTCACCTCACCGATAGAATACAGTTTCTCCTTTGCCATTAAACCCTCACCTCTTTCCTGCTGTCTGTTCTCCAAGCATGTGTTCTGCCGCTTTTTTCAAGCGCTCTTTCAGATAACCCTCCGCCGCTTCCATCTGTCCACTCGCATACAGCCGATCCAGACCTGCCATAAATTCATCCACAGGAAACACCCGAAACATGCCCCCTTCGTACATTTTTCAGAAACACTCTCGGAAGCTCTTGTCATTAAATCCATAGCCAACTAATTCCAACGCCCGAAACCGTTCATCGCCGCATGCTTCCGCCAGGCTTTCTGCCTCTATTTTAAAATCCTTCGGCATTCCATTCTTTAACTTCAACAAAACCTTTACGGTTTTATCCCCAGCTTCCTTAAGCCGATCCATCATCTGCTCATAATCTCCATTACCGTACATCCGGACATCCTTCAGGGTGTAGGAGGCATAACAGTATTTGGTTTGGCCCCCAATCATTCCGTATGCTTCGATACTGATCAAGCCGACGTCCTTATCCTCCGGATTTTTATCAAACCGGAAGGGAAGCCTTATCTCCTCATAGGTTGGTTTTGTAAAAAACAAAGCGTACCACCTCCTGACATCTAATCTGTATTTTAAGTTAGTAAAAAAAAGCCCGGTTCACCGGACTCTCGCGCTGGAGCACGTCTGCGTCAGCAGACATTTTCCTTAAGCGCGAAGTGCGCATCCCGCAGAGCGTTTTTGTTTCATAGGGCGAACTTTCCTATGAAAAAAGAGCCCGCCAAGGCGAACTCTTATGCGGGCGACAGGACTTGAACCTGCACATCGAAGATACCAGAACCTAAATCTGGCGCGTCTGCCAATTCCGCCACGCCCGCTTATTTTCTTTTATGAAAAAAGAACCCCCGAAGGAATTCTCTTGCAAAGGTGGATAAAGGGATTCGAACCCTTGGCCTCCAGAGCCACAATCTGGCGCGCTAACCAACTGCGCTATACCCACCATATATCAAAAACTGCCATATCACAGCTTTCTGTAATATGCAACGAGCCTGAAGGGATTCGAACCCCCGACCCACGGCTTAGAAGGCCGTTGCTCTATCCAGCTGAGCTACAGACTCACTCTAAGAAAACTTGCGTTTTCTAAAGCGGGTGATGGGAATCGAACCCACGTATCCAGCTTGGAAGGCTGGTGTTCTACCATTGAACTACACCCGCATAATAAAAATGATTATTTAATTTTCTGCATTGCTCAGAAGAAGTCGGGGTGACAGGATTCGAACCTGCGACTTCCTGGTCCCAAACCAGGCGCTCTAGCCAAGCTGAGCCACACCCCGTTTTCCTGTCCTGCAGCCATACGGCTTTCAAACAACGCAGGTATCATTATAGCTTACCTGAATCTATTTGTCAACTACTTTTTTACAACTTTTCTGCCTTTTTTGCCCGCTTTTTTCATCCCCCCAACAGGGCTTTTACAGGCGCAGTTCCCCTGTTTTTACAGGGCTGCGCCTGGCCGTTCGTGCCGCCGGATTACAAATAATAAGTGTGAAAACTCAATCGGTCTTCATCGTCCATCTCCATAATCATGTAGGACGGTCTTCGTCCTTCCTGCCGGGGATAGGACAGACTGCCGGGATTTAACACGGTTACCGGCCCAGTCTGATCCAGATAGGGCCGATGGGTGTGGCCGTACATAGCCACATCGCAGCCCCGCTCCGCAGCTTCCTCTGCCAGTCCTTCCACGCCAAGAGAGACATTGTAATAGTGGCCGTGGGTCAGAAACAGCCGGTGGCACCCTAAATCAATCTCCAGCTCTCCGTCCAGGTCAGAAAAGAAATCATTGTTTCCCCGCACTGCAAAAACTTCGCAGTCCTCATTCACCAGGTACTGCAGCGCATCCTCGCTGCCCTCTGCGTCTCCCAGGTGAATCAGCATGTCAAGCGGCATCTGCTCCTCAATAACCTGCTGCAGATTATCATCCTTCCGATGGGTATCGCTTACGATCAACGCTTTCATACCAGTTCCCCCTTAAGAGCACGCTTCAGTTCTTCCTTCATCAGCTCCAGCGCCTTGCCCCGGTGGCTGATTTGATTTTTCTGTTCAATGGTCAGTTCTGCAGAGGTCTTTCCAAACTCCGGAATGTAGAGGATCGGATCATAGCCAAAGCCTTCGCTTCCTGCCGGTTCGTAAGCAATCTGCCCTTCCATGGCGGCTTCTGTGTGAAGCACCTGACCGTCCGGCAGCACTGCCGCAATATTGCACACAAACCGGGCGGACCGCGCCTCACCTTCCGCGCCGGCCAGCCGTTCAATAATGTTCCGATTCTTGATCTCATAGGAGGTGTCCTCTCCCAAATATCTTGCCGAGTAGATGCCCGGCTCGCCTCCGATGTAATCCACCACCAGGCCGGAATCGTCTGCCAGCACAATGTCTCCGGTGCAGTCCCACACAGACCTGGCCTTAATTTCCGCATTTTCTCCAAAGGTGGCTCCGTCCTCCACAATATCCGGATTTGCCCCCGCCTCCTTCATGGAAAGCACCGGACACCCCAGGTCTTCCAGAATCATGCGGATTTCTCTCATTTTACCGGCATTTCCGGTGGCAAAAATAATTCTGTGACTCATATTATTGTACCTCGTTTCCTTTTTCCTGCGATGTATATGCCTTTAGGCAGAGATTGGCCTTCTGCTCCTCCACCCGCTCCCAACACGCTCCGTCTGGGCTGATGTAGCCTTCTCCGTCCTTTAAATCAATCCGGCTTTTTCTGTCTTTGCTATCGTATTCGATGGCAATGGGATGCACGGCGCCTGCAGTAGTAAGCTTTACCATTACGCCAAACCGTTCCCCCGGCTCAAGCTCTGCCTGTCTTGCCAGAGGGATAGTGTAGTATCCGGCCAAATCCAGATGACCTTCTGTGTCCGGCTTTCCTGTTCCAAAGCACCGGTAATCGCCGGCTGCCGGATCATCCGGAACCCGGCGCACTACAAACACCTGATAATCCGTGTCTTTCATGGTATTGTAAAAGCCCACTGCTTCCAGAGTTTCCTTTTCCTCTCCGGCAGTAAACACACTGACTGCCCAGGCCGTCTCCTCCCCAAAGCCAATCTGCGCGCCCCAGCCACAAAGATCGCTCTGGTAAATAAAATCGTAATTATCCGGCTCCTCCACCTGAGAATAGAAAAGATTTATCTTCCCCAGATTACAGTCAAAATAGGATACATAAAAATAACCGTCCTGTCCAAACTGGGTTCCCCAGCTGTTCGCACACAAAAATGCGCCGTCCTCCGGCACAGGGACAGAGAAATTCTCTTTGGGATAATCATCATCCCATCCTACAATGACTACATCATGGTTAGAATCCCGGCTCTCCGGGAAGCAATAGGCGCCGGTCTCCTGATTAAAATACCCGGACATGCACCCTGCTTCGTCCATATCCGTGTAGATGGAGCTCTGGACGCCGCCTCCAAAGTAAACTGCCTGCTTGATCTGCTGCCGATCCAGCTCCGGCAGCATACGAATCTCCTGAACATGCTTCACTGCCGCAAAGCCTTCCGGAGAAACACCGTCCCCATAAGGATCCTGTTCTTCCGTTACCGGCCCCTGCCAGGAAAGGAGATATGCCATCGCCATGGTATAGTCTCCGCCGCCCTCCTGTCCCAATCCAAAATTGGGATTGGAGGACATGTGATCCTCAGAAAAGTCCCAGGCCTCATTGGGGAGAAGGCGGCTTTCCAATGCCTGAAGGGATGCAAAGGCCCAGCAGGTGCCTAAATCTCCCTGGTTCTTTACAGGAGACACCCGGCCTTCCTCCCTGGAATCATAACGGCTGGGAAGGGAAAGCGCCGTCACCGGAGACAGCCTGTCCTGCCTGGCCGGGCCCATATCCTTGCAGCCTCCAAGAGCCAGAGCCGCCGTTAGAAGCGTCACTGGAAGCAAAATTTTATTCTCCATCATCTGCTTTCCGCTTGGGAGGCTTCGGCCCCAGGAACTGGTAATAGTAGGTTTTCATCATACCGTTGTAAATTTTCCGGTTTTTGTCTGCCTTCCGGCCCATGTATTTCTCCACATCCTCATAGGAAGTGATGAGAAAGGCAGACCAGGAATCCAAAGCTGCAAACCGCTCCCCTAACTGGGTATAGAGCGCCGGAAGATTTTTCTTTTCCTCAATCCGCTCTCCATAGGGCGGGTTCGTAATCAGAAATCCGTATTTTTTCGGATGGCTTAAGGCGCTGACCGGGCGCTGCTGGAAATGGATGAGATGCTCCACCCCTGCCAGCTCCGCATTGGCACGAGCAGCCTTTACAATGTCTCCATCGATGTCATAGCCCTGAATATCCACCTGCACCGTATCATCCACCAGCTCCTGAGCCTCGTCCATAGCCTCGTACCAGCATTTCCGGGGAATCACCTTCTTCCAGTCCTCAGACAGGAACGAGCGGTTCATGCCCGGCGCTATGTTGGCCGCCATCATGGCTGCCTCAATAGGGAAGGTACCGCTTCCGCAAAAAGGATCCACCAAAATCCGGTCCTTCCGCCAGGGGCTTAACATAATCAGAGCTGCAGCCAGGGTTTCCTCAATAGGAGCTTTGCTGGTCAGCTTCCGATACCCCCGCTTGTGAAGGGAATCTCCGGTTGTGTCCAGAGCTACGGTTACCACATCCTTGTAAATGGAAACCCGCACCGGATAGCTTTCTCCGGTCTCTGGAATTAGCTGTACCTGGTAGGCCTGCTTCATCCGCTCTACCATAGCCTTTTTCATAATAGACTGAATATCCGATGGGCTAAACAGCTTACTCTTTACAGAATTGGCCTTCTTTACCCAAAATTTTCCGTCTGCGGGAATAAAATTTTCCCAAGGCAGGGCCTTGGTTTCCTGAAACAGTTCTTCAAAGGAAGCGGCCGTAAAGCTTCCTACCTTTAACAGGATCCGCTCTGTAGTCCGCAGGAAAATATTAGCTCTGCAGATGGCCTCTGCATCTCCCAGAAAGGTTACCTTTCCGTCCTCCACCCGGGAAATCTCGTATCCCAAATCCACAATTTCTTTTTTTAAAACTGCCTCCAGGCCAAAATGGCAGGGGGCAATCAGTTCATATACATTCTGTGCCATAAGTCGGTTTACTTATCCTTTCTGTCTCCTGAGATTTCTGCCGGTTATTTCAGGCAGATTTCCTTCACCACTGCGCCGTCAAAATCCAGGATGCGGAAGGTCTGCTCCTCCAAAATGCCGTAGGTGGCCGGATTTCCTCCCTTTGGAATGGACACGGAACCAGGATTTAACACATAGTTGTCTCCCGCCTTTTCTGCCTTTAACAGATGGGTGTGGCCGTGAACCAGAATATCTCCGGCCTTGACAGGCGGCATATGCTCCTGATGAAACACATGGCCGTGAGTGGCAAAAAAGGTAAGGCCATTTAACACCAGAACTGCATAATCCGCCAGCACCGGGAACTCCAGCACCATCTGATCCACCTCTGCCTCACAGTTGCCCCGCACTGTAACAATCTCCTGCTTCATCTCATTTAGCATGGCGATGACTTCCTTGGGAGCGTATTCTTTGGGCAGGTCGTTGCGGGGGCCGTGATAAAGCAGATCTCCCAGAAGGATCAGCCGCTCCGCTCCTGACTGCCGGTAAGCCTCCAAAAGCTTCCGGCAATAATAAGCCGAGCCGTGAATATCCGATGCAAACATATATTTCATAGTAAAATTCTCCTCATGTTAAGTTTAAGAAAGAGTGGGCTTCTTCACTCCGCAAAGCAAAATGTTTATTACCATTTTAAGGCCTGATTTTAGGGTTGTCAACGCATTTGAACCAGATATTTCCCCCTGTAAGTCTGGATTCCGCCATATACATCAGCAGTCTCATAGCCCATCTGAGCCAGCCGCCTGGCCGCCCGCATACTGTTGGGGCCGTGATAGCAGTAGAGCACGATCAATTTGTTTTCCGGCAGTTCCCAAAGCCGCTCCATAAGTTCCTGCTCCGGAATATTGACCGCTCCTGCAATATGGCTTCGATCGTAGGAATCCGAATCCCGCAGATCCACCAGCACCATATCCCATCCTTCATCCAGATATTGGTCCATCTGCGTCCCACTGATAATATTCCACATAGATACCGCCTTATTTTATTTCTTAATTTATTCTATGTAAAAGAGCCGCCCCTTGTCCCGGGACGGCCCTTCTCTGATAAATTAGCGCTGGTTGTTGTTCTGGCTCTTATTCTGGCTGCTGTTCTGATTGCTGTTTTTGCTGGAATTCTGACTCTTGTTCTGGCTGTTGTTTCTGCTGCTGTTCTGATTGTCGTTCTTGCAGTTTTTGTTGTCGTTCATATCATTGTAGTTGTCTCTCATGATTCATACCTCCTGAATTCACTTGGTTTTTTCGTTGCTTCAATAGTATGAACCAGAGTACTGCCAATTATACTTGAAAACGGTATCTGCAATATTTACTATTTTTAAAACATGCTGGCAATCCGAACCGGATTCCGGTAATTCCAGTTGGAAATCTTGATTCCGGTTTTATAAGTAGACGCGTGAACAATCTGCCCGTTTCCGACATACATAGCTACATGATTTACGCGGGAACCGTTTCCGTAAAAAATCAGGTCTCCCGGCTGCATCTCGGCTGCGCTGACAGTCCGTCCCTGGGCAGCCTGTCCGCCGGAAGTCCGCTGCAGGTTAATTCCTGCGCCGTGCTGCATTACATATTTGGTAAAGCCGGAGCAGTCTGCACCGGTGTGAGGGTCATTTCCGCCTGCCCGGTAGGGATTTCCCACAAACTGCAGAGCGTAGTCGACTAAGTTCTGACGGGCTGCCGCCTCGCTTTCTGCAGCCGCCTGGGCCTCTGCTTTTGCCGCTTCCTGTGCTTTAGCTTCTGCTTCTACCCGCTGGATCTCCGGGTCCGGGCCGCTTTCTGCCAGAGCGTCTTCCTCGCTGGAAACCGTTATCACCTGAGATACTGCAGTCACCGTTTCCTCTGCAGTTTTTTCCTCTGCTTCTGCCTGAACCGGGGTTTCCAACGGCGCTGCAATCACTGCGGAGACCGGCTCCGCATAGGCGATTGTAGGCGTCTCCCACATCACTGCTGCAAAGGTTGCCATGGCTGCTATGTATAATACAGATTTCTTCATTAAAACTCGCTCCAATCGTGAATTTTATATTTCAAAATATTACATAATTGTTACATTTGTTACATCCGTATTATACACATAGCCCCATCCTCAGTCAAGAGAATGGGGCTATTGTTCTTGTTTTTATACAATCAGGCATTTCTGCTGCCCATCATTTTCCAGGGCCGCCTCGCACAAACCACATCACCAGCAGAACCAGCCCAATCACTGGAAGCATGGGAACTACCAGGCTTAAAAGTCCGGTTACCAGAGTAATCACCACCCAGAAAAATCCAAACACCAGAACTATGCCCAGCAGCTTCCAGTACCATTTATTCAAATCGTAGAAATGAATGCTGCCTCCGGAATTGGATTCCTGCCTCTCCTGGCTGTAACTTCCGGAGCCGCTCTGCTTATAGGCGCCGCCTCCGTTTCCAAAGCGGCTTCCACCATGATAAGGCTCATAAGCGCCGTCCTCAGCGCCGGGAGTGGTATCTTCAATGGTCCGGGCAATCAACCTGGGGTCTCCCAGCTCTGCCATCACTTCTTCCTCAGAACGGCCGTTTTGAACCTCCGTCCGGATATAATCCCCATAATACTGAAGCTGCTCCTGCACCACCGCAGGCGGCACATTGCCGGAAAGAGCCTCCCGCAGCCCTTCTAAAAATTCGTTTTTGTTCATGTATACTCCTTTTACCTTACTCTGCCCGCTCCTGAATATCGCCTCTGCGATAAGCCGCCGCCAGCTCCTTCAAGTCCTGAATCTGGGCCAGAAGCTCTTCGCCCCTGTCTGTACCGGCCACCATCACCCGGTTCTTCATCTTCTCCACAATAGACACCTTCGGCGTATTTTCTTTATTCGGATTGAAGGGCTTATGCTCCGCCAATGCCAGATGATGGGAATTATAGATCAGGGTGTAGCCGGCGATGCCGGTGCGCTTCTGATATGCCTTGGAAAGACCGCCGTCGATAACAAAAAGCCGTCCGCCTGCTTTTACCGGCGTTTCTCCATCTTTAATCTTTACCGGCACATGGCCGTTAATAATGTGGGAGCCGCTGCCAGTCAAGCCAAATTCCTGTAAAATCCGCAGGCAGACCTCCTCCTGCTGACTCAATTTATAGTAGGGATTCATTCGTTCCCTGTAGGTGGCTTTATCCTCCACAAAATAATGCTCAAAGGATGTCATCCGATCCTTTCCGAACACCGGGGATTTGGCCCCGCACCACAGATACCACATAAAGTCCCTGGCGTCCTCTTTCTCCGGCTCCTCCTCTGGAAGAAAATAGGCCCGATGTACCTGCTCTCCAATATAGTCCATCAACGCCCTGCCTGACAGCATCCTGCCGCCGCAGTTCATCTCCTCAAAGGAGCCGTCTTCTCTCATTGGAATGCATCCATGATACAGCAGATTGCCGTTGTGGCACTTATACAATGCCCCTTTGGAATAGAGGAAGCGGACATGCTTGTGAAGCAGACTGCTGTGCTTAAACGACAGCACCAGCGTACGAAGCAGTTCTTCCTCCTCTGCCGTCAGCTTCAGAGGGTCTGACCAGTCAACGGTGGGAAACTGACAGTCTGATAACGGATATTCCTTTCCGTCAATAGCTACCGTATGCTTTTCAAAATCTACCGCCTCCAAAAGCCTGCGATGCTCCATCTCATACTCCGGATGACGCCGGATAATCTGGCCTTCCACCTTAAACTGCAGGATAGCGATAGCCTTATGCATCTTGGCCGCCAGACCTGGGTCTACTGCATCGTAAATATTTTCATCCAGAATCTGGGGAGAAAACCGTTCGCAAGGGTCGTTCCGGTATACTCGTGAAGCAAACATGGAAAGGGGCCGCAGATTGATGCCGTAGCCATCCTCCAATACATCAAAGCTGTTGTAGCTGATGGCAATCCGCAGTACATTGCAGACGCAGGCCGGATTTCCGGTGGCAGCGCCCATCCAGGAAATATCGTGATTTCCCCACTGGATGTCCACATCGTGAAAATTCATCAGCTCGTTTAAAATAAAATCTGCCCGGGGACCTCTGTCGAAAATATCCCCGATAATGTGCAGGCTGTCTATGGACAGATTCTGAATCAGCTCACACAGCGCCACAATAAACTTGTCCGCCACTTCTGTATCAATGATAGCACGGATAATCTCCTCGTAGTAGACCCGTTTATTTTCATCATTATAATCCACATGAAGAAGTTCATCAATCACATAGGCAAACTCCTTCGGCATTTTCTTACGAACCTTGGAGCGGGTGTATTTGGAGGACACCTCGCGGCAGATGGACACCAGCCGGTTCATGGTGATGCGCTGCCAGTCCTGGGTACACTTTTCTCCCAAAGCAGACAGGGTTCTGTCCGGATAGTAGATCAGATTTGCCAGCTCCATCTGTTCTTCTTCCGGAATGATATAGCCAAAGGTGGCCCGGATCTTCTCCCGGATGATGCCGGAGGCGCTACGCAAAAGATAAATAAAGGCCTCATATTCTCCATGCAGGTCGCTGAAAAAGTATTCGGTCCCTTTTGGCAGCCCCCGGATTGCGATTAAATTGATAATCTCACTGGATGCGGCTTTCACAGTCGGATATTCCCGCGCCAGAAGCTTAAGATATGCCAAATCCCTCACAATCAAGCCCTCCTCCCGTTGATTTTCTCTTAGAATTATAGTAACATATTCTGATATAAATGGAAAGTTTTTATCCAGAGACAAAGGAGTCACAATATGGAACAATTATATGTTTTCGGCACAGGCAATGCCGCCGTTACCCATTACTATAACACCTGCTTTGCCATCCGGGACGATGATGAATATTTCATGGTAGACGCCGGCGGCGGCAACGGTATTTTAAAGATTCTTAAGGATATGGACATTACCTATCCCCAGATTCATCACCTGTTTGTAACCCACGAGCACACGGACCATCTTCTGGGCGTTGTGTGGCTGGTGCGTTTTGTAGGCTCCTCTATTTTAAGCGGCAGCTATGAAGGGGATTTCTATATCTACTGCCACGATGGCCTGGTTTCCACCATTGACACCATCTGCCGCCTGACTTTGCAGGGCAAAATTTACAAGCTGCTGGGAGACCGCATCCATCTGATTGCTGTCCACGACGGAGAGACCCTGCCTATTATGGATTACAATGTTACCTTTTTCGATATTCATTCCACCAAGGCCCGGCAGTTTGGCTTCACCACTACTTTGAAAAACGGCCAGAAGCTGACCTGCGCCGGAGACGAGCCCTACAATCCCGTCTGCCGCCCCTATGTGGAGGGCAGTGACTGGCTTCTTCACGAGGCCTTTTGCCTCTACGGCGAGCGGGAGCGGTTCAAACCCTACGAAAAACACCACAGCACCGTCATGGATGCCTGCAAGCTGGCAGAGGAGCTTCAGATCCCCAACCTGGTTTTATGGCACACAGAGGACAAATCTGTGGGACGCAGAAAAGAGCTTTACCTGGCAGAAGGCCGGGAATACTACCATGGTTCCCTGTTTGTACCGGATGACGGAGAGATTCTGGATTTATAGAATATCTTTTTCAGCATATCTCGTCCCTTTCTTTCATAAAATGAATGCAAGCAAAACACTGCAAACATGAATTAAAGGAGGGAAAGGGCAAATGGCAGGAAAGCACAGACCATTTCTAAACGCTGCATTGATTATGCTGGAACTGCTGACTCTGGGATTTTTAATTTGGGGCACGCCGGACTCTGGTTTAACTGCAGCTTCCGGCACTGCCCAGGCCAGCGATTCCAACGCCAAAAATTTTATCAAATGGGTAGACTTTACCGTCACCTCCGAAGCCATGGGCCAGGCCCTCCGCTACGATGTGGACAGTTACCAGACAGAGCTCCACTATAACTGGATTGAGCTGCTGGCATACCTGGGGGCCCGCTACGGCGGAGACTTCTCCCGCTATCAGGCAAAGGATATGGATCATCTGGTAACGGAGCTTCAAAAAGGCGTTTCCATAGAAGAACTTACCGCTGACATGAAATATTACCCCTACTATCTGGAAGCCTACACTGCTGTCCTGGGAGGCATGGTAGGCCTGTGCGACATCCAAATCCCAGACGAAGCTGCCGGTGAGCCGGTCTGGGTTACCAAATACGGTTTAAAAGCCTTTTCTCCTATCGCCAAAAACTTTCCCTACAACGACTACGATGACTTCGGTGTATCCCGCAGCTACGGCTATAAGCGGCAGCACCTGGGCCATGACATGATGGGGCAGGTAGGAACCCCTGTCATTGCAGTAGAATCCGGATATGTGGAAGCCATCGGCTGGAACCAGTACGGCGGCTGGCGGCTGGGCATCCGGAGCTTTGACAAAAAGCGCTACTACTACTATGCGCATCTGCGAAAAAACTATCCTTACCACAAATCTTTAAAAGAGGGCAGCATTGTCCAGGCCGGAGATGTTATCGGCTATCTGGGACGCACCGGATACAGCACTACGGAAAATACCAACAACATCGACGAGCCACATCTTCATTTCGGCCTGCAGCTAATTTTTGACGAATCCCAGAAAGACAGTACCAACGAAATCTGGATTGACTGCTACGAGCTGATTAAATTCCTGACCTTAAATAAGTCTGAGACTGTAAAAAACCAGGAAACCAAAGAGTATTACCGGGTCTGGCAGATGAAGGATCCGGTCATTCCCGGCGAGGCGCCTCAGCAGAGTATAGAGCACGAGCCAGCCGCATGATGATCCTTGCAAAGCGTTTTTGTTTCATAGGGCGAACTTTCCTATGAAATTAAAAAAGAGACCGGTTCACCGGGCTCTTTTTTATTCTGGATTTTAATCTTTTTTCACTGTACCGTCATGGTTCAGTATGGTACCGTCCGGCGTCGTGGTATTAGTCAGCATCTCTCCGGATTCTGCACAGTAATACCGCTCTCCCTCCCAGTCGATCCAACCGGTTTTCATGTAGCCGTTTGTGTCAAAGAAGTACCATTTACTGTCAATCTGCTCCCACTGTTCCTGGGGATAAGTACCGTCTACCCTCACATACCAGGAACCAACCGCATCGTTCTTCCATTCTCCCTGTATGGGACGGTCTCCAGCCTCCCCATTGCGGATTTGTCTGGCCTGTTCTTCAGTAATGTTTATATCCGGAGATTCCAGCCATTCTCCTTTATTAGCCTGGTTGATGCCGTTTACCGGCCGCACTTTTACCTTGTAGTAGCCGGAACGGCCCATCTGCTTCTGAAAATTGTAATTGGTATCTGTGGTCGTTAAAATAGTGACGCCCACGCCCTCTCCATTCTTGTAAAGCCGGACTTCGTAGGAACCTGCGCCGGAAACTGCGTCCCAGGTGGCAAAGCCGTTATCCCACAGCTTTACGGAGGTCATCTCTCCCACAGACTCTGCCAGCGGCGGCAGCTTCACTGTCAGCTTTAAAACCTCAGAAGAATCCTGCTTTACTGCTGTCACATAAGTAGCGCCTTTCAGCTTGACAGCGCTGGCCTTAGTCAGGGAAAAATAGTACCCCTCGTTTGCCCGAAGATAAATGGCAATCTCCGGTACATCCTCTCTGGTCCAGTTAAATCCGGTATTATTGATCTCGTAATAGTCGAAGGTGTAAGTATTTTCTTTTGGATCAACTTCAATTTCTTCTTCTCCGTACCTGGTATCCGGCTGCACATTGGATTCTACCTCCAGGTTGACGGTAGAGATTTTCTTCCTGCTGGCCGCCATGGCCGGTACTGCCATTACCACTGCAATGGCCATAGATGCGATTATAAATGCTGCTGCTTTTTTCCCTGCTCTCACGAAACATTCCCCCTTAACTGTTTTTCGGTCTCTGTATGAAAGCCGTTTTATCTTATGCGGGCATTCCCCGCTGATGGTCTGATACCACTTTATTATATTGCGCCCTCTCTGTCAACAGGCTGAAGCATTTTGTAAACTTTGTCCGTAAATTGTAAGAACTGGGTTTATATAGAAAAAGAGACGAGATTTTCTCTTTACAGTTCTCGTCTCTTTTTAGGTTTTCTTACCAAAACATGTTCTGCAAGAACCTGTCCAGCTTCAGACTGCCTTATTTTGCATAATCAGTAGCACGGGATTCCCGGATTACATTGACCTTGATCTGCCCCGGATATTCCAGCTCATCCTCGATCCGCTTGGAAATCTCACGAGCCATCAAAATCATGTCATCATCACTTACCTGCTCCGGAACTACCATAATGCGGACCTCACGGCCTGCCTGAATTGCAAAGGACTTGTCTACTCCCTTGAAGGAATTGGTAATATCCTCCAACTGTTTCAGTCTGTTTGTATATGTCTCCAGAGTTTCCCGTCTTGCGCCCGGTCTTGCTGCGGATATGGTATCTGCAGCCTGTACCAGACAGGCAATCAGGCTCTGCGGCTCAGCATCGCCATGGTGAGATTCTACCGCATTGATTACGGTTGCTGACTCTTTGAACTTTCTGCAAAGGTCTGCACCAAGCTGAACATGGGAACCTTCCACCTCATGGTCAATGGATTTACCAATGTCATGTAATAAACCGGCTCGTTTTGCCATACGAACATCTACACCCACCTCTGCGGCCAGCAGACCTGCCAGTTGAGCCACCTCAATGGAGTGTTTCAGTGCGTTCTGTCCATAACTGGTTCTGAATTTCATTTTGCCCAGCAGTTTTACCAACTCCGGATGAATGCCGTGGATACCTACCTCCAAGGTAGCAGCCTCACCATCCTCACGCATGTTGGATTCCACTTCTCGCTGTGCTTTCTCTACCATTTCCTCAATTCTGGCCGGATGGATTCTTCCGTCCACAATCAAACGCTCTAACGCAATTCTGGCAACCTCACGCCGAACTGGATCAAATCCAGATAATACTACTGCCTCCGGAGTATCGTCAATAATCAGCTCTACGCCGGTCATGGTCTCCAGGGTGCGGATGTTCCGGCCCTCTCGTCCGATGATACGGCCCTTCATTTCATCATTCGGGAGCTGTACCACTGATACGGTAGTCTCTGCCACATGGTCTGCCGCACATCTCTGAATGGCAGTTACCACATAGTCCTTTGCCTTTTTATCAGCTTCCTCTTTGGCCCTGTTTTCCAGTTCTTTGATCATCCTGGCAGTATCATGCTTCACTTCCGCTTCCACAGACCGGAGCAGATATTCCTTTGCCTGCTCAGAGGTAAGACCAGAAATTTTCTCCAGTTCCTGAATTCCTTTCTCATACAATGCTTCTACTTCTGCATTCTTACGATTCAGGGCTTCCTCACGAGATGCAATGGCATTTTCCCGCTTTTCCATGGTTTCAGCTTTTTTGTCCAGGTTTTCTTCTTTGCTCAGTACGCGTCTCTCATAGCGTTGAAGCTCAGCTCTTCTCTCTTTTGTTTCTTTATCCAGCTCATTCTTAGTCTTTAAAGACTCTTCCTTTGCTTCCAGGAGAGCTTCTCGCTTCTTTGTCTCTGCCGTCTTTAACGCTTCATCTATTATCTCTCTGGCTTTTACTTCTGCAGTGCCGATTTTCGCTTCATAGGTTTTCTTGCGATGAGCAACTGCAATTCCCCAGGTAATAGGCGCCACAACACATAGTGTTAAAACAACTGCTATTATCGTTGACACAGGAGCACCTCCTCTATTTAGTTTTCATTGTACGAAAATACAACACTACAATTTTAAACTGTTTTATACATTATGTCAAGCATCAACCACCCGGAAACAGGAATATTTGGACACTTTGGTTACCACTCCGGTTCCTCTCCCATGCCATTCATTGCACGGCGGATAGCGTCAAAAGAGAACCCTTTCCGGCTCAGGGAAGCCATCATTTTCCGGTATACATCCTCCTCCATCCGCTCTCCAGGCTGATAGCCCTTTTTCCGAAGCAGCGACAGGATCAGCGCTTCCTCATCTACTTCTGTTTCTTCAAAACCGGCGTTTAAAATTTCCCGGTCTACTCCCTTTTGCATCAGATCCTGGCGGATTTTACGGATGCTCTTTTTTGAGGAAGCGGCGCGGATATACCGCCTGGTATACTCCGCGTCGTCTATATAATGATATTCTTTTAAAAAAGTCAGGGCTTTTTGTATCTCCTCCGGTTCATAGCCCCGCTCTGCCAGCTTCCGGGACAACTCCTGTTCTGTCCGGTCCCGGTATTCCAGTAGGGAAAGCGCACATTCCCGAACTGTTTTCAACGGCTTGGGCTTTTGAATATTCACGCCTTATGCCTCCGGCTCCGCTGCTTCCGGAGCCGCTGCCGCTGCCACTACATCTCCCGGAATCCCGTGAAGTTCCCGCACTTTCAGCTCTACCTCAGCGCAAACCTCCGGACGCTCTTTCAGGTAGGCTTTTGCGTTTTCACGGCCCTGGCCGATTTTAGCGCCGTTGTAGGCATACCAGGAGCCGCTCTTTTCCACAATATTATCTTTTACTGCCAGGTCCAGAATATCTCCCTCTCTGGAAATGCCCTGGCCGAACATAATATCAAACTCTGCCTCTTTAAAGGGCGGAGCAATTTTATTCTTTACAACCTTCACCCGAACATGGTTTCCTACTACTTCTCCGCCCTGCTTAATAGATTCTGTACGGCGCACATCCATACGGACAGAGGAGTAGAATTTCAGCGCACGGCCTCCGGTGGTAGTCTCCGGACTTCCAAACATAACGCCTACTTTTTCCCGGAGCTGGTTGATAAAAATGACCGTACAGTTGGATTTACTGATTACACCGGTCAGTTTCCGGAGAGCCTGGGACATAAGCCGGGCCTGCAGGCCCACATGGGAATCTCCCATTTCTCCGTCAATCTCTGCCTTGGGTACCAGAGCTGCTACCGAGTCTACAATGACAATATCTACTGCGCCGGAACGCACCATGGTCTCTGTAATTTCCAGGGCCTGCTCTCCGTTATCCGGCTGGGAAATATAAAGATTATCAATGTCTACGCCGATATTCCGGGCATAAACCGGATCCAATGCATGCTCTGCGTCTATAAAACCGGCAATGCCGCCCCGCTTCTGCACCTCTGCTACCATGTGAAGGGCTACTGTGGTTTTACCGCTGGATTCCGGGCCGTAAACCTCAATTACACGGCCCTTGGGAACACCGCCCAGGCCTAACGCAATATCCAGGCTGAGAGAACCTGTGGGAACCGTCTCAATATTCATATTAGCGCCGGAATCTCCCAGTTTCATAATGGAGCCTTTTCCGTAAGATTTCTCTATCTGTGTAATAGCCGCGTCCAGGGCTTTCAGTCTTTCATCTTTATTCATATTATCCTCCAAGCGAACAAATGTTCTTTTCTTGTTCTAATCATAGTATAGTTGACCCGAAAAGTCAACCTGTTTTTCTGCAAACTGTATCAATCCGGAACTGTGGCGAAATGCCGGACAAAGAAGGCGGAACCGCCCTTCAGATACAAATCAACTATACCATGGTTCTCAATCCTATGTCAAGAAAAAGCCCTGTGCCGTGATGGTTTGGCACAGGACTGATTCTCATTGCGGAATTTGGATTTCAAAAAGGATTAAGGATTTTTTCTGCATTTATTATGGTTTAAGTATAACATACTGCCTCTGGAAAAGTTTGTATAATATTTAAATAGATTCTGAAGAAATTATTAAGATTGCAAAATCCTCAAAAAATACTGCCTCTCCCCCTTTCCCGGAATATTCTGATAGTAAAACACAGGAAAAAGGTGAACTTTTGTGAATCAGGAAAATTCAGAATTCTTTAGGAACAGCCGTTCAACCCTTACCGGAAAAGGAATCGGCGTAGCCGTCCTGGACACCGGCTGTTTTCCCCACGAAGATTTGAAAAATAGAATCGCCGCCTTCCGGGATATGGTAGGACGGCGGCAGGCTCCTTACGATGACAACGGCCACGGAACCCACATCTGCGGCATCATTGGCGGAAGCGGAGCTGCTTCAGGCGGCTTGCACCGAGGCGTGGCCCCCGGCTGCCATCTGATTCCGGTCAAGGTCTTAGACCGGCGGGGAAACGGCTATGTCTCCGATGTGCTTTCCGGCCTGGCCTGGATCCGGGAAAATAAAGAACGCTACAACATCCGCATTGTAAACATCTCTGTAGGTTCCTTCCCCCGCCGGAACATGGGAGAAAATTCAGCTCTGGTGCGGGGCGTCAACACTGCCTGGGATGCAGGTCTGGTGGTTGTGGTGGCAGCCGGAAATATGGGGCCGAAAAGCGGCACCATCACAACGCCCGGCATCAGCCGCAAGGTCATTACTGTAGGGTGCTCTGATGATCACAAAGAGGTCAATGTTATGGGCAGCCGCATGATTGATTACTCTGGCCGCGGGCCTACCGGCGCCTGCATCTGCAAGCCGGATATTATAGCGCCGGGGGCTTCCATTATTAGCTGCTCCAACAGAATCGGCCAGTATGCCGGAAAAAGCGGCACCAGCATGTCCACTCCCTTTGTCTCCGGAGCGCTGGCCCTTCTTTTAGAACAGCAGCCGGAGCTTTCCAACCGGGATGTGAAGCTGCTTCTTCGGGAGCGGGCCGTAGACCTGGGACTGCCGCAGAATCAGCAGGGCTGGGGAGTGCTGGATATAGAAAAACTGCTGAACCGTTAAGCCAGCTTCCAAACTATTGAAATGGAAAAAAGCGTTGGAACCCCCACCCCGGCGGTCATCCAACGCTTTTTTACTGCCTCCTGGCAGCTTCATCTGATTTTCAAAGCAAATCCTACAGCACTCTCACCCGCAGCACACCCTCAATGGCGTTCAGCTTCTCCACTACCTCTTTTACCGGTTCATGGTCCAGATCCATCAGGGTATAAGCATACTTGTCTCTGGATTTGTTGGTCATGTCGGAAATGTTGATCTGGGCGGAAGCCATAGTTCCTGTAATCTGTCCAATCATGTTGGGAACATTCAGGTGGAGCACGCCAATCCGGGCCGCTGTCTTCTTGGGGCCTAAATCGCAGGCCGGGAAGTTTACAGAGTTTTTGATGTTTCCGTTTTCCAGATACTCCATCAGTTCTTCCACTGCCATTCTGGCGCAGTTATCCTCAGACTCCTCGGTAGACGCTCCCAGATGGGGAATTACAATGGCATTTTCCATATTGGCAGATTTGGGGTTGGGGAAGTCGGTCACATACTTCTTTACCTTTCCTGAAGCCAGGGCTGCCGCCATGTCGTCCTCTTTTACCAGCACATCTCTGGCAAAGTTAAGAATTACCACGCCGTCCTTCATCTTTTCAATGGCTTCCTTATTGATCATGCCCTTCGTACTGTCCAAAGCAGGCACATGGACAGTGATGTAATCGCATTCTGCAAAAACAGCGTCCAGGGCGGTGGTATGCTTTACATTTCTGGAAAGCATCCAGGCCGCCTGTACGGAAATGTAGGGATCATAACCATATACTTCCATACCTAAGCTTACGGCTGCGTTAGCCACCAGCACGCCGATGGCGCCCAGGCCGATGACGCCCAGCTTCTTACCTTTTATTTCACATCCGGCAAAGGCCTTCTTGCTCTTTTCCGTAGTCTTGGCGATATTTTCGTCCCCTTTGTTTTCTCCAGTCCACCGGATGCCGCCGATAACATCTCTGGAAGCCAGCAAAAGTCCGGCCAGCACCAGCTCCTTTACGCCGTTGGCATTGGCGCCGGGAGTGTTGAACACCACAATCCCCTTCTGGGCGCAGGTATCCAGGGGAATGTTGTTGACTCCGGCTCCGGCCCGGCCAATAGCCAGAAGTTCATCGGAAAACTCCATGTCGTGCATGGCTGCGCTGCGCACCAAAATAGCCTGAGCCTCAGATACCTGTTCTGTCAATGCATAATTGTCCGTCAGAAGGTCTGTTCCATATTTGGAGATCGCATTTAAACAATGAATTTTTCTCATACCTGATGCTCCTCCTCAAATTTTTTCATAAATTCTACCAGTTTTACTACACCCTCTACAGGCATAGCGTTGTAAATGCTGGCCCGCATACCGCCTACACTGCGGTGTCCCTTTAAGTTCACAAAGCCGGCTGCTGTCGCCGCCTTGATAAACTCTGCGTCCAGGTCTGCATTTCCGGTAACAAAAGGTACATTCATAAGGGAGCGGTCCTCTTTTACCACAGTTCCCTTAAAGAGCCTGCTCTGATCCAGGAAATCGTAGAGGATGGCTGCTTTCTTCTCATTATGCTCCTTCATGGCAGCCAGGCCGCCCTGCTTTTTCAGCCACTTAAACACCTTGCCGCAAATGTAAATGCCGTATGCAGGCGGGGTGTTATAAAGAGATTTGGCATCTGCATGAATCTTGTACTGGCACATAGTCGGAGTGCCGGGAAGCACATCCTCCGTAATCAGGTCTTCCCGGATGATCACGATTACTACGCCTGCAGGACCGATGTTTTTCTGCACGCCGCCGTAAATCACGCCGTACTTAGTCACATCCACCGGCTCAGACAAAAAGCAGGAAGACACATCTGCCACCAGCGTTTTTCCCTTGGTATTGGGCAGCTCTTTAAATTTGGTGCCGTAGATGGTGTTGTTCTCGCAGATATATACATAGTCTGCATCATCATCCAAAGGCAGGTCGGAGCAGTCCGGAATATAGCTGAAGGTCTTGTCTTCACTGGAAGCCACTGCCACAGCCTTGCCGTATTTCTGGGCTTCCTTAAAGGCCTTCTTCGCCCACTGACCGGTAATGATGTAATCTGCCACCCCGTTTTTCATCAGATTCTGAGGAATCATGGAGAACTGCAGATGGGCGCCGCCCTGTAAAAACAGAACCTTATAGTTGTCCGGAATGTTCATCAGCTCACGCAGGTCGCTTTCTGCTTCCTGGATGATAGTTTCATACGCCTTAGATCGATGGCTCATCTCCATCACTGACATACCGGTACCCTCGTAGTCCAGCATCTCTGCTGCGGCCTCTTTCAGAACCTCCTCCGGCAGCACCGCCGGACCTGCTGAAAAGTTATAAACTCTTCCCATTGCTTCATCCTCCTATTCCCTTGTTTGTTTTATAAACATTCTGGACGGCCTTATCTTCCTGGCCAAAAGCCAGTGAACAAAGAGTCCGGTTCACCGGACTCTCGCGCCGGAGCGCGTCTGCGTCAGCAGACATTTTCCTTAAGCGCGAAGTGCGCA
>CATOIK010000006.1 GCA_951800645.1 uncultured Eubacteriales bacterium | reverse complement strand
ATCTGCTCCGCCAATGGAGGGCTTCCCCCTATGGTCAAACGACAGCAATACTATGATTCCCTGAAAGAAGCAGCATAGGGTACAAAATCCTTGAGGAAAATGTGTCAACTAATCTTGACAAAATCACCTGTTATCAATCTGATTGTCGGTCTTGGAACCATGCTTGCAACAGGAGGAAGTGCGATTGTAGCCCGCAAAATGGGAGCAGGCGAACATACAAGGGCGGCACAGGATTTTACGCTGATTATCTCAGCGGGGATTTTGCTTGGTGTATTGATTGCAGTCTTGGGAACAGCTTTTATTGACAGGATTGTCTGGGGGCTTGGAGCGAGCAGTATTCTGTTTCCATACTGTAAAGAATACCTTTTCATTTTGCTGTTATTTACGCCTGCAAGTATCCTGCAAGTGCTTTTTCAAAATCTAATCGTAACGGCGGGACGCCCCGGAATGGGTATGGTGCTTGGTGTAAGCGCAGGAATCGCTAATATTTTACTGGACTATATTTTTATGGTGCCGCTTCACATGGGCATTAAGGGGGCGGCGTTTGGTACGGGTATTGGCTATATGTTACCGGCGGTGATTGGATTGTGGTTCTTTTCCACAAAGAAAAACAGTCTGCATTTTAGGAAGCCAGTCTTAGATTTTTCCGTATTGGCTGAAAGCTGTACCAATGGTTTTTCGGAAATGGTAAGTCAGGCGGCAACAGCAGTTACAACATTTCTTTTTAACCGCATTATGATGAAACTGCTTGGAGAAAATGGAGTTGCGGCAATCACAATCATTATCTATACACAGTTTTTATTGAGTGCCCTTTACATAGGTTTTTCTATGGGAGTAGCCCCTGTTATCAGCTATAACTATGGGAAGCAGGACGAAAAACAGTTAAAGAATGTATTTTGTATTTGTATACGGTTCATTGTCTTTATTTCGGTCACTGTTTTTGCAATAGCATTTATTTTTGGTTCGCCATTGGTTAGTGTTTTTGCAGAAAAGGGAACTCCTGTTTACGAAATTGCGCGAAACGGATTTTTGATTTTCCCATTCAGTTTTCTGTTTTGTGGACTGAATATTTTTACCTCTGCCACATTTACTGCATTATCAAACGGGAAGTTGTCAGCAATTTTGTCATTCCTGCGGACTTTTGGACTGATTACAGTGCTGTTGCTTACATTGCCTAATCTTTTGGGCGTAACGGGGGTATGGCTTGCAGTACCGATAGCAGAGTTAACCACTATGATTGTAGCACTGGTTTTTCTTCATCAGAACAGAGAGAAGTATCACTACGCATAAAAAGAAAGTTTTCATGCCGTCCGGCGGTTAATAAAAAAACCGTTGTGTGGTGGCAAAATCATCATGCGCCAAAACAGAATACAAGCGGCTAAACGGCGGTTTTGAAATAACAATCAAAGCCGCCGTTTTTATGTGGCAGAATAACTTTCATAGATATGGCGGTATTGTGAGGTACTGCTATGTCTGTTTTTTATTTCATGGGTAGTTTTGGCTATGGTGAATTATCAAAAAATCCTGTCTTGTGGAATGGGATTTTCTGCCTACGAGTATGAACACACATATCATTTAATATGTCTTAATAACTCGCATTACTCAAATACCTATACGCTTTCTTCTGTATGGGTATTTGCTGTAATAGCCCCCTACTGGGAAGAAAGGGGGTGAGAGAAAATGAGATATTCTGAACAGTTCATGGAGCATATCGAATATGTGTTCCATGCGTTCTGCAAGATTGTTCTGCGCCATGAAGCAGTAGGCGCATGGCGGGATTTGAAGCGGAAAGAAGAACGGGAAATATCCCTTCGACTATCTGATGTCAGAACGATATTTTGAACCGTCTGCTATGGACAGCTATTTTGAAAAGCAGGACAAGCCGACTGTATTTCTTGTATTGGGAAAGGAAGTTGTCGTTGATGATGAACAGTTAGCAGTGGCATTATCAAGATTGCCGAAATTAAGGCGAGAAGTCCTGTTGCTTTATTGCTTCATTGGTTATCGTGATGAAGCAATCGGCAGACTGTACGGGCGTTGCAGGAGTTTGATAAACTGCAGGAGAAATGTTGCGCTGAAACAATTACGGAAAGAATGGGAGAAATTGGAACATGAGGAACAAAAAGCTGATACCTTTTGAAGTGATCGAAAAAGCCGTTGCCGGAGAGCTGGAAGCGGTAAACGCAGTATTGCGGCACTACACCGCTCACATCAAATATCTGTCTATGTATAAGGGACATATCAATGATAATACACAGGACAGGCTAAAGGCTAAACTGGTTGAAGCCATATTGAAATTCCGTTTCGACCGATAGGAAGTAGTAAAGACAGGAAAAGCTGTCAAGGGTGCAGTTCAAGCCGCCTGCTCTTGACATGCATGGAAGTACCTGTTATATATAAAACAAGGGTGAAAAGCCTTATTTAGAAGCTGATTATCTGACTTACGCTCTTCTCGATCAGCTCTGGTAATACCATTTGGCTTACGCTTTGGCCGATGGCTAAGGCCTATTTCATCCATAACCCTGTAGACGGTTCTCTCACTGGGGATTTTGGGTCCTTCCGGTTGCTTAAGGAGAAGTGCCTGATACATGCGAATACGCTTATAGGTATTATTGCATTCATCCTCCGTATTGATTGCGCTCATAGCATCAGCGAAGTCCTGATATTTCCAGGGTTGATCTTTATGAGCAAGATATTTGTAGAACCCCTGGCGGCTAATGCCAAGCATCCGGCAATAGAACGAAAGTTTTCTCTTAATCATGCCGTCTTCTGTTTTTATGGCAATGAATGTTATTTTTTGGTTCTTACTGACTTCCGACGGCTGGCTGCGAAAAAAGCACTTGCTTCCTCAAGAAATTCATTTTTCTCTTTCAGACGCCGGATTTCTTTATCCTGATCCTTAACGCGTTTGCGGAGCATGGCAAGCTCCTCAGCAAGGCTCATCCCACTTTCTGGAGTATGTGCAACATCGCCTATATCTAAAGCGCCTGCTCTAACTGCTTTCAGCCATGTATGGATGGTTCCTTCTGGAATACCTAATTCTTTGGCTGCCTTAGCACCGCCTGTTTCTCTGGCGAGCTTGACAGCCTGGACCTTATATTCATGGTCGTATTTGCGTTGGGGACATGACATTGAGAGTTCCTCCTTATTCTCTTTATTATACATGAATTCTTTGAGAATAAGGTGTCAACTTTATTTATACAACATCATACCCACGATATGCAAAAGATGATACAAAACGAGCAGGGACGATTGGCGGATTTTCAGAATATATTTTGATACCTAATGCAAAGAAAAATCATTCTTTGTATTCCGTTGACGAATGCATTTCTGATAAACTTGCCAGTCTGATCGAGCCGTTTACGGTTGGCTGTCGTGCTGCACGCCGGGGAATGATTCCTTGTGAAAATAACAAATATGTGGCAGGGCAGAATGCAGTCGTTTTCGGTTGTGGAACCATTGGAATAGCAGCAGCAGTTGGGTTTCAGTATTTTGGAATGAGCAAAGTGATGTTGTGCGATTGCTCTGATTTCCGATTAAAATTGGCAAAGAAACTTGGATTTGCTGTATGCAATCCGTCCACAGAAGATTTTGCAGAGAAAGCAAAAGAATATTTCGGTATGGCACATTCATTAAGCGGAGAAACAGCTGATATTGATTGCTGGCTGGATGCCGCCGGCGCCGAGAGTATTTTGAACGATTTGCTGCATATGACTTATGCATAACAGCGCATCATAGGCGCCGGCGGTTATATGCCTGAAGATGTGGCAGATGTTCAAACGATGATGTCTTGAAGGAAATGGGACTTGGAATGTATTATCACGCACGAATTTCCGTTAGAGCAGTTAGAAACGGCAATCAGAACTGCAAGTGATGTGAATCGTTCGGGAAATGTAGTCGTGAAAATGGTGAAATAGTATTGAACTTCTAAGCGGAATCGCTTATAATTTGATACGGAACATATTGCGTTTATCCGCAGTTACAGAGCAGGTGTTATCAGCACCGATAATAAAGTGATAACCTTAACTCATATACGCAGGATAATATGGATATAAAATAGTCAAAAGAACTACCAACACGGCAGAGAATAATCTCTAAATAAAATTGATTAGGATCTCAGAAATGGGATCCTAAAGTTCTTTTTGGTTGAAGTTATTCCCAAAACTCTTGAGGATTTAAGATACGATGTGTAAATATAATATAATGGATCTGTTTGCAGGAGTTGGAGGACTAAGTTACGGGTTTTCTGAACTTCCGGGATTTAAAATTATTGCTGCAAACGAAATTGATAAAGATATTTCCATTGCCTATAGCCTGAATCATCAGGAAGTAAAAATGATGAACTGCGATATCAATGATCTGACTGAGGGAATGTTTGAAGAAGCGCTTGCTGGAGAAAAAATTGATATTGTTGTCGGCGGACCTCCATGTCAGTCTTACTCTACCCTGGGTAAACGCCAAATGGATGATCGGGCAAATCTGTTTATGCAATACAAAAGAATTATGCAAATTTTAACCCCAAGAGCATTTATCTTTGAAAATGTAGTTGGAATTTTGAGCATGGATAAAGGAAGATTATTTCAACAAGTACAATCAGAGTTTGAACAAATGGGCTATTCTTTGAAGTATAAAGTGTTGAATGCGGTTGATTACGGTGTTCCTCAACTGAGAGAACGAGTGATCTTGGTTGGTATAAAGGGCGAAAATCATTTTGAATTTCCGGTTCCGACTCATGGGGAAGGCTTGAAGCCGTTTGTTACATTAGAAGATGCTATCGGAGACTTACCTGTCTTAAAAAGCGGCGAATCAAGCACTGCGTATGCTCATGGTGTCAATAATGAGTTTCTTGCGTTTGTCAGAGCCAGTGGAGCAAGCGAAGTATCTGAACATGCAGCGCCTAAAAACGGGGAACATTTAATCAGAATCATGGAAGCCCTTCAAGATGGCCAATCTAAAAATGATTTGCCGGAATCTATCAGGCCAAAGAGCGGATATGGAAATACTTATGCAAAGCTGTGGTGGGAACGGCCGTCTACAACCATTACCCGTAATTTTGCCTGTCCGTCCTCTTCCAGATGTATTCACCCCAGAGACTCCAGAGCCATGTCTATCCGTGAAGGAGCCCGTCTGCAGAGCTTCCCGGATGATTATAAGTTCTATGGATCAGATGGAAAGAAAAGACTTGAAATTGGAAATGCGGTTCCGCCGCTATTGTCTGTTGCCATTGCCAGGCAAATGCTGGAAGCCTTAAAGTGAGATAAAGCCGCCATGTTGGGGCGGCTTTTGTTGATTATAAACCAGAGCAGTGTGTTTTTCGGGTTCGTTCTCTAAATTCCATATATCGAAAAATCCTTCTATTTAATGACATATGGGATTCTATTATTTTAACAATAGTCGTATTTTTTCATAGCTATGATGAAATTGTAACTGCTTTTGGTGCCACTGAACAAATCCGAAAGGAAGCTGAATCGTGGTGCCGCCATTTGAAGTTCCATAACAGGTTTTTTCATAGGCAGTTGCCTGCGCTGTTTTACAAATATCTTCAATGAAGAAAATGTCGTTAACATCATTTTCGCCAAGAAGATTTATGTACCAGACAAAGGCAGACCATTCTCCGGGATCCTGCGCTGCACCCATGGAAAAAGAGATTTTAGCAAGTGCATAGGCGTTGTCGGCAAACCAATTTAACAGAACCTGGTAGAGATGTTTATTGTATGCCTTAAGGGTATCAGCATTTAAACTCTTATGTCTGATTTGTTGGTTATAGTTTTTTGAATTGTTTCGATCGCCCCAATTTTCAATAATTTCAACAGCATCATCTGCGGCGGCCCAGAACAAATTGATGGCCCGTTGGACATCAGATGGGATTTTTTTCTTAAACTGTTTCTCGAATGTCTCGATAAACAGGCCGGCTCTTACGAAATAGACTTGTCCGCCAAGGCTTTTTTTGATGGAAACATTGATAACTTCCTTGGTGTCGAGATGTACTTTTAAGTCGGTTTTGGATTTTGTTTTTCGGCCATTTACACTCGGTACACTTGTTTCATGCAGACCGCCGATGCTCGTTTTAGTTATTTGAGCGGATGATTTGTTGACTTTTTCAAGGAAATAGTCTTGAAATTGCTTATCCATATCAAGACGCTCTTTGATCAGGTCCTCATTTTCATGTCCGGATCGTTTGGCGTGTTTCCAGCCGGCTGGTCTATCCCTGTATTCCATAATTCTCACTCTCCGAAAACAGTTTATATGTATTACTTGTTAAAGGTTTTACTTTTGCAGATCTTTATAATCCTATACTACAACAATAACAGCAATGCGTCTATAATATAATAAAAATTTAAGAGGGTAAAAGCCAATGAAAATAGAAACAATTTTGCAGTGCTATTACATTGAGAATGAAAGAATATTTGAGAATTTTGGCAAATAAAAAATGCGTCTGAGAGGAATCGAACCTCCGCACGCGGCTCCGGAGGCCACTGCTCTATCCACTGAGCTACAGACGCATCTTCCTTATAATACTATATTTTTTTGAGAATTGCAAGAGGTATTTTGTTGATTTTTCACTCTTATTTTGTTATGATGTTACCATCAGTGAGCAAGGGCGCAGACATCTTTATCTACTGATGCTATATTCCTGCAGAACCCGTTCTGGAACCAGGAACTGTGAGAAAAAGCGAGGGGAATCAGATGAGACAGGACAGAAGATTTCAACGGAAGAAGGGGGAAGAAGAGAGAAAACGGCTTCTTCATATGGCCGCTATTCCGCTGATTGTAATTATACTGATGATTATTATTGTGATTGCAGACCATGTGAAAGCAGGATCTGGGGAGTCGGAGCCGCAGGCGTCTGCGGAGCAGATGGAGACGCCGGGAGAGACCTGTATGGACGATCCAAACGGTATTGTTGAGGGAGACGGCATTGAGGACAGTGATGCAGTACCTGCAAAGCCGCAGGAGACCCTGGATGCATTTGAAACTGAAAATTTCCGGAAGGACAGTGTGCCGGAAATTCTGGATTTGATGGAAGCTTATTTTGCTGCAAGAGAAGCCTCGGATGCAGCAGCCATGAACCGGCTTTACGGCGGCGGAGAGCTGACAGAGGCTCAGTTAGAGGAAAACCGCATGAAGCTTCGCAGCAATGCCAAGTATGTGCTGGGGTTTGACAACATCACTACCTATGTGCGGGAAGCAGAGGCGTCGGATACCTGGCTTGTTTATACGCTGTATGACATCCGGTTCCATTCTGTGGAGACGGCGGCGCCCATGATTATGTGGAGCTTTGTGAGAAAGGATACAGAAGGAAATTATCTGCTGGTAAATCAGTCTGAGCTTTCTGAGCAGCTTCTGGAATTTGCAGACAAGGTAAACCATTCTGAGGAAGTACGGCGGCTGGCGTCGGATGTGAATGTTCGTTTGAAGGAAGCCTTGACTGCAGACGAGGCCTTAAATGAGGTGTACGGCGTACTGCGGGATGGTTCGCCGGTATACGGAGAAGATGAAACGGAGCCGGAGGTTGTGGTGGTAGAGGAAGAAACGACAAAAGCCCCGGAACCGGAAAGCCGTCCTGAGACCCAGGCAGAGACTACAGAAGCGGAGACAAAAGCCATGGCGCCCAGTGCAGCACCTGCCAGTACGATCGAGGCTTTTGAAACCAACAGTGAAAATACAGGCGCTCCGGCAGTAGGGCCGGAAGGCGCAGTAGAAGCAGGGGCAGCAGGAAGCGAAGCAGAGACGGTTAGCCCGGCAGGACCTGGCGCAGAAGGACAGTAAGGGTCAGCAGACCGGCTGTAAAAACGGTCAGGAAATTCAGAAAAAAACAGACAGAAAACCGATATACAAAGAAACAGGAAATAGACTATGGAAACCATGAATGTAAAAGATTTTTATTTTGATTTGCCTCAGGAGCTGATTGCCCAAGACCCGTTGGAGGATCGTTCTTCCTCCCGGCTTCTGGTGCTGGATAAAGAAACCGGGGCAGTGGAGCACAAGGTGTTTAAGGACATTACTTCCTATTTAAAACCGGGAGATTGTCTGGTGATTAACGATACAAAAGTGATTCCGGCCCGGCTTTACGGCGTGAAGGAAGACACTCAGGCCAAGGTAGAGGTACTGCTTTTAAAGCGCCGGGAAAACGACATTTGGGAGACGCTGGTGAAACCGGGGAAGAAATGCCGTCCGGGAGCAGTGCTGGTGTTTGGAGACGGCCTGTTAAAGGGCACGGTGCTGGATGTGGTGGACGAGGGAAACCGGCTGATTCAGTTTTCCTACGATGGTATTTTTGAGGAGATTTTAGACCGCCTGGGACAGATGCCTTTGCCGCCCTACATTACGCATCAGCTGAAGGACAAAAACCGTTATCAGACGGTTTATGCGAAGCATGAAGGATCTGCGGCGGCGCCTACAGCAGGACTGCATTTTACAAAAGACCTGCTGGCTCAGATTGAAGCCATGGGAGTTCAGATTGCCCATGTGACGCTCCATGTAGGGCTGGGTACTTTCCGTCCGGTAAAGGTGGAGAATGTGCTGGAACATCATATGCATTCCGAGTTTTACATGGTGGAGGAGTCTGAGGCAAAAAAGATTAACGATACCAAGGCAGCGGGGGGCCGGGTAATCTGTGTGGGAACTACTAGCTGCAGAACCATTGAATCTGCAACTGGAGAGGATGGCGTCCTGCAGGCTGGAAGCGGCTGGACGGAAATCTTTATTTATCCAGGGTATCAGTTTAAAATTCTGGACTGCCTGATCACCAATTTCCACCTGCCGGAGTCTACTCTGGTGATGCTGGTGTCGGCACTGGCCGGGCGGGAACAGGTGCTGGCTGCTTATGAAGCTGCAGTAAAGGAACGCTACCGGTTCTTTAGTTTTGGGGACGCTATGTTTATTCATTAAATAGAAACGGGCTGTTGCGAACGGTGGATTTCGCAGCAGCTCACTTTTTCAAGTGGGCCTCTGACGGCGCACATTTCATAGGATTGGGGTGAAGTTATGGAAGAAATGCGTTTGAACAAATATTTAAGCGCCCAGGGCGTTTGTTCCCGGCGGGAGGCAGACCGGCTGATTGAGGCGGGAAAGGTTACCATAGACGGACGGGTCGCCGGTATGGGAGAGAAGGTTATTGGAAAGGAAAGCATTGTCTGTGATGGAAAACCAGTGGGAGCAGCAGGCGTCAAAAGGATAAAGCCGGTGCTTCTGGCAGTGAATAAACCCAGAGGGGTGGTCTGCACTACATCTGATAAAGACCGGGCCATGAATGTGGTAGATTTGATTCACTATCCGGTGCGGGTGTATCCGGTGGGACGGCTGGATAAGGATTCGGAAGGGCTGCTGCTTATGACAAACCAGGGAGAACTGGCTAACGAGATTATGCACGCAGGAAATCTTCACGAGAAGGAGTATCTGGTAACGGTAGATCAGCCTTTTAACGCCGCCTTTATAAAGAGAATGCAGGAGGGCGTGGAACTGAAAGAACTGGGAGTGACCACTCGTCCCTGCAAGGTGGAGGCTACTGGAAAGAAATCTTTCCGCATCATTCTGACACAGGGGCTGAACCGGCAGATTCGTCGGATGTGCCAGGAACTGGGGTATCATGTAGTGTCTTTAAAGCGGGTGCGCATCATGAATATCCAGTTGGGAAGACTGAATACAGGAGATTTCCGGAATGTGACGCCTCAGGAGATGGAAGAACTGCAGTGGATGCTTCTGCAGGCGAAAATAGAACAGGATGAGGCAATCCGGGTAGACCTTAAAACGGAATAGGAGCCGGCGGGAAAACGAATGGACAGAAGCCGGATAGCAGAAGTGAAAGATACAAAAATCGGACAATAGAAGCGCAGACAGGAGTAAGGAATATGGAGCAGAATCAGGACGCAAGGATTCTACGGATGAAGGAACTGGCGGCAGAGCTTTCTGAGGCGGCAAAGACCTACTACCAGGAAAGCCGGGAGATTATGAGTAATTTCGAGTACGACAGGATGTACGATGAGCTTCTGGCTTTGGAGGCGGAGACAGGCGTGGTGCTGGCTGGCAGTCCTACCCAGAAGGTGGGCTATGAAATTTTAAGCGAGCTTCCAAAAGAGGCCCACGAGGCTCCCATGCTGTCTCTTGACAAGACGAAAGATGTGGAGGCATTGAAAGAATGGCTGGGCAGCCAGAAAGGGCTTCTGTCCTGGAAGCTGGACGGCCTGACTATCGTTTTAACCTATGAAAACGGAGAACTGGTAAAGGCGGTTACCCGCGGCAATGGAGAGATTGGGGAGGTCATTACCAACAATGCCAGGGTGTTTGCCAATGTGCCATTAAAGATTGCTTATCAGGGCCAGTTGATTCTGCGGGGCGAGGCAGTTATCAAATATTCGGATTTTGCCCGAATTAACGGGGAAATTGAGGATGTGGACGCAAAATATAAGAATCCGAGGAATCTTTGCAGCGGCTCTGTGCGGCAGTTGAACAATGAAATTACAGCCCGGAGAAATGTGAATTTTGAGGCGTTTATGCTGGTGCGGGCAGATGGGGTGGACTTTTCCAATTCCCGGAAGGCACAGTTTGAATGGCTGAAGGGCCAGGGCTTTGATGTGGTGGAATACCTGGAGGTGGACCGGGAAAGTCTGGCAGACGGTGTAAAGACCTTTGCGGAAAAGGTACAGTCCTACGATATTCCGTCAGACGGCCTGGTGCTTTTGATGGACGATATTGCCTACGGCGAATCTCTTGGGCGGACAGCCAAGTTTCCCCGGAATTCCATTGCTTTTAAGTGGGCCGATGAAATCAGGGAGACCTGTTTGCAGGAGATTGAGTGGAGCGCATCCCGGACCGGACTGATCAATCCGGTGGCAATTTTTGACCCGGTGGAGCTGGAAGGTACTACAGTCAGCAGAGCCAGCGTTCACAATATCAGCATTGTGGAAGCCCTGGAGCTGGGAATCGGAGACCGGATTACAGTCTATAAGGCTAATATGATTATTCCTCAAATTGCGGAGAATTTAACCCGCAGCGGCAATCTGGAGATTCCCGCCCACTGTCCGGTCTGCGGCGGAGACACGGAGGTGCGGCAGGCTACGGATGTGAAATCTCTTTACTGCACCAATCCGGACTGTCAGGCAAAGAAGATAAAAAGCTTTGCCCTGCTGGTAAGCCGGGACGCCTTAAACATTGACGGTCTTTCTGAGGCAACGCTGGAGCGATTTATTGCAGCAGGCTTCATTCACAGCTACAAAGACCTGTTCCATCTGGATCAGCATAAAGATGAAATCATAGAGATGGAAGGATTCGGACAGAAGTCCTACGATAATCTGCAGGCAGCAGTGAAAACTGCGGCCCAGACTACTTTGCCGCGGGTAATTTACGGTTTGGGCATCGCTGGCATTGGCCTGGCAAATGCCAAAGTGCTGTGTCGCCATTTCCATTATGATTTTGACGCCATGCGCCGGGCTTCGGCAGAAAAACTGACAGAGGCAGACGGGATCGGCGCTGTGCTGGCAGAAGGCTGGTGCGGTTACTTTGCATCGGGGAAGAACAACCAGATGGTAGATGAACTTTTGGCAGAGCTGGAGATTGAGGCAGCGCCTGCCCAGGCAGATGCGTCCAGTCAGAGCCTGGCTGGCATGACTTTTGTAATCACTGGTTCTGTAGAGCATTTTGCCAATCGGAAGGAGCTGCAGGAACTGATTGAATCCAAGGGAGGGAAGGCTACCGGTTCCGTTACCACTAAGACCACCTATCTGATCAACAATGACACGGCTTCTGCTTCATCGAAAAATAAAAAAGCCCGTGAGCTGGGCATTCCGATTCTTTCGGAGGAAGATTTTTTGAAACTGTTGGAGGGAACTTATCATGCCGATTAAAATACAGAGCGATTTGCCGGCCAAGGCCATTTTAGAGTCGGAAAACATCTTTGTCATGGACGAGGAGCGGGCAGTGAGCCAGGACATCCGCCCATTGGAAATTCTGATTTTGAATCTGATGCCAGTGAAGGAGGAAACGGAGCTGCAGCTTCTGAGAGCCCTTTCCAACACGCCGCTGCAGATTAACTGTACCTTTCTGATGATGGCGACCCATGTATCCAAAAACACCGCTGCCTCTCATCTGGACCGGTTCTACCGTTCCTTTGCAGAAATCCGCAGGCAGCATTACGATGGAATGATTATTACGGGAGCGCCGGTGGAGAAGATGGAGTTTGAGGAGGTCAATTACTGGAGAGAACTGTCGGAGATTATGGAATGGACGAAGCGTCATGTGACCTCCACCTTCCACATCTGCTGGGGTGCTCAGGTAGGGCTTTATTATCATTACGGCATTCCCAAATATCAGCGGGAGAAGAAACTGAGTGGCATTTATCGCCACAAAGTTCTTCATCATAAGGTGCCTCTTTGCCGCAGCATGGACGATTACATTATGGCTCCTCATTCCCGCTATACAGAGGTGCGCAGAGAGGATGTGGAGCGGCATCCCCAACTGCGGATCCTGGCGGAGTCAGAGGAGGCCGGGCTGTTTCTGATCATGAGTCAGGACGGCCGCCACATTTTTGTCCAGGGACACCCGGAATATGACCGGATGACCCTGGATGAGGAGTATCACCGGGATATGGAGCGGGGCCTTTCTCCGGAGATCCCCTGCAACTATTATGAGGACGATGACCCGGACAAACGGCCTACCCTTTGCTGGCGGAATATGGCCAACACCCTTTACAGTAATTGGCTCAATTATTATGTATATCAGGAAACTCCGTATGTGCTGGAGGTGGATGAATAGATGGACTGGAAGAAACAAGTGATTCTGGCGTCTGCGTCTCCCAGACGGCTGGAGCTTTTGCGGCAGGTGGGCTTAGAGCCGAAGGTGGAGCCCAGCCAGGTGGAAGAAGTGATTACCAGCAGCGAACCGGCGCAGGTGGTAATGGAGCTTTCCAGACAGAAGGCAGAAGACATTGCCCGGCTGCACCGGGGAGAGGCTGCAGTGATTATCGGCTCTGATACAGTGGTGGCAGCAGATGGGGTGATTTTAGGAAAGCCGAAAGACCGGGCTGACGCCATCCGGATGATCGGGATGCTCCAGGGCCGGAGCCATCAGGTGTTTACCGGAGTGACTTTGATAGAGGCTGCAGACGGGCAGACCGTCACCTTCTATGAGAAAACCGATGTCCATGTCTACCCGATGACCCAGGAACAGATACTTTCCTATGCAGACACAGGAGAGCCGATGGACAAAGCCGGAGCCTACGGCATCCAGGGCAGATTTGCCGCCTATATCCGGGGGATTGAAGGGGATTACACCAATGTAGTAGGCCTGCCTGTAGGCCGGGTGTGCCAGGAACTGATGAAATTTTAAAAGAGAGATAATGTGATGGGATGTTGCAGTATGTAGCTGTGCACATTTCTGCATCCATGTTCGCACGCTCTCACTGACACAAGATTTGTTATGACGGACTTTATCTGTCCTGGCCAAACATGTGTCGTTCGAGATGCGCGGACATGTGATAGCAGAAAGATGCTTCACTACATGCACCAACATCCCCTGTTTATGTCATTTGTTACTTGGAAATTGCCTCAGAATCAGCCGCCGCTTTCGCAAACTCCGTAGTAACCAATTCTTCATAAGGCACCCGTACTGTAAGCTCCCCTGCTTCCTCCAAAATATTCTGGAGCAGCTCAAAGCTGTCTTTCTCAAAAATCAGATTTTCCTTCCAGGTATCCTGAGCCTTATACCGGTCTACAATTTTTGTAATCTGCTCCAGAGAGGTTTCCTTAAACTGGGGCTGAATGGTTTTTGCAATCTCCTCAGAGGAATGAGAATTCACATAGTCCATTCCCTTCTGCAAGGCTCGCGTGAAGCTTTGGATCAGCTCTGGATTTTCAGTCAGGAAGCTTTTCTTGGCGCTGTAAGCGGTGTAGGGCACATATCCGGAATCCGTTCCCAAAGAGGCTACTACATAACCGGCGTCTTCCGTTTCCAGGCTGGTAGCAAAGGGTTCAAATTCAACGGTGTAGTTTGAATCATCGCTGGTAAAGGCTGCTGCCGTCAGCCCAAAGCTGATGCTCTGGTCAATGGTAAGGTCGGTTTTGGGGTCAATGCCGTTTTTCTTTAAGATGTATTCAAAGACCATCTGCGGCATACCGCCGGCCCGGCCGCCCAGCACCTTTGTTCCCTTTAATTTCTCCCAGGTGAAAGCATCGTCCGGCGTCCGTCCTACTAAAAAGTTTCCGGCTCGCTGGGTCAGTTGGGCAAAGTTGACGGCATAGTCTTCTGCACCCTGGGCGTAGGTGTAGATGCTGGCTTCTGAGCCGCAGAAGGCGATGTCTGCATCGCCGGAGACAAGAGCAGTCATCACCTTGTCGGCGCCGCCGCCGTTTACCAGAGTAAGGTCGATGCCTTCCTCCTCAAAATAGCCCAGCTCAATGGCTGCATACTGAGGCGCATAGAAGATGGAGTGGGCCACCTCGTTTAAGGTTACCGGAGTAAGGTCTCCGGATTTGGCCGATGCGCCGCATCCGGTCAGGCTGAGCCCGGTTGAAGCAGCTAAAAGCAGGGCAGAGACCCTTGTTATTGCCTTTTTCATAAGATTCCTCCCAAAATATTCTTACTATATTCAGTCTATTACCGATTGCTGAATTGGTTCCTCTAACTGGGCAGATGAAAGGAATTTAACGAATTTTACATAGATTTAACACAAATTTATCACGATAACTATAGAAGTAAAAAATAGATTATGCTATCATAAAATCGGCGTTAAGGGGAAACGAGCCATGTGAATCAGCAGGGAATAATCCTGCATTCGGAGGAAAAAGAATATGAATGAATCGGTACAAGTGATATTTGGCCTGGTAGGGGGTCTGGCACTTTTTCTGTACGGCATGAACAGTATGAGCGACGCCCTGCAGAAAGCAGCAGGAGAGCGGATGAGAAGCATTTTAAGCTTTCTGACCAGAAACCCCATTATGGGTGCAATGGCAGGCGCTCTGGTTACCGCAGTGCTGCAGTCCAGCTCTGCTACTACGGTTATGGTTATCGGATTTGTAAGCGCAGGACTGATGAGCCTGCCGCAGGCAATTTCCGTAATCTTTGGCGCAAATGTAGGCACCACCATGACAGCCCAGTTGCTGGCATTTAAAATCAGCGATTATATTTACCCTATTATTTTCATTGGCTTTATAATGAATTTTGTCAGTAAGAAGGAAAAAATCAAAAACATTGGTTTGGTAGTATTTTCCTTTGGCCTGCTGTTTGAGGGAATTGAAATCATGGGCAGCGTAATGAAGCCTCTGGCAAGCAGCCCCTTCTTTACAAACCTGATGGGAACTGTAGCGGAGATTCCGGTTCTGGGCGTACTGTTAGGTCTGGTAATGACCCTGGTAGTACAGTCCAGCTCTGCAACCATTGCAGTGCTTCAGAACTTTGCGTCTCAGGCGGGACCGGACGGCGTGTCCAGCGTTATCGGTCTGGCTGGCGCTATCCCGATTTTGCTGGGAGATAATATCGGTACTACCATTACTGCGCTGCTGGCGTCCATCAGCCAGTCCAAGAACGCCAAACGGACTGCAGTGGCCCATAGTGTGTTCAACCTCACCGGCAGTATTGTGTTCCTGTTTATGATTCCGGTTCTGACTGCATTTGTGCAGTTCATCTCTCCCAAAGGGCCGGAGGTGGAAGTGATTTCCAGACAGATTGCAAATGCCCACACCATATTCAACATCGGCTGTACCCTGGTGTGGCTGCCCCTGCTTCCAGTTATGGTGAAGATTGTAAAATTCATCGTCCGGGGCAATGATCAGAATGAGAACCAGGCATACCAGCCTCAGTTTTTGGATGAAAAGGTTATCAGTCAGCCGGTGGCTGCCATGTATCTGGTATCCAGGGAGCTGGAGCGGGGAGCAGATCTGGAAGCAGAAATGCTGAAGTTGGCCCAGGAGGCATTGGTTGGAGAAGATCGCCAGGCAGCCCAGAAACAGTTTTCAGAGTTCAGTTCTGTAGTGGTGCGGCTGCAGACAAGCATTTCTTTGTATCTGACGAAGATGCTTTCCAGCGGTAATCTGACGGAGCGTCAGTCTGAGCAGACAGCAGGCCTTTTGTCCGTAGCCAACGATATGGGCCGTATTGCAGAGCGCTGCATGGAGATTTCCCAGGTTACCGGAAAGATGCAGGAGGACGGCAAGACCATCTCTACCGAGGCGGTAGGAGAGCTGAACCACTGCTTTAAAATTTTACAGAGCCTGTTTGAACAGGCGATGCTTGCAGTCCGAAACGGAGACTGGGCGGCAGCCCAGAAGGTGGGACGCAACAAAAATAAAATGCGCAAGGCACAGAAAAAATTTAACAAGGCTCATCTGGAACGGGTAAAGAAGCAGGTTTGCGATCCGTCCCTGATTTCTGATTTTACAGCGATTCTTTACGGACTGGACCGTATTGCAGACAACTGTGTGGGAATCGCCGAAGAAGCCCTGGATCATGTTGTATTTGCGCAGATGAAGGAGCTGCATTCGGAATATGAAACCGTATAAAATGATTGTGCTGGATTTAGACGGCACATTAACCAACCGGGACAAAGTGATTACACCACGGACAAGAGAATCGTTAATGGAGGCCCAGCGCCGGGGCGTAAAGGTAGTACTGGCGTCTGGCCGCCCTACCTACGGGGTGATGCCTCTGGCAAAAGAACTGGATTTAGACCGGTTCGGCAGCTACATTTTATCCTTTAACGGCGGTATGATTACAGACTGCCGGACAAAGCAGGTAATGTATGAGAAGAAGCTGCCTGCAGAGGCCAATGCCGGAATTATCCGGCTGGCAAAGGACGAGGGAGTAACCAGTATCCTGACCTATCAGGACGATGTGATTATTACCAGCAACCGAGACTGCCCTTATGGGCAACTGGAATCGAAGATCAATCATTTGGAGCTTCGTCAGATTGACGACATGGAAACCTATGTGGATTTTCCAGTGCCGAAGTTTCTGATGACAGACGACGGAGATTATCTGGCTATGGTGGAGGCCCGCGTAAAGGCTGCCCTGGGCCGGGATTTCAGCGTTTACCGGTCAGAACCTTTTTTTCTGGAAATCCTTCCCAAAGGCATTGATAAGGCTCAGAGCCTGGCTCAGTTGTTAAGTTTACTGGGGCTTACGCGGGAGGAGATGATTGCCTGCGGAGATGGCTACAATGACCTTTCCATGATTGAGTTTGCCGGTCTTGGGGTAGCCATGGAAAATGCCGTGCTTCCGGTCCGCAGGGCAGCCGATTATATAACCCTTTCCAACAACGATGACGGCGTGGCTCATGTGGTGGAAAAATTTTTGCTGTAAAAGTATGGACTTTATAGTTTTAGTGTGCTAAACTATCGAAAGAAGGGGCCAAAGTGCCTTACCATGCGAAAGAAAGGGTATGCAGCATATGAACAAGAAAATCAGAACCGAAGCAGTGGATCATCTGTTTCAGGCAATTCTTACACTCAAAGACCCGGAAGAATGTTATGTGTTTTTTGAGGATGTCTGTACGGTGAATGAGCTGTTGTCATTGTCGCAGCGGTACGAGGTAGCAAAAATGCTCAGAGAAAAGAAGACTTACCTGGAGATTGCAGAGAAGACCGGTGCGTCTACGGCCACCATTAGCCGTGTGAACCGTTCCTTAAACTACGGAAATGACGGCTACGACATGGTATTTTCTCGGCTGGAAAACAGGGAAGGCTCTGAAAAGTAATAGAGAAAAGCGCTGGGTATAATCCCTCAGCGCTTCTTTTTTGTTTCCGGCTCCGTTTCTTCCCGCAGTTGGTCGATCATCATCTCTACCATCTGCTTTTTTAAGTATACATCAAAGGACAGCTCGCTGATAAAGGCAAAGAGCTGCAGATATTCCCGGTCAGCTTCCGCTGCGTCTGCAAAGGTCTCTCCTGCAGCCTCAAACTTGGCGGCAATATCTTCCTTTAAGCGCTTCATCTGGTCTTTTTCCAGAGAGAAAACCTCCTGGTAGATGTGGCTTAAGGATGGCTCTGAGTCTGCGTGGAAGTGTTTTTCTGTAATGGGGCGGAACAGTTGTTCTATATCTGTGAAGGACAGCAGATTTTTATAGTAGTAGATAAACAGCAGCATCAGGATGTGTTCCTTGCTGTATTTTTTCTTTACCGGCGGCGGAAGAATGTTGTTTTTAGCATAGTTGTTGATCATGGTTTTGGTTAATGCCTTGTCTTCCGGATTCCGCTTGGCTTTCCGCAGGTGCTCCTCCATAAAAGAGGTTACCTGATCCATATACAGGTCAATCTCTGGGATTTTTTCCAGTTTGATGTAGGAGAGATTATCCAGGCGGCTTAAAATGTCCTGTAGTCGTTCCTCGTTTGTTTTCATGATTTCACCTCTGTCCTCTATTATATAGTATTCAATACTAGATGACAAGAGGCAGCAGGGAAAATTGCAAAATTCCAGAAAAAATTTTAGCATCCATTGAATTATTCTAAAAAAGTTTGTATAATAGAGCCAGAGGATCACTATAACTAAAAAACAGGAGGATTTACAGTTATGAAGAAAGTATTGGCAACTACTAAGGCTCCGGCAGCAATCGGTCCCTACTCACAGGCTATCCGCGCAGACAAGTTTGTATTCGTATCCGGTCAGCTTCCCATTGACCCGGCTACCGGTGCATTTGCAGGTGAGGATGTGGCAGCGCAGACCAGGCAGTCCCTTACCAACATCCAGAACATTCTGGAGAGCGAAGGCCTTGGCATGGAGAATGTGGTAAAGACCACCGTTCTCTTAAAAAACATTGCAGATTTCGGCGCTATGAACGAGGTTTATGCAACCTTCTTTGCAGGCGACTGCCCTGCAAGAGCTGCATTTGGGGTGGCTGCCCTGCCGAAGGACGCGCTGGTTGAGATTGAGGCGATTGCTTACGCCGAATAATTCAGCCGGATTTTCCGGTGAATGCGTTAAAATGAAATACGGTCAGGGCCGGGACAGACAGAACTGTTTGCCCCGGCCCTGTTTTTGTGCTATACTTTTTTGACAGAGTGAGACGAAAGGAAATACATAGTATGGCAGTTTACGATACATTAAATCCCATGCAGAAAGAGGCAGTATTCTGTACGGAGGGGCCTCTGCTGGTGCTGGCGGGAGCCGGTTCAGGAAAGACCAGGGTACTGACGCATCGGGTGGCTTATCTGATTGAAGAAAAAGGAGTCAATCCTTGGAATATTATGGCTATTACCTTTACAAATAAGGCTGCCGGAGAAATGCGGGAGAGGGTAGATAATCTGGTTGGATTTGGCGCAGAAAGCATCTGGGTCAGCACCTTCCATTCTTCCTGTGTAAAGATTCTGCGGCGGTTTATTGAGCATTTGGGGTACAGCAATAATTTTACCATTTACGATGCAGACGACCAGAAAACCTTGATGAAGCAGGTGATCAAAAAGCTGGATCTGGATCCGAAACAGTTTCGGGAGCGGGCCATGATGACCGCCATTTCCAACGCCAAGAATGAGCTTATCAGTCCCCAGGAGTTTCTGTTAAACGCCCAGGGAGACTGGCGGGAGCGGAAGGTGGCGGAGGTTTATCAGTGCTATCAGGAAGAACTGAAGAAGAACAATGCCCTGGATTTCGACGATTTGATTTTTAAGACGGTGGATTTGTTCCGCACCAGTTCTGAAGTGCTGGAATATTATCAGGAGCGGTTTAAGTATATCATGGTGGACGAGTATCAGGACACCAATACTGCCCAGTTTCAGTTGATTTCCCTTCTGGCAGGCAAGTATAAAAACCTGTGTGTAGTAGGCGATGACGACCAGTCTATTTACAAATTCCGGGGCGCCAATATCGGAAATATTCTGGATTTTGAACAGGCATTTCCAGGCGCCCGGGTGATTAAACTGGAGCAGAATTATCGTTCCACCGGCCATATTCTGGACGCAGCCAATGCGGTAATCCGCAACAATAAAGGCCGGAAAGAAAAGACGCTCTGGACGGCCAATGGGGAGGGAGGACTGGTGGAGCTGCGCCAGTACGAGCAGGCTTACGAGGAAGCAGAGGGCATTGTCACGGATATGATAAAAAGCGGACGGCCCTATCAGGACTCGGCAGTTCTTTATCGCACTAATGCTCAGTCCCGGCTTTTAGAGGAAAAATGCATTGCCCACAATGTGCCTTACCGGCTGGTGGGCGGTGTGAATTTCTACCAAAGAAAAGAGATTAAGGATGTGTTATCCTACTTAAAAACCATTGCCAATGGCCAGGATGATCTGGCAGTACAGCGGATTATCAATGTGCCGAAGCGGGGGATCGGAGCCACCTCCATAGGGCGGATTGTGGCCTGGGCATCGGAGCAGGATTACAGCTTTTACGAGGCCTGTAAGCGGTGCCTGGCCATACCTGGATTGGGAAAAGCGACCGGAAAAATTCAGTCCTTTGTAGAGCAGATTGAGGATTTTCGCAGCAGAATGCTGGATGAGGATTACAGCCTGAAGCAACTGATTGAGGATATTTTGGAGGAGACCGGCTACATGGCAGAGCTGGCAGCAGAGGGGGAGATTGAGTCTCAGACCCGGCTGGAAAACATCGAGGAATTGATTAACAAAGCAGTCAGCTACAGCGATGATACAGAGCATCCGAATCTAAATGAATTTCTGGAGGAAGTGGCTCTGGTGGCAGATGTGGACCGGATGGATGATTCGGAAAACCGGGTAACTCTGATGACGCTTCACAGCGCCAAGGGATTGGAGTTTCCAGTGGTGTATTTAAGCGGAATGGAAGACGGGCTGTTCCCCAGTATGATGTCCATTTCTTCTGATGACAAGACGGAAATTGAGGAAGAACGGCGGCTTTGCTATGTGGGAATTACCCGTGCCAGAGAGCGGCTGGTGTTGACTTCATCCCGGCTTCGGATGGTGAATGGGGAAACCCGGTACAACAGGGTAAGCCGGTTTGTAGAGGAGATTCCCAAGGAGCTGTTGGATGAGCATCGCCTGGATCCTTATCTGGGCAGGAAGGTCAGCCGGGATGAATTTGCCCAGGAGGATTTGCCCTGGAACCAGAATCAGCAGCGGCTGGGGGTGAGCCGGTTCGGCCAGAAGCCCAATGCCTATTTTGATAAGCCGTCTTTTGGCGGATTTGGCGCTGGAAGCAATCCGGGATTTGGAAAAGCCTTTACAGTGGAGAAACCGTCCGCTTTGGATTACACAGTTGGAGACCGGGTGCGGCATGTAAAATTCGGCGAGGGAACTGTGCAGACGGTAAAAGACGGGCCAAAGGATTTTGAGGTGACGGTGGCCTTTGATACAGCCGGAGTGAAAAAGATGTTCGCCTCCTTTGCCAGACTGGAAAAGGTGTGATGGATACACTATACCGAGAAAGTGCGCAGCATTTTGGCGGTTGGCTCTGAACAGTAACGAGAGATGTAATATAATATTAAAAATAGAATAAAATAGGATAGTAAAAATACTGATTTAATGGTATAATAACGAGGAAGGTGGCTGCTGTGCCATTATCACAGAAAGGACGGGATCTTATGAACATGGGCAAATTTGATGTTATGGGCAAGGACGCTTTAAATCGTGTGGAAGAAATTATGAATTCTACCAGACTGAACGAGTTTCTCCACAGAAAAGAGGAGGAAGAAAAGAAGAAAACCTGCATTCTCTGGGTGCTGGCTATTATCGGCGCAGTGGCAGCAGTAGCAGCTATCGCTTACGGTGTATACCGTTTCTTCACTCCGGACTATCTGGAGGACTTTGAGGATGATTTCGACGACGACTTCGATGATGATTTCTTCGAGGACGAGGAAGAAGCAGAGGAGAAATAAATTGAGGGCGTGTCTCTGAGAGGCACGCTTCTTTGTTTCGCAGGAAAGTTCGCCGGGTCGAACTCTCTGTCAATATTTATATAAAGGAGCAGCAAGGTGAAAAAAGGAGATTTTTGCGAGGCAGTAGTAGAGTATATTGAATTCCCCAATAAGGGAATTTTACATATAGATGGGGAGCGGGTGATTGTAAAAAATGCTCTCCCTGGACAGACCGTTCGGTTTGTAGTTAATAAAAAGCGGAAAGGCAGATGCGAGGGACGGCTTCTGGAGGTGATTGCTCCTTCTGCCCTGGAGCGAAAAGAAGGGACATGCCCCCATTTTGGTATCTGCGGCGGCTGTCTGTACCAGAGCCTTCCCTATGAGGAGCAGCTGCGGATTAAAGGGCAGCAGGTAAAGGATTTACTGGATGAGGTCTGTGATTTTTATGAATACGAGGGAATCAAAGGCAGCCCCATTTTTGACGGTTACCGGAACAAGATGGAGTTCTCCTTTGGAGATGAATATAAGGACGGCCCTCTGGCTTTGGGAATGCATCGCAGGGGCAGCTTTTACGATATTGTCAACACACCAGACTGTCACATTGTACATCCGGATTTCTGCCGGATTCTGACAGCCGCCCTGACTTATTTTGCAGAGCGGAATATCAGTTATTATAAGAAGCTTCAGCATACCGGTTACTTACGGCATCTTCTGGTGCGCCGGGCTGTAAAGACCGGGGAGATTCTTGTGGCATTGGTAACATCCGGTCAGACAGCCGGATTTGCAGAGCAGGAGCTTTTGGCAGGCTGGCTGGATGCTATGCAGAAGCTGGAATTGGACGGCGCCTACGCCGGCATTCTTCATATCCGCAACGACAGCCTGGCAGATGTGGTACAGAGTGATGAAACCACGGTTTTGTACGGAAAGGATTATTTTTACGAGGAACTTTTGGAACTGAAATTCCGGATCACGCCCTTTTCCTTCTTCCAGACTAATTCTCTGGGAGCGGAGGTGCTTTACGAGACTGCCCGCAGCTATGTGGGAGAAACAAAAGACAAGGTGGTGTTTGACTTATACAGCGGCACCGGCACCATTGCCCAGATTATTGCGCCGGTGGCCAGCAAAGTGGTAGGTGTGGAGATTGTGGCGGAGGCGGTGGAAGCCGCAAAGGAAAATGCTGCAGCAAACGGCCTGGAAAACTGTGAGTTTATTGCCGGAGATGTGCTGAAAGTGATCGATGAAATTACCGAGAAGCCGGACCTGATTATCCTGGATCCACCCCGGGACGGCATCCATCCCAAGGCTCTGGAGAAGATTATAGATTTCGGTGTGGATCGTATGGTGTATATTTCCTGTAAACCTACCAGCCTGGCAAGAGATTTGGTGACCTTGCAGGAGCGGGGGTATCAGGTGGTGAAGGTGTGTGCAGTGGATATGTTTCCTGGGACTGCGAATGTGGAGACTGTCTGCCTCCTTTCCCGCAAAAAGCCAGACAGCACAATCAGCATATAAGCCAAAAGAGCAAGTGACCTATAATGCAGTAGAAGAATTGAAACAGCCGAGGAAACATCCAACGGGGGAGAAAGCAGAGGCGCTCAAAGATACTTTGAAGCAATTTGAGGTACTTTAATAAGGATGAGCGTATCATTAAAAATTGTGGTACGCTCATCAAATATAAAATAACTTTTTGAAGAAGGATTGATTGAAAGGGTCAGGCGAGGTTACGGTCACTGGACACAAGAATAAAGTCACTTTCAAAACGCTTATGGCCAAGGCATTCGTGGATGACAGGAGGTTAGATGCCATGGAAGAACTGTTCTTAGAATTTAGATTTAATGAAAGCACTGATTATGAATTAAATGAAATAAACGGGATGAAATTACCGGAGGATTATTTGGAATTTATGCATAAGCATAATGGCGGAGAGGGGAATGTTGGGAAAAAGTCCTATATGCAGCTTAAAAAACTTGAAGAAGTCATGGATTATAATTACGACTATGGATTTTTTGAGTATTTTCCGGATTGCTTTGCTTTTGGAACAGATTTGGGAGGAATGCTGTTCAGTTATCATTTGAAAGATGGATATTATTTTGCAATCGACGCTTGTTCTATGGGGGAAGATGATATAGTGTATCAATCTCATTCATTTCAAGAACTAATTGAGAAATGGGACGAACTATAAATATGTATTATTACAGGAATAGAGGGGGATATAGTCATGGGATTGTTTGAAAAATTAGGAATCAACAAAGAGAAAAAATCCATTTTCCCTTATAATGATGGAAAAGATCGAGCTGTTTATACTTGCAGACACATCATGAATAAACAAGAACCCATTGCGTATGTATCACATGATATGAATGGCGATTGGACATTTTTGTGTAAATCCTGTTCACAAGAATTAGATTTAAATAGCGTAATGATTGTTGCATTATGTGACTTATATAATGTTGCAGACATTAGTTCCTATGCTGCTTTGGATGAGAATACACAATATGAAGATGATTGTATTACATATAAAAATGATGATGAATATGAACGGTGGCTTACAGATATAAAGGATAGAATAGCAGCGGTAAATGTTGAAAGAAATGGTAAATTAAGAAGTGATTTCTCTGGTATAAAAATATATCGAAATCCTACTGACGAATAGCATGCGAATCAAGGTAATCGAAGCAGATAAAACGAAAATCTGATATTGAGATGTATTGTGTAAAGGGTGGTTTCACCATCCAAATACACATTGGCTGATGGTTCATTTGTGGCAAAATGACACAGGCTGGAAAGTAGGTGATCGACCAGCAGGAAGGAGCCGAAGTGGGAATGTCCGGGGATAACCTGGGCGCTCCGCTCTCTTTATAGGCTCTCTGCTAAGGGCGGTTCTACCGGGGTGTCCTCCCCTGCTGGTATATACCAGCAGACGCCAACGGCGGCTTGTGCATCGGATGCGGTCGCGCCAATCACCGGGGGCTTGGGGCGGCAGCCACCAACAGGCTGCAACGGGTATATACCGGGGCATTGCTTGCTACTACTATCAGCGCCTATAAATGAGGGTTGAATGTCATTCCCATTGGTGGTTTACTTGGCTCGTGACAAATCGACAAATCGGGATTTGTAAGAATCATTCGAGAGATTGGCAGGAGGGGAAATATGAAACCGCAGTTGCGATTGAATGCAGATCATTTAAAACTGGTTGCAATTATTGCCATGACGATAGACCATGTATGCGATTTGATTTATCCCGGTTTTCCAGCTGAACCGGGAGCAATGGCATTGCATATTGTCGGGCGTTTGACAGCCCCTATTATGTGGTTTTTCGTGTGCGAAGGATATTATTACACGCATAACGCAAAAAGATATATGCTGCGAATGGGAATTTTTGCTGTCATTTCGCATTTTGCATATTGTTTTGCATTTGGAATAAATCCGATTCCGTTCAGTACGGGAATTTTTAATCAGACGAGTGTCATGTATCCGCTTTTTATTGCGGTTTTGGTTCTGTGGATGCAGGACAATGATTTGCCAATGAAGAATTGGGTAAAAAATATACTTATTTTTGTATTGATTTGGAGTGCTTTCCCGGCGGATTGGAGCTGCATAGCAGTACTTGCGATATTGGAAATGTATAAGAAAAGGGGAAGCCTGCATGCACAGATGAAAGAAATGCTTCTGTATGTTGCAATATATGCGGTGGTATCGTTCTTTTTTGTGAGTAAAGTTTATGCTTTGGTACAGATTGGCGCTTTATTTGTCTACCCTGTGTTAAAGCTGTACAATGGCGAAAAAGGGAAGGCAAAATGGATGAAGTGGTTCTTTTATCTATATTATCCAATCCATTTGATTTTCATTGGAGTGCTTCGCATTTATATTTATGGAGATGTCGGTTTATTGTTTTAGCGAAGGGAAAAACAGTTTGACAACTACCGGTTTATCGGGGGATTTCACCTTTTGGGTGAAGTCCACCTTGACAAATGTTCTCTTGGTTATCCTTTGTTTGACGGTATGAGCGATTCCATTGATTTGGGAGTTAAGAAAAATAAGAAAGGAGCATAAAAATGCTTACAGAATTAAATGTTCTGGATCATACTATTTTGGACGAGGAGCATCATCAGATGCTGATGTTAATTTTTGATACTGAAGATGTATGGCAGGTAAAATCTTCAGGAGGAATTTTTAATAAATATCAAACAAAAAAGCTCAGCAACAAAAGGAATGCGGAGCATTTGATTTGCCTTAATAAAAAGATAGAGAATTATCTCGGATATATTCAGGAAAATGGCATTCAAAAAAGCTTTCCGAGCTGTGAAAACCCGGCACAATACTCTTATGAAATCCATATAGTAACAGACTTTTCCCCTGCACCGGATTATCTGGAGCTTATCGAGAAATGGAATCAGTATATTACACAGCAAAGGGCCGATATTATCATATCTAACGAAGTAAGGCTGCACAATTAGGAGAAAGGATGTTTTTAGTGAGGAAATGAGCATGACGATAGATGAGCTGGAAAGAAGACTTAAAAACTTAAAACTTCCTTATCGAAATTATTGCTTAAAGGGAGGATACCTTGAAGATGGTATTTGTTTATTCCAAAAGGATGGCATATGGGAAGTCTATTATTGTGAACGAAGAAAAAAGACTATGATAGCTATGTTTTATAATGAAAATGATGCCGGTGAATATATGTTTTGCATATACAAGAAGGAGGCTGATAATTATCGTTGGTTTTAAAAAATATGAGGATAAAGGAAACCGCAGATATGGCTTATACAAATTATAGATTAAAACTACAGCAAAAATTGAAATATTTTAAAATTCCGGACTCTGAATATAGTTTTGATGATGAAGGAAGGGATAATTATGTATGTGTGAAAAACGATGGAGCCGTTTGGTCTGTTTGTGAGATACATAATGGAGCACAATCGATTCGAGGCGTTTTTTATAGCGAGTACAGTGCGTACGATTTTTTGTTTTATCTAGTTATGAAAAAATATGTAAGTATAGAAAGACGATGGTGGTAAGTACAAGAGAGCCACAGAAATTATTTTGCTTATATAATTTTAGTCTTATGGGCAAAATAGACTTTTAAAGCGACATTATGAAAAGTCCACAACAAAAAAACTGTACCTTTTCCAACCATAATAGTGTTTGAGTTTTACTTAAGAATGCAGTATAGTCAGACTGGCTAAAAAACAGATACAAGGGGGACGCAGCCGCAGGGCTGGAGTAAGAGACATGGCAATCAAGCAGATTGAAAATCCGATAGCAAGAACACTGGCGGAGTATGCGCTGATTACAGTCAGCATTCTGATCATGGTAGTGGGAATCTACTTTTTTAAGTTTCCCAATGACTTTGCCTTTGGCGGTGTCACTGGCTTTTCTACCATTGTCAGCAAGCTGACATCCTGGTCGGCCAGTGATTTCACTTTTGTGGTGAATACCGGGCTGCTGGTGGTTGGATTTGTGTTCCTGGGCCGGGATGTAGGCGTGAAAACGGTGTACGCCAGTATGCTGATGTCTTTAAGCCTTTCCGGGCTGGAGTGGATTTACCCCATGTACTCTCCATTTACTTATGAGCCCCTTCTGGAGCTGATTTTTGCCGTCTTTTTGCCGGCAGTCGGCTCAGCAATTTTATTCAATATCGGTGCGTCCAGCGGCGGAACAGACATTATCGCCATGATTTTAAAGCGTCACAGCAGCATGAACATCGGTACAGCCCTGTTCTTTGTAGATGTGGCATCCGTGATTCTGGCATTTTTCGTGTTTGGTCCAACTACAGGCCTTTACTCAACCCTGGGACTGATGGCCAAGTCCCTTGCCATTGACGGCGTGATTGAGAACATCAATCAGTGCAAATGCTTTAACATCGTCTGCGATGATCCGGACCCGATCTGCAGCTTTATTATCGATGAGCTGCACCGCAGCGCTACGGTTTACAAGGCGCAGGGGGCCTTTTCCCATCATAATAAGACGGTCATTATGACTACCATGAAGCGGGGACAGGCGGTGCGTCTGAGAAACTATATCCGGCGGGTGGAGCCGGAGGCATTTATTTTGATTTCCAATTCCAGCGAGATTATCGGAAAAGGATTTTTGACAAACTGACATTGGCTCTGGAATGGACCAAAGAGCCGGTTTTCTGCATATAGTACAGTACTACCAGAATTTAAAGAAAAAGGAGGTACTGTCTATGGAACGGAATAAGGGGCCGGGGATGACCCGGCTTCAACAGGCATATATTGAGCGGGAACGCATGCATAAGAGAAGGGTGACCCTGGTTCGGGTTATGCTGCTGGTGCTGCTTCTGGCATTGTGGGAGCTCTGTGCGGAGCTGGGAATCATTGATGATTTCATTTTTAGTTCTCCGTCCAGGGTTTTCCTTTGTTTTTGGGGAATGGTGACAGATGGAAGCATGTTCGGACATCTGGGAATCACCCTGTTTGAGACCATGGTAAGCTTCTTCGTTGTTGTGGCGCTGGGCATTCTTACGGCAGTGCTTTTGTGGTCCAGCCGCAGTGCGTCAGAAGTTTTAGAACCGCATCTGGTGATGCTTAACAGTCTGCCTAAGTCAGCCCTGGCTCCCATTCTCATTGTGTGGCTGGGGAACCATGTCCATACGATTGTGGTGGCGGCGGTGTCTGTGGCAGTGTTCGGTTCTATTTTGACGCTGCACAATGGCTTTTCCAATATGGACCCGGAGAAAACCAAGCTGATTTATGCCCTGGGCGGAACCAGAAAGGATGTGCTGACCAAGGTGCTGCTGCCTGGTTGTCTGCCTCTTATCATCAGCAATATGAAGGTAAATGTGGGGCTGTGCCTGGTGGGGGTGATTATCGGAGAATTCCTGGCGGCTCAAAAGGGGCTGGGGTATCTGATCATTTACGGCAGTCAGGTTTTTAAGCTGGATCTGGTTATGATGTCCATCGTCATTTTGTGTGTGATGTCAGCGCTTTTGTACCAGGGGATTGCATGGTTGGAGCGGCGGTTTGGATAAACACAGCAAAAGAGGAGGCGGAGCAGTATTACTCCGCCTCCTCTTTTGTCTGCAGGGCTTCCCATACCTGATTGAAGTAACCGGAAAATTCCGGGGCGTTTCTTCGCTTTAAGGGGCTGTGATATTCCGGGGCGAAGGTGACCTGGAAAATGGCTTTTACAGCTGCGGGGCGCTTGGAGAGAACCACCACCCGGTCGGCCACGCTGATGGCCTCTGCCAGATCGTGGGTGATTAAAATGGCAGTCTTTCCAGTTTTCCGGATGATGCCGCTGATGTCGTCGCATACCTCCAGCCGGGTCTGGTAGTCCAGGGCGGAGAAGGGTTCATCCAGCAAAAGCAGATCCGGCTTTAAGGCCAGGGTGCGGATCAGGGCCGCCCGCTGGCGCATTCCGCCGGAAAGCTCAGACGGTTTTGCATCCTCAAAGCTGTCCAGACCATAGCTTTTAAGCATTTTTTCAAGATAAGACCGGGAGGAAGCGTCCAGTTTTTTCTGGATTTCCAGGCCCAGAGCTACATTGGCAAAAATGGTGCGCCATTCAAATAAGTGATCCCGCTGCAGCATGTATCCGATGCTTGTGTTTGATTCCCGGATGGGGATGCCATCGATAAAAATGGTTCCCTCCTCCGGTTCCATCAGTCCGCTGAGCAGAGAGAGCAGGGTGGATTTGCCGCAGCCGGAAGGCCCTACCACAGCCAAGAATTCTCCGGCTTCTACTGAGAAGGATATTTGGGAAAGGGCCGGGGTCTCGCCCTCCAGGGTGTGATAGGAAAAGCTGACCCCGCACGCCTCCAGTTTTGGTTTCATGACGATACCTCCTAAAATATTCCCGGCTAAGCTCCGGGCATAGTATAGCCTATGGGAAACTGTGGAGGGAAGTGCAAAAACAGTCAAAAACAGGAAATATAAGAAATTCTAAAAAACCATGGCTTTTTATTGCATTTTGTTATATACTACTTAAGTTGGGCTGTTTTTACCCAAAGGAAATATGTTTGTGTATGGAGGCAGTCATGGAATTGACAATCAATCGGGAGTATCTCCTGGAAAGCATGAAAGAATTTATCAATACTCCCAGCCCGGTAGGCTATTATGACGAAACCAATCCGCTTCTGGAAAAGTACGCTGCGGATTTGGGCTATGAAGTGGAGTATGACAACAAGAAAACCGGATATATCCGGGTTCCTGGAAAGGACGCGTCCCGAACCATCTGTGTAGGGGCCCATATGGACACCCTGGGACTGATGGTGCGCCGGATTGATGCAGACGGCATGATTCGTACCCGGAACTTAGGCGGCATCAACTACAACAATGTAGAAGGGGAGACTGCTACGGTAGTAACCAGGGACGGCAGAAAGTACACCGGCCTGATGGCCAGCCAGTCTCATTCCGTTCATGTCTTTGACGATGCCAGAACTCTGGAGCGGGATGAAAATACCATGATTCTGATTCTGGATGAGGAAGTAAAGAGTCAGGAGGATGTAAAGGCCCTTGGCATCCGTCATGGGGATATTATTTACTTAGAACCTCATTTCACCGTAACGGAAAACGGCTACATCAAGTCCCGCTTTATTGATGATAAGGCATGTGTGGCTGTGGCCCTGGCGGTGATCAAGGCTATGAAGGAGCAGAATGCAACTCCTTCCTGCAACATTCTGTTTGCATTTCCTTACTACGAGGAAATCAATCACGGCGGCGCCTATATTCCGCCGGAGGTAAGCCAGTATATCGCTTTGGATATTGCTCTTATCGGGCCGGATTACGACGGCAGCGAGACAAAGGTAAGCATCTGCGTGAAAGATAACTTTTCTCCCTATGACAGAGAATTGACCAGTCATCTGATTCGGGTGGCAGAGGAGAACCATGTAAACCACGCAGTGGATATTTTCTATCGCTACGGCACAGACGCCAATGCAGCAGTACGGGCAGGCAACAATGTCCAGGCGGCGGCCTTCGGAATGGGAACTTTCTGCAGCCACGGCGTAGAGCGGACCCACATCGACGGCGTAATGGAGACGGCAAAGCTTCTGGCAGCGTTTCTGCAGGAGGCGTAACGGCCTGAGCCATCGTATCAGCTTTGATTTAAGCGTCCGGACCGGAACCGGAGTTTAAATAGAAAACCATGTGAAAAATAATAAAAAATAAAGGAGAGAAACAAAGTGAAAAAGTTAGTAAGTGTTTTACTTGCAGGCGTTATGTGTGCCAGCCTGCTGACCGCCTGCGGCGGTTCTTCTGACAATGGCAGCACAGGTGGGGCGTCTGCAGGAAATGAGGCGGCAGCCGGTTCTTCCGTCATTACTTTGGGATGCAGCACAGACCTGACATCATTAGATCCCCACAATCACAACGATACCGCTTCCGCATACGCTACCAGACACATCTACAACAATCTGGTTAAGCTGACTGCAGACAATGAGTTTGTTCCAAACCTGGCTGAAAGCTGGGAGTTTGCAGACGATACCACTGTAAACTTCACGCTGAAGGACGGCGTAAAGTTCCACAACGGCGAGACCTTAAAGGCAGAGGATGTAAAGTTCTCCTTAGAAAGACAGATGCAGTCCCCCAAGGTTGGACATCTGCTTTATATGATCGAGAGCATCGATGTAGTAGACAATCTTCACTTTACTATTAAGATGAACACCCCGTCTAACGCCCTGATTTCTTCCCTGTTCCACTCAGGAAGCGCAATCCTGTGCAAGTCTTACACGGAAGGTTTAGAGGCAGAGGGCAAGACCTTAGAGAGCGCTCCCATGGGCTGCGGTCCCTACAAGTTTGTAGAATGGGTTCCCGGCGCATCCTTCACTCTGGAGAAGTTTGACGATTATTTCGATGCAGAGACTGCTGCAAAGAATGACGGCCTGGTATTTAAGATTATCTCCGAGGAGGCTGCAAGAACCATCGCTTTAGAGAACGGTGAGATTGACATGCTGGTCAATGTAGGAACCTCCGACGCACAGAGACTGCGTGAGACTAAGGGCATCGTTTTAGAGGAGTACCCCTACACCAATGTTGAGTACTTCTGCGGAAATACCCAGAAAGCTCCCTTTGACAATGTACTGGTTCGTCAGGCTATGAACTACGCCATCAATAAAGAGGACTGCGCTATTGCAGCTCAGAACGGCGAGGCCAACATTGCAGACAACTACATCGGCGAGGGCGCTATCGGTTACTACGACACTGTTGTAAAATACGAGTACAACCCGGAGAAGGCAAAAGAGCTGCTGGCTGAGGCTGGCTATGCAAACGGCTTTACCTTTACCGTATATGTAGCAGGCGATGCCCGCGCAAGAAGCGCAACTGCTATCCAGGCAAGTCTGGCTAACATCGGCGTTACCATGAACATCGAGCAGATGGAGGCTTCCACTTTCTATGAGAAAACCGGAAACGGCGAGCACGACGCCTGCATGGCAGGTTGGGTAGCCAACGCAGAGCCGGACAACACCTATCGTCCCCTGTTCACCAGCGAAAAGGCTGGCCCTGGCGGAAACCGTTCCTTCTACATGAATCCGGAAGTAGACGCCCTGGTTGACGACGCTGCTATCAACCCGGACCCTGCAAAGGTTCAGGAGGATTACGAGACTATCTTAAAGACACTGTCTGAGGATGCGGTATGGGTACCGCTGTACTCCCAGAAGGGTCTGGTCGCAAGAAACGAGAATCTGCAGGGTCTGCATAACTCCTCTATCGGAATGCATGACTTCTACGATCTTCACTACTAATCAGTAACCGCATTGATTGCCGCATCTTCAGATGTGGCGCCGGGGGGTGTTGTAAAATGCAGCAGTGCATCTTGCAGCGCCCTCATGCTTATTTTGTATCTATTCAATCAACTTTACAAAGGAGCCAATCATATGCACAAATATGTCATTAAGCGTCTTCTGATGCTGATTCCGGTTATCCTTGGCGTATCGTTCCTGGTATTCTTCATCATGTCTTTGTCTCCCGGTGACCCGGCCAGAACCATTCTGGGCGAGAACGCACCTCAGGAGTCAGTCGATGCCCTGAGAGACGAACTGGGATTGAACGACCCGGTGGTGGTTCAGTACGCCAGATACATGGGAGATTTGCTTCACGGAGATTTAGGTGAGTCCTACAAATCCGGCCGTCCCGTATTCGGAGAGATTGCATCTCGCTTCCCTGCAACCTTAAAGCTGGCTTTCTGGGGTATGGTGTTTGCAGTGGTGCTTTCTATTCCCATCGGTATTATATCGGCAACCAAACAGTATTCCATTACAGACAGCATCAGCATGGTATTCGCCCTTTTAGGCGTGGCAACGCCAAACTTCTGGCTGGGCCTGATGTTGATCATTGCATTTTCCCTCCATCTTCGGTGGTTCCCTTCCGGCGGTGCAGACGCAGGCTGGAAATCTCTGGTGCTTCCGGTGATTACCCTGGGAACCGGCTGTATGGCAAACATCACCAGAACCACTCGCTCCTCCATGCTGGAGGTAATCCGGCAGGATTACATCCGCACAGCAAAGGCGAAGGGGGTAAGCCACAATAAGGTAATCAACAGGCATGCCCTGAAGAATGCCCTGATTCCGGTGGTTACAGTTATCGGTCTGCAGTTCGGTTCTTTACTTGGCGGCGCGGTACTGACTGAGGCTGTATTTGCATGGCCGGGCATCGGCACCTTCCTGGTAAACAGCATCAAGGCAAAGGATACGCCGGCGGTACTTGGATGCGTTATCGTGTTCTCCATCTGCTTCAGTATCGTCAATCTGTGCGTGGATCTGTTATATGCATATATCGACCCCCGTATCAAATCAAAATACAAATAAGGAGGAACAGCATGAATACGAGTGTAAAAAAACGAAGTATGGCTGCAGAAGTGTGGCAGCGTCTCTGCCGTAATAAAATGGCAATGCTGGGCCTTGGCATCCTTGTGATTATGATACTCGGAGCAATTTTTGCCGATGTGATTGCAGACTACGATACCATGGTAGTAGCCCAGGATATGAAGAATCGTCTGCAGGGTCCCAGCGCGGAGCACTGGTTTGGAACTGATGAATTTGGCCGGGATATTTTTGCCAGAATCCTGCACGGCTCTCGTGTTTCTTTAGTAGTAGGTTTAATTTCTGTATCTGTGTCCCTGATTATCGGCGGAAGCCTGGGCGCATTTGCCGGATTCTACGGCGGCAGAGTAGATAATGTGATTATGCGTATCATGGACATTTTCCTGGCAGTGCCCAGCATCCTGCTGGCTATGACCATCGTGGCCGCTCTGGGTACGGATTTGATCTATGTAATGCTGGCAATCGGTGTGTCCGGCGTGCCTACCTATGCACGAATTGTCCGGGCGGCAGTAATGAGCGTAAAGGATCAGGAGTTTGTAGAGTCTGCAAGAGCTATTGGCGCTTCCAGTCCTACTATTATTTTTCGGGAGATTCTGCCCAACTGCATGGCGCCCATCATCGTTCAGGCAACCCTGTCTGTGGCAGGTGCAATCCTGTCTACTGCTTCTTTAAGCTTTATCGGATTGGGCGTACAGCCTCCGGCTCCGGAGTGGGGCGCAATGCTGTCCAGCGGCCGCAGCTATCTGCGCGACGCTATGCATATTACCCTGTTCCCAGGTCTGGCAATCGTAATTACCATTCTGGCCTTGAATCTTTTGGGCGACGGTCTCCGTGACGCTCTGGACCCAAGACTGAAACAGTAAGGAGGAACCATGGCAGACAAACAGTACAGTGTAGAGATAAATGACCTGGCTGTCCGATTTTCCACAGTGGACGGCGTAGTGCATGCCATCAACGGCGTGGACTTGAAAATTGAAAAAGGAAAGACTCTGGGGCTGGTGGGAGAGACCGGCGCAGGCAAGACCACCACGGCCCTTTCCATCCTCCGCCTGATTCCCAATCCGCCGGGAGAGATTACCAGCGGTTCTATCGTTTTGGAGGGCAAAAATGTATTTGAGTATTCGGAGAAGGAGATGGAGAACATTCGCGGAAAACAGGTTTCCATGATTTTCCAGGATCCCATGACTTCTTTGAATCCGGTTATAACCATTGGCGACCAGATTGCAGAGGTGATTCAGCTGCATGAGAAGATTGATGCCAAAGGCGCGCTGGAAAAGGCCAAGGAGATGCTGGAGCTGGTAGGCATTCCCGGAACCCGCGCGGGAGAGTATCCCCATCAGTTCTCCGGCGGCATGAAACAGCGGGTTATCATCGCTATGGCGCTGGTGTGCAATCCTCAACTTCTGATTGCGGACGAGCCAACCACAGCTCTGGATGTGACGATCCAGGCCCAGGTGTTGGATCTGATGCAGAAGTTAAGAGAAAAGTACGGCACCTCCATGCTGATGATTACCCATGACCTGGGTATCGTGGCAGAGGTGTGCGATGAGGTCAGCATCATGTATGCAGGCCGTATTGTAGAGCACGGCACTCTGGAAGACATTTTCGACCATACCAGCCATCCGTATACGGAAGGTCTGTTCGGCTCCCTTCCCAACATTGAGAAGCGGACCGAGGCCTTAAAGCCCATTCCGGGCCTGATGCCGGATCCCACCAATCTGCCGGAAGGCTGTCCGTTCCATCCCCGGTGCAAGTACGCCACTGAGCTGTGCAAGACCCGGATGCCGGTAAAGACGGATTTAAGCGATACCCACAGCGTCCGCTGCCTGGCTTACGAGGAAGGTACCGGAGTAACCCTGGGAGGTGAGAAAGCATGAGTGACATCTTACTGGAAGTAAAAGACTTAAAGAAATATTTTGAGACCCCGGCAGGAACCCTTCACGCAGTAGACGGTCTGACCTTTAAGCTGGAGCGGGGCAAGACCCTGGGCGTTGTAGGCGAGTCCGGCTGTGGAAAGTCTACTACAGGCCGGGCCATCCTGCGGCTTCACGAGCCTACCAGCGGCGAGGTGATCTTTGAGGGAAAGGATATTACAAAAATTTCCCAGAAGGAGATGACAAAGCTGCGTTCTGAGATGCAGATGATTTTCCAGGATCCGTTTGCATCCTTAAACCCCAGAAAGACGGTCAGCGAGATCATTGCAGAGCCGTTGCGTCTTCACAAGATATATAAGAACAAAGAGGAGCAGGCAAAGCGGGTGCTGGAACTGATGGAGCTGGTTGGCCTTTCTGAGCGCTTAGTCAACACCTATCCCCATGAGCTGGACGGCGGCCGCCGTCAGAGAATCGGCATCGCCAGGGCATTGGCTATGAACCCCAAGTTTATCGTCTGCGACGAGCCGGTATCTGCCCTGGATGTTTCTATTCAGGCTCAGATTCTGAACCTGTTGAAGGAACTGCAGAGAGACCTGGGACTGACTTACATGTTCATCACCCATGACCTTTCTGTTGTCAACTACTTCTCTGATGAGATCGTGGTTATGTATTTAGGTAAGGTGGTGGAGCACGCATCTTCTGTAGATTTGTTTGCTCATCCCACTCACCCTTATACCAAGGCTCTGCTTTCTGCCATTCCGGTGCCCAGCATCCATGGCAAGAAGGAGCGGATTCTGCTTAAGGGCGAGATTACCTCCCCCATCAATCCCAAGCCAGGCTGCCGGTTTGCACCCCGGTGCGAGTACGCCAAAGAGTGCTGCTTTAAAGATTCTCCGGAGCTTCGGGAGATGGAGCCGGGACATTTTGTGGCCTGCCATTTTGCAGACCAGTTTTAGATGCAGATTAGGGATGTTTTAAACTGTGGCGAAGCTGCATTTTAAAACATCCCGTATAATTTTAAGGAGGACATGGAGCAATGAAGTTTCAGACAGACGGACAGTTTACCGTAGATTGCTTCAAGGATTTGGTAAACGCTCCCAGCCCGGTAGGCTTTTTTGAGAAAGTGAATCCGGTGGTGGAGCGCTACGCAGAAATGTTTGGATTTACAGTTACCTATGATAACAAGCACACGGCCTACATTACCCTGGATGGGGAAAATAATGAAAAGACCGTAATGCTGGGCGCCCATTTGGACACCATCGGCATGATTGTGCGCCGCATTGATCCCGACGGTATGATTCGGGTGCGGCAGCTGGGCGGTATGAACTTTTACAGCGCCGAGGGCTGCACCGTAACGGTCCACACCCGGGACGGACGGGAGTACACCGGCCTTCTGGCCTGCCAGTCCCATTCCACCCATGTGTTTGACGATGCCCGTTCCTTAAGCCGGGACGAGATGACTATGATTGTCAGCCTGGATGAGCCGGTTTCCTCAGAGGAGGATGTACGGGCCTTAGGTATCCGCCATGGAGATATGATCTCCATTGAGCCGGGAACCCAGTTTACCAAAAACGGATTTTTAAAATCCCGGTTTATCGATGACAAAGCCGGAGTGGCCTGCTGCTTTTCTATGATCAAGTATTTAAAAGAGCATGGCCTGAAGCCCAAATACCGTACAGTTCTGGCCTTCCCTCATTACGAAGAAATCGGCCACGGCGGCGCTTATGTGCCGGAGGGCGTGTCTGAATTTGTGGCTGTAGACATCGGCCTTATCGGCCCGGATTACGATGGGGACGAGTATTCCGTCAGCATCTGCGCCAAGGATGCGGCTACTCCCTACGACTACGAGCTTGTAAACCGGCTGATTCGTCAGGCCCAGGCTGCAGAGTGCGATTACGCCGCCGATATTTTCTACCGCTACGGTACGGACGCCAATGCCTCCTTAAAGGCAGGCAACAACTTAAAGGCCGGGGCTATCGGCATGGCGGTTTACTGCAGCCACGGTATGGAACGGACCCATGTAAAGGGACTGAATAATACGGTGAACCTGATGCTGGCTTATGTGCTGGATTTGTAACCTGAAAACATCGGTTTTTCAAGGAATTTCCCGGAAAACCCTTGCATTTCGCATATTCCGGTGCTATAATACATACGATAACATGATAAAGATACACATAAAGAGTGGGCGAGCGTCCACTCTTTAGTTTTGTGTCATGGCGACGAGGAAAATAGCCGTCGTGCCTGCACGGCTGGATATTTGACGACCGCTGATCAGAGTGAAATTCGCGCTGCGTATTTCGTCTCTGTTACTGTTCATGGAATAGGCGAAGTGAGGTGAGAGTATGACAAGAAGGGAGACCTACGAATCCAGAACTGAGGCGTTTCTGCTGCCGCTTCTGGAACAGCATCAGTTTGAACTGGTGGATGTGGAGTATGTAAAGGAAGCAGGAAGCTGGTATCTGCGGGCTTATATCGACAAGGAAGGCGGCATCACGGTAGACGACTGCGAGATTATCAGCCGCACCTTAAGCGACTGGCTGGATAAGGAAGATTTTATTGAGGACAGCTACATTTTGGAGGTCAGTTCCCCAGGCCTTGGACGACCGCTTAAAAAGGATAAGGATTTTGAGCGGAGCCTGGGAGACGAGGTGGAGTTAAAGCTGTTTAAGGCCAGGAACAAGCAGAAGGATTTTGCGGGAATTTTAAAGGCCTACGATAAAGAGACTGTAACCATCGCTATGGATGACGGCACAGAGGAAGTATTCACCCGGACGGAGATTGCGCTGATCCGGCTGGCATTTGACTTTTAAGAGGATTTTTAGGAGGATAAAAAATCATGAACAAGGAACTGATTGAGGCACTCAACATGCTGGAGAAAGAGAAAAACATCAGCAAGGCCACTTTGCTTGAGGCAATCGAAAATTCCCTTCTGACTGCCTGCAAGAACCACTTTGGAAAGGCTGACAATGTAAAAGTGGTAATCAATCCGGAAACCGGAGATTTCTCTGTATATGCAGAGAAGGAAGTGGTAGAGGAAGTAGAGGATCCGGTAATGCAGATCAGCCTGGCTGAGGCTCAGATGAAGGATCCCAGAAACAGCCTGGGCGACCTGGTACGGATTTCCATCGAGTCCAAATCCTTTGGCCGTATCGCTACTCAGAATGCAAAAAATGTAATTCTGCAGAAAATCCGTGAGGAAGAACGCAGTATGCAGTTCAACGAGTGGTACAGCAAGGAGAAGGACATCGTAACCGGCATTGTGCAGCGCTACTTAGGCCGGAATGTCAGCATTAACCTGGGCCGCGTGGACGCTATCTTAAATGAGGCAGAGCAGGTTAAGGGCGAGGTCTTTAAGCCCACCGAGCGCATTAAGGTGCTGGTACTGGAAGTAAAGGATACTCCCAAGGGCCCCCGCATTTCTGTATCCCGGACCCATCCGGACCTGGTAAAACGCCTCTTTGAGGAAGAAGTAACCGAGGTGAAGGACGGAACAGTAGAGATTAAAGCCATTGCAAGAGAGGCTGGTTCCAGAACAAAAATCGCTGTTTGGTCCAATGACCCCAATGTAGATCCGGTAGGCGCCTGCGTAGGCGTGAACGGCTCCCGCGTCAACTCCATTGTAAACGAGCTGCGGGGCGAGAAGATCGACATCATCATCTGGGATGAAAACGCAGCGTACCTGATTGAGAACTCTTTAAGCCCGGCAAAGGTTATCTGTGTTGTGGCAGACGAGGAGGCCAGAGAGGCGCTGGTTATCGTTCCGGATTACCAGTTGTCTCTGGCAATCGGTAAAGAGGGGCAGAACGCCAGACTGGCAGCCAGACTGACCGGCTACAAGATTGACATCAAGAGCGAGACTCAGGCCCGTGAGCAGGGACTGTTTGAGCAGATGGGCATCGATTATCAGGAGGAAGGCGTTTACGACGATCTGGACGCAGATTTTGAAATTCCCACTACTGACGATTACGCAGTTGTAGAGACCGAATAAAAAGACCGGGAAACCTGAAAGCAGATAGGAAGTGAAAAAATTGGCAGACGCAAAGAAATATCCTCAGCGCCAGTGTATCGGCTGCGGAGAGATGAAAAATAAAAAAGACATGATTCGGATTCTTAAGACCCCGGAAGGGGAATTTACGGTGGATGCCACCGGAAGAAAAAATGGCCGCGGCGCCTATCTTTGTCCGGATATGCAGTGCTTTGAGGCTGCAGTAAAGGGAAGAGGACTGGAACGCTCCTTTAAGATGGCTATTCCCAAAGAGGTATATGAGACATTGAAAAAGGAGATGGGCGAGCTTGGATAACAGACAGAAAACACTGAATCTAATCGGCCTGGCTACCAAGGCGGGAAAAACTGCCAGCGGTGAGTTTTCCACGGAAAAGGCGGTCAAGGGAGGAAAGGCTTATCTGGTCATTGTATCAGAGGAGGCGTCCCAGAATACGAAGAAAATGTTTACCAATATGTGTACTTACTATAAAGTTCCAATCTGTTTTTTCGGCAGAAAAGGTGAGCTGGGCCGCGCCATGGGCAAGGAGATGCGTGCATCCCTGGCTGTTGTGGAGGAAGGACTGGCAAAGGCAATCGTGAAACAAATGAATATAATCGGAGGTAGTGAGTATGAGAGTGAATGAATTGGCAAAAGAATTAGGTAAGTCCAGCAAGGAAGTGCTGGAGGTATTGCAGAAGCATAATCAGGAAGTGAAATCCCATTCTTCCAATATTAACGAGGAGCAGATTGGTCTGATCCGTCGGGTAATGAGCGGCCAGGCAGCAGCACAGGCAAAGAGCGCACCGGCGGCAGAGAAGGCAGCGGCGCCGGCTAAGAGCACTCCCGCAGCAGAGAAAACAGCGTCTGCGGCAGCTCAGGCAGCAGAAAAAACGGCAGAAAATGCAGAGCCGGTCAAAAAACGGATTGCAGCCGTATATCGTCCGCAGAATTCCCAGCAGAGACCGCCTATGCAGCGGCAGGGAGGCCGTCCGGGACAGAATCAGGCGGGACAGAATCAGGCGGCAGCGGCTCGTCATCAGGGGGCAGCAGCGGCAGCAGAAAAAACAGCGCCGGCGGCTCAAAATCCGGCGGCAGCCCAGAGCGCACCGGCAGAGAAGCCGGCAGCAGTTCAGAGCACACCTGCAGCAAATACTCAGCCTGCAGCACCGGCTCCCCAGGAGGCGCCGGCAGCGCCGAAGCCGGTAACTGCCCAGGAGGTGGCAGCACGGATGCAGGCTGTACAGGCAGCCCGCGACAGCAAGAACTTAAACCGTATGAACAATCAGGCAAACCGTGGTTCTTACGGAAACCGTGATGGAAGAAACCAGGGCCAGGGCGGTTACGGAAACAGAGATGGAAGAAGTCAGGGCCAGGGCGGCTTTGGAAACAGAGATGGAAGAAGCCAGGGCCAGGGCGGCTTTGGAAACAGAGATGGAAGAAGCCAGGGCCAGGGCGGTTACGGAAATCGTGATGGAAGAAGCCAGGGCCAGGGCGGTTACGGAAATCGTGATGGAAGAAGTCAGGGCCAGGGCGGCTTTGGAAACAGAGATGGAAGAAGCCAGGGCCAGGGCGGCTTTGGAAACAGAGATGGAAGAAGCCAGGGTCAGGGCGGTTACGGAAACAGAGATGGAAGAAGCCAGGGCCAGGGCGGCTTCGGAAACCGTGACGGACGCACCCAGGGCGGAAGACCAGGCGGTGCAGGACGCACCGGACAGAGAGATAGCGCTGCAAAGAATTACGACACCCCCATCCAGACTAAGCCTTCCAATAACCGTCAGGCTAACAAAAACAGTCACAAGAACGATCGCTTTGACAAGACCAGAAATATGGAAGACGGAGCAGGACGCAGGGGCGGAAAGGTAAGCAAGCATCCCTTCATTATGCCCCAGAAACCAGTAGCCGAAAAGGTGGAGGAAACTGTAAAGGTAATCACTATCCCGGAGGTACTTACCATCAAGGAACTGGCTGACAAGATGAAGATGCAGTCCTCTGCTATCATCAAGAAGCTGTTTTTACAGGGACAGATTGTGACCTTAAACTCCGAGATCGACTTTGAAAAGGCAGAGGAGATTGCCATGGAGTACGAGATCCTCTGCGAGAAAGAGGAAAAGGTGGATGTTATCGCCGAGCTGTTAAAGGAGGACGAGGAGAACGAGGAAGATATGTCTGCCAGACCGCCGGTTGTCTGCGTAATGGGCCATGTAGACCACGGTAAAACCTCTCTTTTGGACGCCATCCGTCAGACCAATGTGACCTCCAGAGAGGCAGGCGGCATCACCCAGCACATTGGCGCATATACCGTAGATGTGCGGGGCCAGCAGATTACTTTCTTAGATACGCCGGGACATGAGGCCTTCACTGCCATGCGTATGCGGGGCGCCCAGTCTACGGATATTGCCATTCTGGTAGTAGCGGCCGATGACGGCGTGATGCCTCAGACTGTAGAGGCCATTAACCATGCCAAGGCAGCAGAGGTAGAGATCATCGTTGCCATCAACAAGATCGATAAGCCCAGCGCCAATGTAGACCGGGTAAAACAGGAGCTTTCCGAGTATGAGCTGATTCCGGAGGACTGGGGCGGCAGCACCATCTTCGTTCCGGTTTCCGCCCACTCAAAGGAGGGTATCCCGGAGCTGCTTGACATGATTCTTCTGGCTGCCGAGGTGCGGGAGCTGAAGGCAAATCCGAACCGCCGGGCAAGAGGTCTGGTAATCGAGGCAGAGCTTGACAAGGGCAAAGGCCCGGTTGCTACCATTCTGGTGCAGAAGGGTACTCTGCGGGTTGGCGACAATGTGACCGCAGGCGCATGCTACGGTAAAGTCCGGGCCATGATGGACGATAAGGGACGCCGTGTAAAAGAGGCAGGCCCGTCCATGCCGGTAGAGATTTTAGGTCTGAATGATGTTCCCGGCGCCGGCGACATCTTAATGGCTATGGAGAATGAGAAAGAGGCCAGAACCTACGCTGAGACCTTCATTGCAGAGAGCAAGAACAAGCTGCTGGAGGAGACCAAGGCGAAGCTGACCCTGGATGATCTGTTCACCCAGATCAAGGCCGGAAATGTAAAGGAACTGCCGCTGATTGTCAAGGCAGATGTACAGGGCTCTGTAGAGGCTGTGAAGCAGTCCCTGGTGAAGCTTTCCAACGAGGAAGTTTTGGTTAAGGTAATTCACGGCGGCGTTGGCGCCATCAACGAGTCCGATGTAACGCTGGCTTCTGCATCCAACGCTATCATCATCGGCTTCAATGTAAGACCGGATGTAACTGCAAAATCCATTGCAGAGCGGGAGAAGGTAGACCTTCGTCTGTACCGGGTAATTTACCAGGCTATCGAGGATGTAGAGGCAGCCATGAAGGGTATGCTGGATCCGGTATTCGAGGAGAAGGTAATCGGCCACGCAGTGGTGCGCCAGACCTTCAAGGCGTCCGGCGTAGGCACGATTGCCGGCGCTTATGTGATGGACGGAAAGTTCCAGAGAGGATGCTCCTGCCGCATTACCAGAGACGGAGAGCAGATTTTCGATGGCGCTCTGGCCTCCTTAAAGCGGTTTAAAGACGATGTAAAAGAAGTCAACACCGGTTATGAGTGCGGACTTGTGTTTGAGAAATTCAACGACATCCAGGAGGACGACATGGTGGAGGCATACACCATGGTGGAGGTGCCCCGCTAGGGGCCTTCCTCCCTTCCGGAGGGTTTGTTTTCAGGAAGGAAAGAATATATGCGGAAAAACAGCATTAAAAATACCAGAATCAATATGGAAGTTCAGCGGGAATTAAGTGAAATTATCCGCACGGAGATCAAGGATCCCAGGGTAAATTCTGCCATGGTGACGGTGGTTTCTGTAGAGGTGACGCCGGATTTGAAATACTGCAAGGCATACATCAGTGTTCTGGGAGATCAGGAAAAGGCGCAGGACGCCGTTACAGGGCTGAAAAGCGCAGTAGGCTATATCCGGCGGGAGCTGGCTCACAGAGTGAATCTGCGGAATACGCCGGAGATTACCTTTGTCCTGGATCAGTCCATTGAATACGGCGTGAACATGTCCCGCCTGATTGATGAAGTAACCAAAGACTTGAAAGACTGATTTGGAAACAGTTGCAACCTGCATTTGAAAGGGTGAGGATTTTTGCAGAAGAACAGACTTTTACAGATGGTGGAGGAAGCAAAAACCATTGCAATTCTGGGCCATGTGCGTCCGGACGGCGACTGCGCAGGTTCCTGCCTGGCTGTCTGCAATTATATCCGGGAAAACTATCCGGAAAAGAAGGTTCAGGTATACCTGGAGCGGCCTGCAGAGAAATTTAACTATCTGAATTATTTTGACGACATCAGTCAGGACGCCGGTACCGGCGCTGTTTATGAACTGTGTATCTGCCTGGACAGCGGCGATAAGGAGCGGCTGGGGGCATTTGCAGTCTATCTGGATTCAGCAGAAAAGAGCATCTGCCTGGATCATCATATCACGAACAAAGGCTATGCTCAGGAGAATTTCGTAAAGGCGGACGCCAGCGCCACCTGTGAAGTGCTGTACGGCTTTTTGGACAGGGAGCGGATCAGCAAGAACACGGCAGAGTGTCTTTACACCGGAATTCTCCACGATACCAATGTGTTCAAGAACAGCAATACCACGCCGGAGACCATGCGGATTGCGGGAGAGCTGATGGGCCGGGGCATCGACTTTGCCCGGATCATTGATGAAAGCTTTTACCAGAAAACCTATGTCCAGAACCAGATTCTGGGCCGGGCTCTTTTGGAGAGCGTTACCTTTCTTCAGGGCCAGTGTATTTTTAGTGTAGTGCGGAAGAAGGATATGGAGTTTTACGGCGTAGAAAGCTCAGATCTGGACGGAATTGTGGACCAGATGCGGGTGACAAAAGGGGTGGAGGTGGCGATCTTCCTTCACGAGACGGAGAACCATGTCTATAAGGTAAGCATGAGATCCAACCGGACAGTGGATGTAAGTAAGGTGGCTTCCTTTTTCGGAGGCGGCGGCCATGTGCGGGCAGCCGGATGTACCTTAAGCGGCAGCGTCTACGATGTGGTAAACAACTTATCCAGGCACATTGACCAGCAGCTAAAGGAGCAGAATGCATAGTGGACGGCATTATCAATATCTATAAAGAAAAAGGCTATACCTCTCATGATGTTGTGGCAAAAATGAGAGGTATTTTGCGGATGAAGAAAATTGGACACACCGGCACCCTGGACCCGGATGCGGAAGGAGTGCTTCCCGTTTGCTTAGGGAAGGGAACCCGCCTTTGCGATATGCTGGCGGACCGGACGAAAACCTACCGGGCAGTGCTGCTTTTGGGTGTGGAAACAGACACCCAGGACATCTCCGGCCAGGTGCTTGCTGATCACAGGGCAGAGGCTATGGCTCTGACCGAGGAGGCAGTAAAAGAGGCAGTTATGAGCTTTCTGGGGCTTTACATGCAGGTGCCGCCCATGTACTCGGCGCTGAAGGTAAACGGCAAGAAGCTTTATGAGCTGGCCCGCGCCGGAAAAGAAGTAGAGCGGCAGGCCCGGCCTGTGGAAATCCTGGATATTCAGGTGGAAGAAATTTCCCTTCCCCGGGTAACCATGAGCGTTACCTGTTCCAAAGGCACCTATATCCGCACGCTCTGTTACGACATTGGACAGAAGCTGGGATGCGGCGGCTGTATGGAGTCTCTTTTGCGGACCCGTGTAGGGCAGTTTGAGCTGAAGGACAGCTTAAAACTTTCCCGGCTGGAAGAACTGCGGGACGCAGGCCAGGCAGAGAACTATGTGCTGCCGGTAGACCAGGTGTTTTCTTTCCTGCCGGAAATTGTGATGAAAGCGGGAACTGGGGACAAGCTGGTGCACAACGGAAATCCCTTCGGGCTTTTGCCGGAGCTGTGGGAGGTTCCCCGGCAGCCGGAGCATTATCCGGCCCAGGCGCGGGTTTATGACAGCGGGCGTCAGTTTATCGGCGTGTTCGTTTATGAAGCAGAAAAGAAGCGGTACAAGCCGCAAAAAATATTTCTGGGAGGCAGCTAAGATGCAGATAATCACCGGAACCCGGCAGTTTCAGATTGAGGAACCGACCGTGGTAACCATCGGGAAATTTGATGGCCGTCACCGGGGACATCAGAAGCTTTTGCAGGAAATGAATGCCATCAAGGACAGACAGAAGCTGGCGGCTGCGGTTTTTACCTTTGATACAGCTCCCATGAAGGCTGTGACAGGAAGGCCGGCGACAGTTATTACTACCTGTGAGGAGCGGCGCAGCAAGCTGGCCCGCATGGGGATGGACTACCTGGTGGAGTATCCCTTTGATGCCCGGACGGCCCACATGGCGCCGGAGGAGTTTGTAAGCCGGGTGCTGGTGGGGCAGATGCAGGCCAGGGCCGTGGTGGCAGGCACAGACTGCAGCTTTGGCTATAAGGGGGCAGGAGACGCCGCCCTGCTTAAGGCGCTGGCGGGGGAGCTGGGCTTTGAGGCAGTGATTATTGAAAAGGCCCAGGACGCTCACCGGGACATCAGCAGCACCTATGTAAAGGAGATGCTGGACGCAGGGAATGTGGAAAAGGCCTGGGAGCTTTTGGGAGAGCCTTATGCCATCCATGGCCGGGTGGTTCACGGAAACCACATCGGCGGCTCTGTTCTGGGATTTCCTACGGCAAATATTCTGCCGTCTCCGGAAAAACACCTGCCTGCCTTCGGGGTTTATGTATCCCAGGTGCGGATCGGGGAAGCCCTTTATGAGGGAGTCACCAACATTGGCAGAAAGCCTACAGTGGATGGGATCAGCCCAGTGGGGGCGGAGACCTTTATTATGGGGCTTCAGGAAGATTTGTACGGACAGGAACTGGAAGTGCAGCTTCTGGCGTTTATCCGGCCAGAGAAACGGTTTGGGTCTCTGGAAGAACTGAAGGAGCAGATTGGCCGGGACAAGAAGGCTGCGGCTGAATATTTTCAAAGGAAATAAAGATAAAACAAAGGCGCTGCAGCTCACTTTTGCAGCGCTCTTGTTTTATCTTTAATTATGCTGATTCAGTTAGTGATACAATTTCTTGCTTTCATACACCGGCTCGGAGGTCAGCTGCAGCCCCAGCTTTTTGAAGGTCTTGATGTCTACGGAGGACAGCATTACGGAAGTGTGAAGCTGACAGCCCCGCAGCTTGGGAAGCTGCTCTAAGGCAATCCGGGCGTTGGGGTCTGTGGCTGCGCACATGGACAGGGCAATCAGCACCTCGTCTGTGTGGAGCCGGGGGTTTTTGCTGCCTAAGTAGCTGGTTTTCAGCCCCTGGATTGGCTCAATGAAGGTAGGCGAAATTAAATGTACGCCGTCTGCAATGTTTCCCAGCTCTTTTACTGCGTTTAACAGCACAGCGGCGGAAGCGCCCAGAAGGGGAGAGGTCTTTCCAGTGACGATTTTTCCGTCCGGCAGCTCCAGGGCAGCGGCAGGAGAGCCGTTTTTCTCTGCCAGATCATTGGCTGCGGTCACAACGGAGCGCATGTCTACGGTGATTTTAGCCTGCTTCATTAACAGCTCAATCTTGTAGACCTCGTCAGAGCTGCCTTCGTCCCTGGCCAGCCGGTTTAAGGCCTGATAGTAACGGCGGATGATCTCCTGGCGGGATGCCTCCTGGCAGACTTCATCGTCAATGATGCAGTTGCCTGCCATATTAACCCCCATGTCTGTGGGAGATTTGTAGGGGCAGTGGCCGTAGATGCCCTCAAACATGGCGGCCAGCACAGGATAGATTTCCACATCCCGGTTGTAGTTGACGGTGGTGACGCCGTAGGCTTCCAGGTGGAAGGGATCAATCATGTTTACATCGTTTAAGTCTGCGGTGGCAGCCTCGTAGGCTAAGTTCACCGGATGCTTTAACGGAATGTTCCAGATGGGGAAGGTTTCAAATTTGGCGTAGCCCGCCTTAATGCCCCGCTTGTTTTCGTGGTAAAGCTGAGACAGGCAGGTAGCCATCTTGCCGCTTCCCGGTCCGGGAGCTGTGATAATAACTAACGGCTTGGTAGTTTCAATGTAGTCGTTTTTGCCGTAGCCTTCATCACTGACGATGTGGCTGATATTGTTGGGGTAGCCTTCAATCGGGTAATGGCGGTATACCTTGATGCCCAGATTCTCCAGCTTGCTTTTGAATAAGTCTGCGGTGGCCTGACCGGTGTAGCGGGTGATAACTACGCTGCCCACATAAAGGCCCTTGTCCCGGAATTCCTGAATGAGACGCAGCACATCTACATCGTAGGTGATGCCCAGGTCGTGGCGGATTTTGTTTTTTTCAATGTCGGAGGCATTGATGGTGATGACGATTTCCGCCTGGTCTGCCAGATGTAAAAGCATCTGCAGCTTGCTGTCCGGAGCAAAACCGGGAAGCACGCGGGAGGCGTGATAGTCATCAAACAGCTTGCCGCCGAATTCCAGGTACAACTTGTCTCCGAACTGTTCAATCCGCTGCCGGATGTGTTCGGACTGCATCTTTAAATATTTTTGATTGTCAAAACCGATTTTCATGTATGCTTACCCCTTTCCATGCAGATTATTGTATCATACTCCCTTCTAAATTGCATCCGGAAAATTAGATTTTAAAAACAAACTTAAAAATGCAGGTATTTTTATGGGAAAGTGGGGGCAGGAAACCGGAAACTTTGATTATTTTGGGAAGTTGTGGTATAATTATCCTATTAAGCGTCATTTATACCAGGAAAATACCAATGATTAAAGGATGGATTCAAGATGAAAAAGAAATATGAATGGTTCTTAAGTCTGCTGCTTCTTTGCGGACTGCTGACCGGATGCGGAGCCTTAGGGGCGGCGGAAAAGGTGCCTACCTCTCCGGGACCGGTGGTAGTAGAGCGGGGAGAGCGGGCTACAGAAGAAACAGAAGTGGAAGAAACTGAGGCAGAGCTTCAAAAAGAGGAGCTGGTAATAGGCGCTGCTCCGGAACGGACCCCGGTGCAGGTAAAAGGCATTTACATTTCCGCCTATGTAGCCGGAACTGCCAGCATGGTAGACAACCTGATTGCAGAGCTGGACCGGACGGAGGCCAATGCTCTGGTGATTGACATTAAGGATGATTTCGGCCGGGTAGTCTGTGAGATGAACTCCCCCTTGATTGATGAGCTTGGCTCTACCAAGGTGTATATCTCCGACATCCAGGGACTGATGCAGAAGCTTAAGGAGCATGACATTTATGCCATCGCCCGGATTCCGGCTTTCCGTGATGCCTGGCTGGGAGAGACGCGGCCTGACTGGTGTATTAAGCTGTCTGACGGCAGCGTGTTCAAGGACCGGGACGGAAACGCCTGGGTGAACCCTTATAAGCGGGAGGCCTGGGATTATCTGGTGGAAATTGGAAAGCAGGCCGGAGCTTTGGGTTTTGATGAGATTCAGTTTGACTATGTGCGGTTCTGTACGGAAAAAGGAATGCAGGACGCAGCCTTTGATGAGGCAGATACGGAAGGGAAATCCCGGACAGACATTATCCTGGAGTTTATGGAGTATGCTTATCAGGCACTGAAAGAGGAAGGCCTGTTTGTGTCTGCCGATGTGTTCGGCGCCATCATCAACAGTGATGTAAACGCCAATTCCGTAGGCCAGATTTATGGGGAGATGGCAAAGCATCTGGACTATATCAGCCCCATGATTTATCCGTCTCACTATGCAGACGGAAACTACGGCATTGAACACCCGGATATGCAGCCTTATGAGACCATCTGCGCAGCCTTAAATGATTCCCGCAAGGAGCTTTATTTTGCAGGTCTGGATGGAAGCCACATTGCAACGGTACGGCCCTGGCTGCAGGATTTTACTGCCAGTTGGCTGGCTAACCACATTGAGTACGGAGGCCCGGAGGTGCGGGCTCAGATCCAGGCCACCTATGACACCGGCTACGATGAATGGCTTTTATGGGACGCGTCCTGCAAATACGCCTGGGACGGTCTTTTGACGCCGGAAGCGGCAGAGGCTGAGAAAGCCCGGATTGCAGAATCCAGAGCAGCTTTGCCTGAGACCACCTATGCTTTAGAGACTGCGGCAGCGACTGAGGAGAGCAGCGGAGAGAGCCAGGCTGATGGAGCCGTTTTGGAGGCTGAACCGGCGGCAGCTTCTCCCGAAGCACAAGTACAATAGACAGCAGAAAATGTGGTATCATATTTTATAAAATCCCAGGGAGGATACTTGCATATGGAACGACTTATCCGGCCCGGTGAATGTTACCGGCATTTTAAGAATAAACTGTATCAGATTGTGGCAGTGGCAACCCACTCAGAAACCGGGGAGCGTATGGTGGTGTACCAGGCGCTGTACGGAGATTTTCAGGTGTATGTACGGCCTTATGACATGTTTGTAAGCCTGGTGGATCGGGATAAGTACCCGGATGTCAGCCAGACCTACCGGTTTGAACGAGTGGAGCTTTCCGGGAAATCAGACGGAGGCGCTGCAGAAGTCAAGCCGGGAGAACCGGAGCCAAACCCGGCCTTCCTGGCCTTTTTGGAGGCAGAAACGCCGGGAGAGCGGATAGAGCGGTTAAAGGCTTTGGAGGAAACCATCACCCAGCAGGAGCTGGACAGTCTGTATCTGGTGCTGGACATGAAGCCGGAAAAAGGAACGGCTGCGGAGCAGGTGGGAGCTGTACGCAGGTATTTGGCTATGCAGGAAAAATATGACGGAAGCCGTCTGCGGTAAGGGAACGCGTCAGCAGCAAGGAGAGACAAACATTGTTTAACATAGAAGAAGAACTGAAAAAACTGCCGTCCCAGCCCGGCGTCTACATCATGCATGACGCAAAGGACGAAATCATCTATGTGGGAAAGGCCATCAGCCTGAAAAACCGGGTACGCCAGTATTTTCAGAGCAGCCGGAACAAGACTGCAAAAATCGAGCAGATGGTTTCCCGGATTGCCCGGTTCGAGTACATCGTCACAGATTCGGAGCTGGAAGCCCTGGTTTTGGAGTGTAATTTGATCAAGGAGCATCAGCCTAGGTACAACACCATGTTAAAGGATGACAAGGCCTATCCCTACATTAAGGTGACGGTAGGGGAGGCTTTCCCCAGAGTGTTGTTTTCCAGAACCATGAAAAAGGACAAAAGCCGGTATTTCGGACCTTATACCAGCGCAGGAGCAGTAAAGGACACCATCGACTTAATCCACAAGCTTTATAAAATCCGTACCTGCAGCCGCAGTCTGCCTAAGGACATCGGAAAAGAGAGGCCCTGCTTAAACTATCACATCAAGCAGTGTGACGCCCCTTGCCAGGGCTATATCACAAAAGAGCAGTACGGAGAAAATATCGCCCAGGTGCTGGAATTTCTGGGAGGCCGTTACGACAACCTGTTAAAAATCCTGGAGGAAAAGATGATGGCTGCTTCTGATGCCATGGATTTTGAGAAGGCCATTGAGTACCGGGATTTGCTGGAAAGCGTAAAGAAGGTGGCCCAGAAGCAGAAAATTACCAGCAGCAGTATGGAGGATCGGGACATTATTGCCATGGCGAAAGACGAAGCTGAGGCAGTGGTGCAGGTGTTCTTTGTGCGGGAAGGCCGTTTGATTGGCCGGGATCATTTCCGGGTGAACATTGCTACGGCAGAAGATGAAGGTCAGATTATAGCCAGCTTTGTGAAGCAGTTTTATGCAGGCACTCCCTTTCTTCCAAAGGAGCTGTGGGTGCAGCAGGAGCTGGAGGACCAGGAGGTGATCGGCAGGTGGCTTAGCAGCAGGAAGGGTCAGAAGGTCCGTATTGTGGTGCCGAAAAAAGGCCAGAAGGAGCGGCTGGTGGAGCTGGCTCAGAAAAATGCAGCCATGGTGCTGGCTCAGGACAACGAGCGGAACAAGCGGGAGGAGCTTCGTACCATCGGGGCCATGAACCAGGTGGCTGGGTGGCTGGGTATCGCCGGTGTAAGCCGGATGGAAGCCTTTGATATTTCCAATATTTCCGGCTACGAATCTGTAGGCTCTATGGTAGTCTTTGAAAACGGACGGCCCAGGCGCAGCGATTACCGGAAATTCCGCATCAAGACAGTTACCGGCCCCAACGACTACGCTTCCATGAAGGAGGTGCTGACCCGCCGGTTTTTACATGGTCTGGAGGAACAGGAAAAGCTGCGGGCAAATGGGGTCGAGGATTCCTTTGGAAGCTTTACCCGGTTCCCGGACCTTTTGATGATGGACGGCGGTCGGGGTCAGGTCAACATCGCCCTGGAGGTGCTGGAGGAGCTGAAGTTAAACATTCCGGTCTGCGGCATGGTAAAGGACGACAACCACCGGACCAGAGGCCTTTACTACAACAATGTGGAGATTCCTATTGACCGCCACTCAGAAGGTTTTAAGCTGATTACCCGGATTCAGGACGAGGCCCATCGGTTTGCCATTGAATACCACCGCAGCCTGCGGAGTAAGAGCCAGGTCCGGTCTGTTTTAGACGATATTCCAGGCATTGGGGACACCCGGAGAAAGGCTCTGATGCGGCATTTGAAGTCTCTGGACGCAGTAAAAGAGGCTACGGTGGAGGAACTGGCAGAGGTGCCGGGCATGAACCGGCGGGCAGCAGAAAGCGTGTACCAGTTTTTCCATGGAGAGCAGCAGGCAGCCCCGGTTATTGTGGAGGAAATGGGCGCTATGATGACGGACCAGGGATAAAATCACCAGATGACATTTCTCTGCAGATATGGTAGGATGGTGGAAGATACATCTTTAGGATAAGGAGTGGAAGTATGTACGGAGTTACGGTTACAGAACTGATTAAGAAGATGAGTTTAAAGAACATTCTTCCGGAGATTGATACAGACAAGGTGGTTTTGGCTCACCCGGATGTGAACCGCCCGGCGCTGCAGTTGGCCGGCTTTTTTGACCACTTTGACCGGGAGCGGGTGCAGATTATCGGCTATGTGGAACAGGAGTATATTAAAACCCTGGATCCTGAAACCAAGATGGAGCGCTATGACCGTCTGCTTTGCAGCGATATTCCCTGCGTGCTTTACAGCCGGGGACAGATGCCGGATGAGGATATGCAGAATCTGTGCTATCACTATCAGGTTCCCTGTCTGGTATCGGAAAAAAGCACCTCTGAGCTGATGGCAGAGGTTATCCGCTGGCTGAAGGTAAAGCTGGCTCCCTGCATCAGCATTCACGGCGTGCTGGTGGATGTTTACGGCGAAGGTGTGCTGATCATGGGAGAAAGCGGCATTGGTAAAAGCGAGGCAGCTCTGGAGCTGATTAAGCGGGGCCATCGTCTGGTAACGGATGATGTAGTGGAGATACACAAGGTCAGCGACGAAACCCTGGTAGGCCGTGCTCCGGATATTACCAAGCACTTTATTGAACTGCGGGGTATCGGCATCATTGATGTAAAGGCATTGTTTGGTGTAGAAAGCGTAAAGGACAGCCAGAATATTGATATGGTAATTAAGTTAGAGGACTGGGATAAGGACAGGGAATATGACCGACTGGGGCTGGAAGACCAGTACACCGAGTTTTTGGGAAACAAGGTGGTGTGCCACAACATTCCCATCCGTCCGGGCCGGAATCTGGCTATCATCGTAGAGTCTGCGGCTGTCAACCACCGTCAGAAGAAGATGGGCTACAATGCAGCCAAGGAGCTTTATAACCGGGTACAGGCAAATCTGGGACTGGGAGCTCCGTCCTCTCTGTAGGAGAGAAAATCAAAAATCAAGAGGAATTTCATGAACGGATTTACAAAGCAGTTACAGGAAATTTTAAAAGAGGGAACCTTAAAGCTTTTGGAACCTATGAGCAGCCACACCACCTTCCGGGTGGGAGGTCCGGCAGACTGGTTTGTCTGTCCGGCTACTGCCGGGGAGCTGGCGGCAGTGACAGCCCTGTGCCGGAAGGAGCAGATTCCTTTCTATATTCTGGGAAACGGCAGTAATCTGCTGGTGGGAGACGGCGGTTTTCGCGGCGTTATCATTGACATGATGGGCGGCAGTTGGAGCCAGGTTGCCGTGGAAGGAAATTCTGTACAGGCAGGAGCAGGAGCCCTCCTTTCCACTGTGGCAAAGCGGGCGCTGGAAGGGGCTCTTACAGGACTGGAATTTGCAGCCGGAATCCCCGGCACTATCGGCGGCGCCTGCGTTATGAATGCAGGGGCTTACGGCGGGGAGCTGCGGCAGGTGCTTCAGGAGGTAACGGTGCTGACAAAGGATGGCCATGTAAAAACCATTCCTGCCCATGAGCTTAACCTGGGCTACCGTACCAGCTGTATCCCTGAAAGAGAGTATGTGGTGCTGGAAGCAAAGCTTTCCTTAACGCCGGGAGACCCGGAGGAAATCCGGAAAACCATGAATGACCTGGCTTCCCGGCGGCGGGAGAAGCAGCCTTTAGAGTATCCCAGCGCAGGCAGCACCTTTAAGCGGCCAGAAGGATACTTTGCAGGAAAGCTGATTCAGGACGCAGGACTTCGGGGATTTACCGTAGGCGGCGCCCAGGTGTCGGAGAAGCACTGCGGGTTTGTGGTGAATAAAGGCGGCGCTACTGCGGCAGACATCCTTTCCCTGTGCAGTCAGGTGCAGGAAAAGGTGAAGGAGCAGTTCGGCGTGACGCTGGAAATGGAAGTAAAGCGGCTGGGAGAGTTTTAAGACAGCCGGGGAAAAGAAATACAGGCAGGAGAGAAGGACCGATGAAGCTGGTAATCGTAACTGGAATGTCAGGGGCAGGAAAGACCCAGGCTCTGAAAATGTTGGAGGATATGGGGTTTTACTGTGTAGATAATCTTCCCATTCCGCTGATAGAACCCTTTGCAGAGCTGCTCCTTGGACAGCCGGATAAGCGGGAGCAGGTGGCCCTGGGAATTGACATCCGCAGCGGCGAGGAGCTGCCCCGCATGAAGACGGTGCTGGAAGACTGGAGGGTACAGGGACTTTCCTACGAGATTTTGTTTTTAGACTGTTCCGATGAAATCCTGATCAAGCGCTATAAGGAAACCAGACGGTCTCACCCTCTGGCAGGACAGGGCCGGGTAGACGGCGGCATTGCCCTGGAACGGCAGCGGCTGGAATTCCTGAAAAAAGAAGCCCATGTGATTCTGGACACCAGCCAGCTTCTTACCAGGGAACTTAAGCAGGAGTTGGAAAAGATTTATGTGAAGGAGCGGCAGTATCAGAATCTGTTTATTACGGTGCTGTCCTTTGGCTTTAAATATGGAATTCCCACAGACGCTGATTTGGTGTTTGATGTCCGGTTCCTGCCAAACCCCTATTATGTGGAGTCCCTTCGCAGCCACACCGGCCAGGAGCCGGAGGTGCAGGCCTATGTCCATCGGGGCGGCACAGCCGATGAATTCTTGAAAAAGCTGTACGATATGCTGGAATTTCTGATTCCCAGATATGTAGAGGAAGGAAAAAACCAACTGGTGGTGGGAATCGGATGCACCGGAGGAAAACACCGGTCCGTAACCATCGCAGGAGCCTTATACCAGCATTTAAGCCGACGCGAGGAGTTCGGCTTAAAGATTGAGCACAGAGACATAGAAAAAGATGCATTGCGCAAAAAGTGAGGCGCAGAAACCAGAGGTGAACCATGTCATTTTCCTCCAGGGTAAAAGATGAACTGTCCCGGCAGTTAAGCCCGGCCCGGCATTGTCAGATTGCGGAGATGACCGCCATCCTGACCTTATGCGGTAAGGTGCAAATCTCCCAAAACGACCGGTATCGGGTAAAAATCAGTACGGAAAATGCAGCAGTTGCAAGAAAATACTTTACATTATTGAAAAAAACCTTTAATATAGGTACTGATGTTTCCATACGACAGGGGGCAGAGAATCATCGCAGCCGCATCTATACCGTGTGCGTCTGCAGTCATGAAGATTCCATCCGGGTGCTGCAGGCGGCCAAGCTGATTGACCGTTACGGCCAGGTGGAGGAAAATCTGTCCCTGGCTCAAAATGTGGTAATTATGCAGAACTGCTGCAAGCGGGCCTTTATCCGCGGCGCATTTCTGGCAGCCGGTTCCATAAGCGACCCGGAAAGATTTTACCATTTTGAAATCGCCTGTGCATCTGAAGCCAAGGCTGTTCAGCTGCAGGGACTGATTCTGGCATTCGGTCTGGACGCCAAAATCGTCAAGCGGAAAAAGTATTTTGTGGTTTACATCAAGGAAGGCAGCCAGATTGTAGACATCCTGAATGTGATGGAGGCTCCGGTTTCTTTGATGGAGCTGGAAAATATCCGGATTTTAAAGGAAATGCGGGGCAGTGTAAACCGCCAGGTCAACTGCGAAACTGCCAACATCAACAAAACCGTGTCAGCAGCAGTGAAGCAGATTGAGGATATTACCTTTATCCGGGATACGGTTGGTTTTGATACTCTTCCGGAAAATCTTCAGGAAATTGCAGGATTAAGACTGTCAAAGCCGGAAGCAACACTGAAAGAGCTTGGGGAAGGATTGGAACCTCCAGTTGGCAAGTCGGGGGTGAACCATCGTCTCAGGAAGTTAAGCGCCATAGCGGAGCGGCTTCGGGAGACTTATCCTGGCCCACAGGCATAGGATATGCCGTTAGTATTTGAGGAGGATGATTATGTTAAAGAAAAATGTTACCATTGGACTCACATCCGGCCTTGAGGTCAGACCGGTAGCCATGCTGGTGCAGATTGCAAGCCAGTATGACAGCCGCATTTATGTGGAAAGCGGAAACGCCCGTGTAAACGCCAAGAGCATTATGGGAATGATGACTCTGGGGATGGGCGCCGGCGAAACCCTGGTTGTGTCTGCTGAAGGAGACGATGAGGAAGCGGCCATGGATGAGATTGAGAAATATCTGGTTGGCACAAAATGAAGCGGCTGATATAGTTTATTTATAGAAACATGTGAAATGACAGGATTCTCTGAAAACTGGCGGCAGACTGGTTTTTGGGAGTCCTGTTTCTTTATTTTCTGGTGGCTTTTTTTGCTGTTTACAGGTATAATTATAATCAGTATAGACAGAAAAAATTACTGACATTACATAGACTAAAGGAGGAACAGCCGTGGCATTTACCCATCTGCATGTCCATACAGAGTACAGTCTGCTGGACGGTTCCTGTAAAATAAAAGAGCTGGCGGCCCGGGCAAAAGAGCTGGGCATGGACAGCATGGCAATTACAGATCACGGCGCCATGTACGGCGTCATAGATTTTTACCGGGCGGCCAGAGAGGCAGGGGTAAAACCCATTATCGGCTGTGAGGTGTATGTGGCTCCCGGTTCCCGGTTTGACCGGGAGACCGTAAGCGGCGAGGACCGGTACTACCATCTGGTGCTGCTGGCAGAAAACAACACCGGCTATCAGAATCTGATGAAAATTGTCTCCAAGGGCTATGTAGACGGTTTTTACTATAAGCCCAGGGTGGATATGGAGGTGCTGGAAACCTATCACGAAGGCATCATTGCCCTGTCTGCCTGTCTGGCAGGAGAGGTGCAGCGGTTTTTAGGCCGGGGGATGTACGAGGAGGCCTGCAAGTCTGCAAAGCGGTATGAAGCTATTTTCGGCAAGGGCAACTTCTTTTTAGAACTGCAGGACCACGGCATTCCCATGCAGCGGACTGTAAACCAGGCGCTTCTCAGAATGAGCCGGGAACTGGAAATAGATTTAGTGGCCACCAACGATGTTCACTATATCCTGGCAGAGGACGCCACCCCTCACGACATTCTGCTTTGCATCCAGACCGGAAAAAAGGTCAGTGATGAAAACCGGATGCGCTACGAGGGGGGCCAGTATTACTGCAAATCCGAGGAGGAGATGCGCGCCCTGTTTCCCTATGCCCAGGAAGCCATTGACAACACCCACAAAATTGCAGAGCGGTGTAATGTGGAAATTGAGTTCGGCGTGATAAAACTTCCCAGGTACGATGTACCGGAAGGCTACGATTCCTGGAGCTACTTAAACAAGCTGTGCCAGGACGGCATGGTCCGCCGTTATCCGGAGGACGATGGAACTCTGCAGAAACGGCTGGAATATGAGCTGAGCGTCATCCATAATATGGGGTATGTGGATTACTTTCTGATTGTGTGGGATTTCATCCACTACGCTAAGTCCCACAATATTATGGTAGGGCCGGGACGAGGCTCGGCAGCAGGCAGCATTGTGGCCTATTGTCTGGAAATCACCAATATTGACCCTATCCGCTACGACCTGCTGTTTGAGCGGTTCTTAAACCCGGAGCGGGTGTCCATGCCGGATATTGATATTGACTTCTGCTTTGAACGGCGGCAGGAGGTTATCGACTATGTAGTAAAGAAATACGGCAAGGACCAGGTGGTGCAGATCGTTACCTTTGGTACTCTGGCGGCCAAGGGTGTGGTGCGGGATGTAGGAAGGGTGTTAGACATGCCCTACGCCCGCTGTGACGCCATTGCCAAGATGATACCGGGAGACTTGGGGATGACCCTGGAAAAGGCCTTAAAACAGAGCCCAGAGCTTCGAGAGGCCTATCAGCAGGACGATGAAGTCAAGTATCTGATTGATATGTCCAAACGGCTGGAGGGCCTTCCCCGCCATACCTCCATGCACGCCGCAGGCGTAGTGATCGGCCAGCGGGCCATGGACGAGTTTGTGCCCTTATCCCGAGCGGCAGACGGCACCATCACCACCCAGTTTACCATGACAACCTTAGAGGAACTGGGACTTTTAAAAATGGATTTCCTGGGTCTTCGGACCCTGACGGTCATTCAGAATGCAGCCCAGCAGGTGGAGCAGAACTGCGGCGTCCATCTGGATATGGAAAAGATTGACTACAATGACAAAGAAGTTTTAGCCTCCATCGGAACCGGCAAGTGCGACGGCATTTTCCAGTTGGAAAGTTCAGGTATGAAAAGCTTTATGAAGGAGTTAAAGCCTGAGAATTTAGAGGATGTCATTGCAGGCATTTCTCTGTACCGTCCGGGTCCCATGGACTTTATCCCCCGGTATTTGAAAGGAAAGAACGACAAGGATTCCATTACCTATGAGTGTCCTCAACTGGAGTCTATTTTAGGCCCTACCTACGGCTGTATCGTCTACCAGGAACAGGTGATGCAGATCGTGCGGGAGCTGGCAGGCTATACCATGGGCCGAAGCGACCTGGTGCGCCGGGCCATGTCCAAGAAAAAAGCGTCTGTCATGGAGAAGGAGCGGCAGAACTTTGTCTATGGAAATCCTGAGGAAGGAGTGGCCGGATGTGTGGCAAACGGAATCAGCCAGCAGTTAGCCAACCACATTTACGATGAGATGATTGACTTTGCAAAGTATGCCTTCAACAAGTCCCACGCAGCCTGCTACGCAGTGGTGGCTTATCAGACTGCCTGGCTGAAATACTACTATCCCAGGGAGTTTATGGCGGCCCTGATGACATCGGTTATGGACAACATTACCAAGGTGTCAGAGTATATTTTAACCTGCCGTCAGATGGGCATTCAGATTCTGCCTCCGGACATCAACGAGGGGCAAAGCGGATTTTCTGTGTCCGGCGACGCCATCCGCTACGGCTTGTCTGCGATCAAGAGCGTAGGCCGTAATGTGGTGGATTCGATTATTGAAGAACGGAAAGCCCATGGGAAATTCACTTCTATGGAAGATTTTGTGGAGCGGATGACTAACAAGGAAATCAATAAGCGGATTCTGGAGAACTTTATCAAGTCCGGCGCTCTGGATTCCATGGACGGAAACCGGCGGCAGAAGGCTATGATTGCTCCAGAGCTGTTGGACCAGAAAAATAAGGAAAAGAAAACCTCTCTGGCCGGTCAGATGAGCCTGTTTGATTTTGGGGGAGAAGAAGAAAAACAGCAGTTTTCCATTACCATGCCCAATGTAGAGGAATTTCCCAAGGCAGAGCTTTTGGCTTACGAGAAGGAAATTCTGGGTATCTATATCAGCGGCCATCCTATGGACGAGTACATGGAAACCTGGAAAAACAGCATTACTGCCAAAACCACGGATTTTATTGTGGACGAGGAGACAAATCAGGCGGTGGTAACAGACAACGCCAGGGTAACCATCGGCGGCATGATTTCCGGAAAGGTGCTAAAGACTACCAAAACCGGAAAGATGATGGCTTTTGTAACAGTGGAGGACATGGTTGGCTCTGTAGAGGTTTTAGTATTCCCACGGGATTATGAAAGCAAAAAGGCCCAGCTTAACGAGGACGACAAGGTATTTATCCAGGGGCGGGCTTCTATTGGGGATGAGCCGGTAGGAAAGCTGATTTTAGAGAAGGTCATTCCTTTTGACGCCGTGCCCAGAGAGCTTTGGATTAAGTTTTCCGACAAAGAGGAGTATGATGAAAAGAGCCCCCGGATTCTGGAACTGTTAAAGCAGTCGGAGGGCAGCGACACGGTGATTCTCTATTTGGAGAAGGAGCGTGCCAGGAAAATTCTGCCTGCAAACTGGAAAATCCGGGCTGATAAGCAGGTTTTAGAGACTTTAATCCGGGAATTTGGTGAAAAAAATGTCAAACTTGTGGAAAAAGGATTGAAAAGATAAGGAAAATGATTTAGAATACTCTTTGATTGTATGATTAGAAATACACAGCAGAAGAGGAAGGTTCTGCCGGAGGGGCAGACCGGGAAAGCCAGAATCCGGGAAACCGGAGAGGATAGCAGGAGGAGACAGTCATGGCAAAACAAGTAAAAACGATTGGTGTTCTGACAAGCGGCGGTGATGCACCGGGAATGAATGCTGCAATTCGTGCGGTGGTGCGCACAGCTATTAATAAAGGATTGAATGTGAAGGGCATCATGCGCGGTTATGCAGGGCTTCTTCAGGAAGAAATCATTGACATGTACAGTACCAGCGTTTCCAATATTATCTACCGGGGCGGCACCATTCTTTATACGGCCCGCTGCCTGGAATTTACCCAGCCGGATGTACAGGCCCAGGGCGCTGAAATCTGCCGCAAGCACGGCATCGACGGCATTGTGGTAATCGGCGGAGACGGTTCCTTTAGGGGAGCAGGAAAGCTGGCTGCCTTAGGCATCAACACCATCGGTGTTCCGGGAACCATTGACCTGGATATTGCATGTACAGACTATACCATTGGTTTTGATACGGCCGTCAACACGGCTATGGAGGCCATTGACCGGGTGCGGGATACCTCAACCTCCCATGAGCGGTGCAGTATCATCGAGGTTATGGGACGCCGGGCCGGATACATCGCCCTGTGGTGCGGCATCGCCAACGGTGCAGAGGACATCCTGCTGCCGGAGCGGTATGACGGCAGCGAGCAGGAGCTGATTAACAAGATTATTGCAAACCGCAAGAGCGGTAAGAAACATAACATCATCATCAATGCAGAGGGCATCGGCCACTCCACTTCCATGGCAAGACGGATTGAGGCAGCTACCGGCATTGAGACCCGGGCTACCATTCTGGGTCACATGCAGCGGGGCGGCACCCCCACCTGCAAGGACCGTGTGTACGCTTCCATCATGGGCGCAAAGGCTGTAGAGCTTTTATGCCAGGGAGCCAGCAACCGGGTAATCGCTTACAAGAACGGCGAGTATGTAGACTACGATATTCAGGAAGCTTTGCAGATGAAGAAGGACATTCCGGAAGACCAGTACGAGATTGCAAAGTGCCTGGCAAACTAAGAACATGCAAATGATGTCCCGGTGGAAACCCGCCGGGCATTTCTGCGTCATAGCGGCGGGAGGGCTGCTGTGAATCAGGAAGGAGGAGTATTGTGGCAGAAGCGAAGGAGAACTTAAATCAGGCAGACTGTGCCGGTAATGTGGTTTTATGCGGTTCTAACGGCTACGAAAAAAGCTACTATTTTAACGAAAAGTTTCAGAACCTTCCCCAGGACATCCAGGACCAACTGCGTATCATGAGCGTTTGGTTTACGGAGGAAATCGGCGGAATTTTGACTATGGAGTTTACGCCTGAGGGCAAGCTGGAGTTCCTCCACAGAACTGCAGAGTACGACGGATTTTATGATGAGATTGGTGCAGATTTGAAAATGAAGCAGTTTATCCGGGAAGGTCAGCAGCTTCTGGAATCCCTGGAAACCTACTATCAGGTGTTTTTTCTGGGAAAAGCAGGAGAGGGACTTCATGTAGTAATGGAAAAAAGGAATGAAGAAGTATGAAGCTGCGGATAGGAACGGTGGAACTGGAGAATAATCTGGTACTGGCCCCTATGGCCGGGGTGACAGACCTGCCTTTCCGTCAGCTTTGCAAGGAGCAGGGCTGCGGTCTGGTGTGCACAGAGATGGTAAGCGCCAAGGCCATTCTCTATAAAAACCGGAATACAAAGGAACTGCTGGAGGTAACGCCTGGAGAACGGCCTGTGTCGGTGCAGTTGTTTGGCTCTGACCCGGAGATAGTCAGCGACATGGCCTGCCAGATTGAGGACGGCCCCTTTGACATCATTGATTTTAATATGGGCTGCCCGGTTCCTAAGGTAGTAAACAATGGGGAGGGCTCGGCTCTTATGAAAAATCCGAAGCTGGTGGAGGAGCTTCTCTCTGCTATGGTGAAAAAGGTAAAGAAGCCGGTAACCTTAAAGTTTCGGAAAGGTTTTGACGATGACAGCGTCAATGCAGTGGAAATCGCCCGGATTGCAGAAAGCTGCGGTGCGGCAGCAGTGGCGGTTCACGGCCGTACCAGAGAGCAGTTTTATTCTGGAAAGGCAGACTGGGACATTATCCGTCAGGTAAAAGAGGCAGTAAAGATTCCGGTCATCGGAAACGGAGATATTTTTACCCCTCAGGATGCCAGGGCCATGCTGGATACTACCGGCTGCGATGGTCTGATGGTAGCCAGAGGCGCTCAGGGTAATCCCTGGCTGTTTAAGCGGATTAACCACTACCTGGATACCGGAGAGCTGCTTCCTGAGCCTACAGCTCAGGAAATTGGCGAAATGATTTTGCGCCATGCCAGAATGCAGGCAGAGCGAAAAGGAGAAAACCTGGGGATGAAGGAGATGCGAAAGCATATCGCCTGGTACACGGCAGGTCTGCGGGGCTCCTCTGCATTGCGGAGGCGGTGCAACACACTGGAGACATTGGAAGAACTGGAAGATATGCTGCGGGAGCATGATATGCTGCCGAAGTAAAAAGAGAGGTTTGCGCCCAGGAGACAGAGCTGGATAAACTGCGAAGTTATTGACAACCTATAGGGTTTAAGCTATAATATTTTGAATGTAATGATACCAGGGGGAACCATCGGGTATCATAATTAGAAAAGGAAGGTAATAAGCATCATGGCGGAGAAGAAACACATTTTAACCTACGCAGGCTTAAAAAAATACGAGGATGAGCTGCAGGATTTAAAGGTAAACCGCAGACGGGAAGTGGCTGAGAAAATTAAAGAGGCCAGAGAGCAGGGCGATTTATCTGAGAATGCAGAGTACGATGCTGCAAAAGACGAGCAGCGTGACATCGAGCTGCGGATTGAGGAGCTGGAGAAGCTTCTGAAAAACGCAGAGGTAGTAGACGAAGACGAGGTAGATTTAGAGAAGATCAGCATTGGCTGCAGAGTGCGTGTTTATGATGTGGATTTCGATGAGGAGATGGAGTTCAGCATCGTAGGCTCTACAGAGGCAAACAGCCTGCAGAACAAGATTTCCAACGAGTCTCCGGTAGGCATGGCGCTGCTTGGCAAGAAGGCAGGCGACACGGTAGATGTGGAGACCCAGGCCGGTATTATCCAGTACAGGGTGCTGGAGATTCAGAGAGTATCATAAAATACAGAAGGAGTAATGAAAAGATGGCAGACCAGCAGAAGAATCAGGCCCAGGAGCCGGATTTAAATCAGCTGTTGAAGGTTCGCCGGGAAAAGCTGGCAGAGCTGCAGGCAGCAGGCAAGGACCCGTTCCAGATTACCAAATACGATGTATCTGTTCACAGCACAGATGTGAAAGAAAACTACGATCAGTGGGAAGGCAAAGAAGTGACCATCGCCGGACGAATGATGTCCAAGCGTGTGATGGGAAAGGCCTCTTTCTGCAATGTTCAGGATTTAAAAGGCAATATCCAGTGCTATGTAGCCAGAGATGACTTGGGCGAGGAAGCCTACAAAGACTTTAAGCGCATGGATATTGGCGATATTGTAGGCGTGAAGGGCATCGTTTTCACTACCAAGATGGGGGAGATTTCCATCCATGCCAAGGAAGTGACCCTGCTTTCCAAAAGCCTGCAGGTACTTCCGGAGAAGTATCACGGCCTTACCAATACAGATATGCGTTACCGCCAGCGGTATACAGACCTGATCATGAACGAGGATGTGAAGAAGACTTTCGTCATGCGTTCCAAAATTATCAGCTGCATCCGCCGTTACCTGGACGGACAGGGCTTTTTGGAGGTAGAGACCCCCATGCTGGTTTCAAATGCCGGCGGCGCTGCTGCAAGACCCTTTGAGACCCACTACAATGCCCTTGATGAGGATGTAAAGCTCCGTATTTCTCTGGAGCTGTACTTAAAGCGCCTGATTGTAGGCGGCATGGAGCGGGTTTACGAGATTGGCCGCGTATTCCGAAACGAGGGCTTGGATACCCGCCACAACCCGGAGTTTACCCTGATGGAGCTGTACCAGGCTTACACCGACTACAACGGCATGATGGATTTAACGGAAAATATGTTCCGTCATGTAGCCCAGGAGGTTTGCGGCACCACTTTAATTCCTTACGCAGATGTAGAGATCGACTTAGGCAAACCCTTTGAGCGTCTGACCATGATTGACGCAATCAAGAAATACACCGGCATCGATTTTGACCAGATTGCCACCACAGAGGAGGCAAAGGCTCTGGCGAAGGAGAAGAATGTTCCGTTTGAGGACCGCCATGTGCGGGGCGACATCATCAACCTGTTCTTCGAGGAGTTTGTAGAGGAACACTTGATTCAGCCTACCTTTATTATGGATCATCCGGTAGAGGTATCTCCGCTGACCAAGAGAAAGCCGGATAAGCCGGAGCAGGTAGAGCGTTTCGAGCTGTTTATCTACGGCCGGGAGATGTGCAACGCTTACTCCGAGTTAAACGACCCCATCGACCAGAGAGAGCGCTTTAAGGCTCAGGAGGCGGCTCTGGCAGCAGGAGATGAGGAAGCCAACACCACAGATGAGGATTTCATGAACGCCCTGGAGATTGGTATGCCGCCTACCGGCGGTATCGGCTACGGCATCGACCGTCTGGTTATGCTGTTAACCAACAGCCCGGCCATCCGGGATGTGCTGCTGTTCCCCACCATGAAATCTCTGGACGCCAAGAAATCTGCTTCCAAGGCAGAGAGCGAGAAGGCAGCCGGTTCTGCTGCGGCAGAAGTTCCGAATGCAGCTCCTCAGATTGATTTCTCCAATGTGAAGATTGAGCCGATTTTTGAGGAAATGGTTGATTTTGAGACCTTTGCTAAGTCCGATTTCCGGGCAGTAAAGATTTTGGCCTGCGAGGCAGTTCCAAAGTCCAAGAAACTTTTAAAGTTTACCATGGACGACGGCGAGCGCAAGGATCGTGTGATCTTAAGCGGTATCCACGAGTATTACGAGCCGGAAGAACTGGTTGGCAAGACCTGCATTGCAATCGTAAATCTGCCGCCTCGTAAGATGATGGGAATTGATTCTGAGGGAATGCTGATTTCCGCAGTTCATGAGGAGGACGGCCACGAGGGCCTGAATCTGCTGATGGTGGATGAGAGAATTCCGGCGGGAGCAAAGCTGTATTAAGATGAACAGAATAAGCCTTGCGGTGGTGTGTGCTTGCGGACACCCACATAAGGCGCATGCACTTGGATACGACAAAATCAGGGAGTGCGAAGCACGGCAGATTTTGGAGTGATAAGAATGAAAGGGCAGTCCTGAAGCAGGATTGCCCATTTTTATACGATACAGAAATAGATCAGCATCGGCTTATGATAGAGAAATTGGTGGTAAACTATTGGTCGAAGCAACTAAACTACTGGTCGGTTGAGTATATTTGAAAGGATGTGTTAGGATGCAATCATCAAATACAGGGAGGAACGGGCAGATGAAAAAACGGACGCTTGGTATGATGATTTCATCATTAAGAAAAGATAAGGGAATGACTCAGTTAGAACTTGCAGAGAAAATGGGCGTGACGGATAAAGCTGTTTCTAAATGGGAAAGAGATCTGTCTTTCCCTGATATAAATTCAATTCCTAAATTAGCTGAAATATTTGAGATCTCAGTTGACCAGTTGATGCAGGTAAAGACAGAAACAAAAGAAAACATGAGCAGGAATAAAGCAGATGAAATTGTTGATACGGTATTAAAAGGAATTGGTATTGCAATGGGGATTGCAGTAACAGTGTTATCTATTCTCGGAGAACTAGAAGCAAATACAGCATTTATTATGTTAGGGATTGGATTAGCGGGAATATCAATCTCTTTGTTAAAGGATAAGCAGGACAAAAAATAATAAGCCTGCGGTTTGTTAAAGTACCCCTTTGAGGAGAGAAACACTTCTTTTTGGATGGGCGGCATAGCCGCCCATCTTCTTATCTTATTTCGTTCCAAAAATCCGGTCTCCTGCATCTCCCAATCCGGGGCAGATGTAGGCGTTTTCGTTCAGGCACCGGTCTAAGTGACCTACATAGATCTGCACATCAGGATGGGCATTGTGAAGGCGCTCTAAGCCTTCCGGAGCGGCGATGATGGACATGAATTTAATATTTTTGCCGCCGTGCTGCTTGATGAAATCCACGGCTGCCACAGCAGAACCGCCGGTGGCCAGCATCGGGTCAGTTACTACGATGGTACGCTGCTCGATAGGGGTGGGCAGTTTGCAGTAGTACTCGTGAGGTTCGTGAGTTACTTCATCCCGATAAAGACCGATGTGGCCGATCTTGGCGCTGGGAACAAGGGCCATGATGCCGTTTACCATGCCCAGCCCGGCCCGCAGGATAGGAACCACTGCCAGCTTTTTGCCGGCAATCATGGGAGTCATGCAGGTCTCCAGGGGAGTCTCGATTTTTACATCCTCCAGGGGAAGATCACGCAGGGCTTCATAGCCCATCAGCGTGGCAATTTCTTCTACCAGAGCCCGGAATTCGTTGGTGCCGGTCCGCTTGTCCCGCAGAAGGGAGATTTTATGCTGAATCAGTGGGTGATTAAAAATGGTAACATTTTCCATAAGGGTTTGTCCTTTCTTATCAGTTCAGTAGGATTTCAGTTCTACTGGAATTTTAGCAGATTCCGGTCTAAATAGCAAGGAAGTCTTATTTATTTTCCGGGGTAAACACAGCGACAACATAGTCTCCCAGGGCGTGGGGAACCGGGATGGAAAAATAGATGTCTCCGTCCTTTTCAAAGCTGAAGCAGGAGGGGAAAGCATCTGCCGCTGCAGGGAAGTCTGCGGCACTAAACAGTGTTGTATACCAGTCTGCGCCCCGATCAGAATGAATCTGGGCAAGTGCCTCAGCCAGTTCTCCGCCGGCAGAGCCAGCCCCCACGGCCTCGCCGCCTGCAGCCGCCCAATCTCCAAATTCCCCGCTGTAAACACACTCTGCTGACATCACATACTCGGCCAGCGTCCTGGGGTCGGCCATACTCGGCAGATCCAGATTAGACACATTCCGCACATCGATGGTGCTGCTGTAAAGCACATTGACTGGATAAGCGGCGCCGGCGGCCATGGCTGTTCCTGTGTAGACGATCGTAATCCGGCTTTTGTCCGCTGCCAGAACCCGGCATTTCACCTCCAAAGCGTCCGTTTCCGGATTTGTCACATAAGCGTTCACTGCAGATAAGGCGTTCAGCCGTATCAGATCATTGACTGCAGACTGGGATTCCTCTAAATGCTCCATAACCGGGTACTGGACAGAAACCTTGCCAGAGGTGTAAGACGCCGTAGTGTGGGTGACTGCATTAGGTTTTACTACATCCTGGACGCTGGCACCGTTGCTGGCATCGGAACTTTCATCTGGAGCAGTCGTTTCCGGCGCTGTTGTAATCTCAGGCGCCTCAGAAGAAGCCTCCGTGGAAGCTTCCATTGTTGCCTCTACATGTTTCTCTGTGCTTTCCAGTGCAATCTTCTCATGTTTCTTTCCGCATCCGCCAATTACAGCTCCACATCCCAGAATCAGTATTCCAAAAGCAAACACATTTATCATGCCTTTTCTCATAGTAAATATCCTCCGTACACATTTCTTTACCTCAATTATTATACTGGAATCCCGGTTCTTTTTCCATTCATTTTTGACAAAATTATTCCATTCAGGTTCTTACGGCAATAACAGAATCTTCCAATCAAAAAAACAGAGAACCCATTGACAGAACATATGTTCTATCTTATAATGGGATTATTAATAGAGAAAGGAAGCAAAAGCCGTGGTGCAAAAAGAACCAACCTACATTGCCATAGACCTTAAATCCTTCTATGCCTCCGTGGAATGCCGGGTGCGAGGGCTGGATCCCATGAAGACCAATCTGGTAGTGGCAGATGCAGAAAGAACAGAGAAAACCATCTGCCTTGCGGTGTCCCCTTCTCTGAAAGCATACGGAATTTCCGGGCGGGCCCGCTTGTTTGAGGTGGTTCAAAAAGTGCAGGAAGAAAATGCCCAGCGTCTTCAGACGGCTCCGGGCCATTGCTTTACCGGCAGTTCCTGGGATGATGAAGAACTGAAAAAGAATCCCAATCTGGAAGCCGCCTACATCACAGCACCGCCCAGAATGGCTCTTTATATTGAGGAAAGTACAAAAATTTACGACATTTACTTAAAATATGTGGCTCCAGAAGATATACATGTATATTCCATAGATGAAGTATTTATGGATGTAACCGGTTATCTGGACACCTATGGCCTGACACCAAGACAGTTGGCTGCCCGGATTATGCAGGATGTATACTGCGCTACCGGTATCACCTCCACTGCCGGTATCGGAACCAATCTGTACCTGTGTAAGGTGGCCATGGATATTGTATCAAAGCACATTCCGCCGGATGCAAACGGAGTGCGGATTGCCCAGTTAAATGAGCGGGAATACCGGCGCCTTTTGTGGAGTCACCAGCCGCTGACAGATTTCTGGCGGGTGGGGCGGGGCTATGCCGGAAAATTGGAAGCCCACGGCCTGTATACCATGGGAGACATTGCCCGCTGTTCTATTGGAAAACCAGGAGATTACTATAATGAAGACCTGCTTTACCGCCTATTTGGAGTAAATGCAGAGCTTTTGATAGACCATGCCTGGGGGTGGGAGCCCTGTACCATGGGGGACATTAAGCAGTATCGGCCAGAGCGAAAGAGCATGGTGTCCGGCCAGGTACTTACCTGTCCTTATGAGGCAAAAAAAGCCAGAATGGTAGTGGGAGAGATGGCAGATGGGGTGGCATTGGAGCTGGTGGATCAGAATCTGGTTACAGATCAGTTGGTGCTGACAGTTGGATATGATATAGAGAATCTGACAGATCCAGAGCGGGCGCAAGCCTATCATGGTGAGACTGTAACAGATTCTTATGGCCGCAGAATTCCCAAACACGCCCATGGCACAGTGAATTTAAAGCAAAAAACAGCATCGTCCAGATTGATTACAGACTGTGTTATGGCATTGTATGACCAGATTGTAAATCCGGCTCTTTTAGTCCGCCGCCTTTCCCTGGCGGCAGAAAAGGTGGAACCGCCCCAAACCAGACAACAGGAACCGGCTTTTGCCCAGATGAACCTTTTTACAGACTATAAAGCGCTGGAAGAACAGCAGAGACGGGAAAACGCCGACTTGCAGCGGGAAAGAAAACTACAGGAAGCTATGCTGGATATTAAGAAGAAGTTTGGAAAAAACGCAGTATTGAAAGGTACAAATCTCATGGACGGAGCTACAGCCATGGAGCGGAACCGGCAGATAGGAGGCCATAAGGCATGAAACAGAAATCAGAAAACTTAAAACTCCGGAAAAATTATGAAGATATGCTGGATTTGCCTCATCATGTGTCAGAACGCCATCTGCCTATGTCCCGGTTAGACAGGGCAGCTCAATTTGTTCCCTTTGCTGCATTGACCGGCCACAGCGCCGCCATTCAGGAGACTGCCAGACTGGCCAGAGAGCGGGCAGAGCGGGAGAATATTGCAGAGATGGACTGGGACAGCATATAGCAGGATAATCTGCAGCAAAATCACATGTAACAGGATAATAACACAGAAAAAGAACCGCTGTAAAAAACAGCGGCTCTTTTATTACATGGTCGAACTGACAACATGCTCTGTTGTATGAAATTATAACTGGGGACCTGCAGAAACCAGAGCTTTACCAGCCTCGTTGCCTTCGTACTTGGCAAAGTTCTTCATGAATCTCTGAGCCAGATCTTTGGCCTTTGCATCCCACTCAGCAGCGTCTGCGTAAGTATTGCGGGGGTCTAAGATGTTGGTGTCTACACCAGGAAGCTCGGTGGGAACTTCGAAATCGAAGTAAGGAATCTTCTTGGTCGGAGCGTTTAAAATATCGCCGTTTAAGATAGCGTCAATGATGCCGCGGGTATCTTTGATGGAGATTCTCTTGCCGGTGCCGTTCCATCCGGTGTTTACCAGATAAGCCTTAGCGCCGCTTACTTCCATTTTCTTAACCAGCTCTTCTGCGTACTTGGTCGGATGCAGCTCTAAGAATGCCTGACCGAAGCAAGCGGAGAAGGTGGGGGTCGGCTCGGTGATGCCGCGCTCAGTACCTGCTAATTTAGCGGTGAAACCGGACAGGAAGTAGTACTGGGTCTGCTCCGGAGTCAGAACGGATACTGGCGGAAGTACGCCGAATGCGTCTGCAGACAGGAAGATTACATTCTTAGCTGCCGGTGCAGAAGATACGGGCCGTACAATGTTTTCGATGTGGTTGATCGGGTAGGATACGCGGGTGTTCTCGGTAACGCTGTCATCAGCGAAATCAATCTTGCCGTCTTTATCCAGGGTAACATTCTCTAACAGGGCATTGCGTCTGATAGCGTTGTAAATATCCGGCTCAGACTCCTTGTCCAGGTTGATAACCTTTGCGTAGCAGCCGCCCTCAAAGTTGAATACGCCGTTGTCATCCCAGCCGTGCTCGTCATCACCAATCAGAAGACGCTTCGGGTCAGTAGACAGGGTGGTCTTGCCGGTACCGGACAGACCGAAGAAGATAGCGGTGTTCTCACCGTTCATATCAGTGTTGGCAGAGCAGTGCATAGAAGCGATGCCCTTAAGCGGCAGGTAGTAGTTCATCATGGAGAACATACCCTTCTTCATCTCACCGCCGTACCAGGTGTTTAAGATAACCTGCTCGCGGCTGGTGATGTTGAACATAGCTGCAGTCTCAGAGTTTAAGCCCAGCTCTTTGTAGTTCTCAACCTTAGCCTTGGATGCATTGTAAACGATGAAATCCGGCTCGAAGTTTTCCAGTTCTTCCTCAGTGGGCTGGATAAACATGTTCTTAACGAAATGTGCCTGCCATGCAACCTCAACGATGAAACGGATAGCCATGCGGGTGTCATGGTTGGCGCCGCAGAATGCGTCTACTACAAACAGTCTCTTGTTGGACAGCTCTTTTAAAGCGATTTCCTTACAAGCGTTCCAAGCTTCCTGAGATGCCGGATGGTTGTCATTCTTGTATTCGTCAGAGGTCCACCATACAGTGTCTTTGGAATTCTCGTCCATAACGATGAATTTGTCTTTGGGGGAACGCCCGGTGTAGATACCGGTCATAACGTTCACGGCGTCGAGCTCACTTACCTGGCCTTTTTCGTAGCCTTCCAGCTCCGGCTTGGTTTCTTCCTCAAACAGCAGCTCATAAGAAGGATTATACACGATTTCTGTGGTTCCGGTGATACCGTACTTGGTTAAATCAATCTTCGCCATATTACATTAACCTCTTTCCTTTAAAATATAGTAAATATTAGCTGGGAAACAATTTTCCCTACTCTAATTATACATATTTGGAAAATAAAATCAATAGATATTTTTTTAACAAAATGTAAATATTATGAGGATTTAGAACCGGAGATTTCTGCTAAAAATTGAATTGCATAGTATCCCTATCTATGCTATATTATATGAGTTGACCAGTTTATCTGGAAAACAGAATATACAATCATATGATAGAAACGGCCTTTCAGGCCGACTGGTTCGCGAACCTCCCAGGATAAAAAACTAGGCTGTGAAACACACTGATGAATGCAGAGTGCTGTTTTGCTACGGTCTGGAATGGTTCAGAGAGCGGCAAAACAGCATTTTTTATTTTACAGGAGCTGCTGTGCCGGAACGAACTTGTTTTAGTTATACCGAAGACATTATATATCTTGGAAAGGACATATTATGCGTCAGAAAATGACTTCATTTCAAATTTGTCTGATTGCCATGGCAGTCTGCTTAAATGCGGCAGGGGCTCAGATTGCCCTGATGCTGCGGCTTCCCATTCTTTTGGACAGCATAGGCTCTATTTTGACAGGCGCCCTGATGGGGCCCTGGTTCGGGCTTATTCCTAGTCTGCTCAGCGGCATCGTCTTGGGGATGACCGTAGACATCTATTCCCTGTATTTTGCTCCGGCGGGTATGCTGGTGGGATTTATGGCCGGACTGCTGTTTAAGCATCATACAGTCACCAAAAGCCGCCTTTTGTGGCAGGCCGGGTTTGTAACTTTGCCCAGCGCTGTGTTAAGCGCTTTTATCTGCTACGGCCTGTTTGGAGGTGTCACCTCCTCCGGCTCTGCAGTTTTAGTGCAGATTCTGGGGCGGACGCCCGCCGGCCTGTTTTTCAGCACTCTGCTGGTGCAGATTGTAACAGAGTGGATTGACAGAGGCATCGGACTATTTATGGCAATCTGCGTGGTGCATGCGATGCCGTCGGAGCTGCGCAGTCGGTTGAAAGGAGGATGGGATCATGGGCGTGCCGGAAGAACGATATAGCCGGATAACAGAAAAAAACAGGCGGGAAATCTGTCTGCTGCGAGGATTTCCCTGTGCCTGGGGAAAATGTGCTTTCTGCGATTATATTGATGACAACAGCCGGGATGAGGTTTCCATGGTATTTCTGAACCGGCAGGTGCTTAACCGGGTGACCGGGGAGTTTGGGGTGCTGGAAGTCATCAATTCCGGAAGTTGTTTTGAATTGCCGGAGGAAACTTTGCAGGATATTGAAGGTCTTATCCGGGAGAAGCAGATTAAGAAGCTGTTTTTTGAGGCTCACTGGATGTACCGGAGAAAACTGGAAGAGATGCGCAAGCGGATGCCGGCGCCGATTGTGTTTAAGATTGGAGTGGAGACATTTGACCGGAATTTCCGAGAGGGGGTGCTGAACAAGCATGCCGATTTTGAGACGCCTCAGGAGGTGGCGGAGTATTTTGATTCGCCCTGTCTGATGGTGGGAATTGAAGGTCAGACCCAGGAGATGATTGCCAGGGATATTGAGTATCTGAAGCGGTATTTTAAACTGGGGACGGTGAATGTTTACAATAATAACACTACCAGAATCCGGCGGGATGAGGCGCTGGTGAGGTGGTTTATGAAGGAGTATCAGTGGCTGCTCCATGACCCGGAAGTGGAAGTGCTGTACGAGATTACGGATTTTGGAGTAGGATGAAAAACAGGGGCGGCGAGACACAGGAAAGTGTCTTAGCCGCCCCAATGCTGCATTATCAGATGCTTTTATTCTGAAATTGCAAAATCCGCAGTTACAGACGCCTCCACGCTGATTTCTCCGGGCATGACAGCCATGTCAGCCATCATTTCTTTGGAAGCGGCGCCGGCCATCTTGGGAGCACGCAGGTTGGCGTTTGTGTAGCGGGCAGAGGGATTGTAGCCCTGTTCCTCTACATGGATTACGGTAGAGATGGTTTTTTGGCTGGCGGCGGCAATGGCCTCTGCCTTAGCCTGGGCCATAGCCACAGCGCCCTTTAAGGCTTCCTGGTAGCTGGCGTCGTAAGTGCTGGAGAAATAGCTTACATTGTCAATGGAGTTGACACCGGAAGCGATGGTTTTGGACATGACGGTTCCAGCCTGGTCCAGGGGTATATCGGATACCGTCAGGGTGGTAGTCATTTCGTAGCCGGTAATTTCCTGGGTGTCAGAATTCCAGTTGCGGATAGGCTGCATCCCATAGGAAGAAGTCTGGATGGAGGTTTCTGCGATACCAAGCTCCTTTAAAACAGCCAGTGCAGCCTCTAAATCCTTAGCGTTGGTTTCCTGGCAGGCAGCGGCAGAATCGCCTCTGGAGTAAACGGAACAGGTGATTTCTGCCATATCCGGAACCACCTTTACTGCTTCGCTGCCAGTAACCGTAATTACATTGGAATTTTCTACATTTTCTACCTGAATGGTTCCCGGCATGGAGACCGGTGCCTGGGCTCCCACAGAGCATCCGGAAGCTAAAACAGCGGCGCCAAGCAGTGCGGCGGCGATGCCGGTGCGGGAATAATTCATTTTCTTCATAAATCTGTCCTCCTTAGATATTTCTGACTTATAACCTGGAAAAGATTCCCGGTTATTCTGTCTTCATCATACCAAAAATCGGCGAAAATGGTATTTCTTTTCTCTTAAAATTCCAGACAGGAATTATTACAATTTACCAGCCGGGTTTTCTAGCCCCTGACATAGGTGAATCAGACTAATTCCCCAATTCCTGACACAGCCACGTAAATATGGGAGATTTTGTACCAGGTGGGAAAATCGATGGCTCCGGTCTGAGGAAGGCCGAAGATGGACTGGAATTCCCGGACTGCGGCTGCAGTGGCCGGACCGAAAACGCCGTCTGGCTGAATGCGTGGGATGGCGGTGTAAACGGTGGCGATGGTGTCCAACTGTTCCTGCACCTGCTGCACTTTCTGGCCGGAGGAACCGATGGTTAAGTCATAGCCGGGCCAGGAGGAGGGAATTCCCGCAATTTCCTCTGCTGTGTTGATATACATATTGTCTCCGTAGAAGTGCCGGAGAATATCAATGGGACTGTACCCCCGCTCTCCCAGATTACAGGAACCCCACTGGGTCATCCAGCCCCGGTCCAGACACTGGGTCATGCGGCCGTCGCAGTATTGGGTCAGAATCGGCTGGCGTACTCCGGGGCGGGATAGATAGTTGTCAAAAATTTCATCCACAATTACGGAAATGCTTTCATAAATATTCCGTCCGTAGATCCACTTGTGATCGAAGGCAGTGGAAGATGTGATGGTAAAATCATATCCCCGGTTCCGGTAGTGCTCCGTATAGACCCGGTTCAGGGTAAAACTCATGATAGCCAGCACATTGGCCGTAATGCTGGCCTGGGGCCAGGTGGCGTAGATTTCGCTGGACGCCACATTTTTGATGTAGTCCCGGTAGGGCACGTAGTAGTTGGGGGCCGATGCATCGGAGGGCACGCCATCGTGGACAACCACGGTCTGGGGAACCACCACCCGGCTTAAGACAATCTCCCCGCTTTCATTGACCGGCTGGATTTCCGGCTCTGCAATTTTAGGCGGATACTCAGCGTAGAGAGTATGATCCGGGATTTGAATGGGATTTTCCACTGGTTCAGGATCCGCCTCCGGATCTAAGCGCACCGGCTGGATGGCGGTGGAGGATGCCAGAATTTCCGTCCCTTCGATGGTGGCTGGCTTAAAGCCAGGCGCAGTTACGGTCAGGTTGTATTCTGAATAAGGCCGCAGATTCTGAGGCTCTAAGCTGAGAGCTACAGGCGGCGCAGCCAGGGATACCTGCTCTGTCTGGCCAGACTGGTTGGTGGATACTTCCTCCACCGGAGTCTGGTTTCCGCCTGTGTGAGTAATGGAAATGCGGGCATTGCTGATGGGAAAATTGTTTTCGATATTCACCACATTTACCTGCAGATAGCCCCGGTCCGTCAGATCCGCAGGAGCGGTCTGAGCCATTCTGACCGTAGGGGCAGGGAAAATCTGTTTTTGGTTATTCTGGGTCATTGAGAAGTCCTGAAAGATGTAGTTATGGAAGTGTATGAAGGGAGAGCTGTCCAGTATGAATGGATGAGAGGCAGAGCGGTGAGTGTTGGGATGAGAGGGGAGACGGGATTTGGGGAATAACCTACTTGAAAGCCTTTCCATGATATGATAAAATATTAGCTAAGATGCGTTCCTGCGGCCTGAAACCGGGCAGGGCGCAGAGAAATTTTATCCATACACGAGGAGGATGTCATGATTCAAAAGCTGATTGAGAAGATTCAGAAGACAAAAGCGCCGATTTGCGTAGGCCTGGATCCGATGTTAAACTACATTCCGGAGCACATTTTGAAAAAATCTCTGGGAGAGTTTGGGGAGACCCTGGAAGGGGCGGCTGACGCTATCTGGAATTTCAACAAGGAGATCGTGGACGCCACCTATGACCTGATTCCTTCTGTAAAACCGCAGATTGCCATGTATGAGCAGTTTGGTATTGAAGGCCTGAAGATATATGAAAAGACGGTTCGTTACTGTCAGGAGAAAGGCCTGTATGTAATTGGAGACGCCAAGCGGGGAGACATTGGTTCTACTTCCGCAGCTTACGCTACCGCACATCTGGGCAAGGTAAAAGTGGGCAATACAGCTTGCAGCGCCTTCAATACTGAGTTTTTGACGGTAAATCCCTACCTGGGGACCGACGGTGTGAAGCCGTTTGTGGATGTGTGCAAGACAGAGGACAAGGGCCTGTTTGTTCTGGTAAAGACCTCTAATCCCTCCAGCGGCGAGTTCCAGGATCAGCTGGTAAATGGCAGACCGGTGTATGAGCTGGTGGCTGATAAAGTAGTAGAGTGGGGAGCAGACTGCATGGACGGCGCATACAGCAATGTAGGCGCAGTAGTAGGCGCAACCTATCCGGAGATGAGTGCCATTCTTAGAAAGCTGATGCCGAAGACCTACTTCCTGGTGCCGGGCTACGGTGCACAGGGCGGCACTGCGAAGGATTTAAAGCCCTGCTTCAACGAGGACGGTCTGGGCGCAATCGTAAATTCTTCCCGTGGCATCATCGCTGCCTACAAGCAGGAGAAGTACGCTAAGTTTGGTCCGGAGCATTTTGCTGAGGCGTCCAGACAGGCCGTAATCGACATGGCAGCAGATATTAACTCCGTGTTATAATTCAGAACGGCGGGGAAACAGGTGCAAACACAGGCGTTAAGCTTGCTTAAAAGCGTGTGTTTGGACTGTTTGCCACATCGGATGAATATCCGATGCATCTTGCCCGGCAAAGCGGGGCAAGATGACACGCCGGGTATATAAAAAATAGAGGATAGCATATCATGGGAAAAATAAAAATGACAGCGAAGGTGGCCGGCCAGCAGGCGCTGACGGAGGACATCTTCAGTATGTGGATTCAGGCGGATGAAATTGCAGCAGCAGCCGTGCCGGGGCAGTTTATTTCCGTCTATACAAAGGATGCCGGTAAGGTGCTTCCCCGTCCCATCAGCCTTTGCGAAGTAGATAAGGAGCAGGGACGGCTGCGCATCGTGTACCGTGTAGTAGGCGCAGGAACGAAAGAGTTTTCCGCTTATGAGGCCGGAGACAGCATTGAAATTATGGGGCCTTTAGGCAATGGCTTCCCCCTGGAGCGGGCAGCAGGCAAGCGGGCATTTTTAATTGGAGGCGGTATCGGTATCCCGCCTATGCTGGAGCTGGCAAAGCAGTTGGATTGTGAGAAGACGGCAGTGCTGGGTTACCGGGATGTGCTGTTTTTAGACAAAGAGATGGAGCAGTATGCGTCTGTTTATGTGGCTACAGAGGACGGCAGCGCCGGTACAAAGGGAAATGTGCTGGACGCCATCCGGAAACAGGGCCTGGAAGCAGATGTAATTTACGCCTGCGGCCCTACCCCCATGCTTCGGGCGCTGAAGGCTTACGCAGAGGAAAAGGGCATGGAGTGCTGGCTCTCTCTTGAAGAGAAGATGGCCTGCGGCATCGGCGCATGTCTGGCCTGTGTGTGCCAGTCTAAGGATGTAGATGAGCATTCTCATGTTCACAACAAGCGGGTCTGCAAGGACGGCCCGGTATTCCTGGCTCAGGAGGTGGAACTGTGATCAATACCAAAGTAAATCTGGCCGGTGTGGAGCTGAAAAATCCGGTGATGACCGCCTCCGGAACCTTTGGAAGCGGCGCAGAATACAGTGAATTCGTGGATTTAAACCGTTTAGGCGCAGTAGTAACCAAGGGCGTGGCAAATGTGCCCTGGCCCGGAAATCCTACTCCGCGGATTGCAGAGGTGTACGGCGGCATGTTAAACGCCATCGGTCTGCAGAATCCTGGCATTGATGTGTTTGTGCAGCGGGATATTCCCTTCTTAAAGCAGTATGACACGAAAATTATTGTCAATGTCTGCGGAAAAACCACGGAGGATTACATCGAAGTGGTAGAACGGCTGGGGGACGAGCCGGTGGATTTGCTGGAAATCAATATTTCCTGCCCCAATGTAAAAGAGGGCGGCATTGCTTTTGGACAGGACCCCAAGGCAGTGGAAGCCATCACCAGAGAGGTGAAACGCTATGCAAAGCAGCCGGTAATTATGAAGCTGAGCCCTAATGTAACAGACATTACAGTTATGGCTAAGGCGGCAGAGGCAGGCGGCGCAGATGTGCTGTCTCTGATTAACACCTTAACCGGCATGAAGATTGATATTAACAAGCGGGCCTTTGCTATCGCAAACAAAACCGGCGGAATGTCCGGCCCGGCAGTAAAGCCGGTGGCTCTGCGGATGGTGTACCAGGTGGCTAACGCAGTAAGCCTGCCCATCATCGGCATGGGCGGTATTGCTACAGCAGAGGACGCGCTGGAGTTTATTATGGCAGGCGCCACGGCAGTGTCTGTAGGCACCGCCAATTTCTACAACCCTTACGCTACGGTGGAGATTGCCCAGGGCATCGAAGATTACATGAAAAAACATGGCGTGGCAGATATAAGGGAACTGATTGGCTGTGTAAAATAAGGCGGAATCGGAAAAGGAGACCATTATGGAAGATTACAAGAAAGAATTTATAGAATTTATGGTAGACAGCCAGGTGCTGAAATTTGGAGATTTTACCTTAAAGAGCGGCAGAAAGTCTCCGTTCTTCATGAACGCCGGCGGCTATGTAACTGGTTCCCAGTTAAAGAAACTGGGCGAATACTATGCAAAAGCTATTCATAGCGTTTACGGAGACGACTTTGATGTACTGTTTGGGCCGGCCTACAAGGGCATTCCCTTAAGCGTTGTAACTGCCATTGCTTACAGCGAGCTGTACGGCAAAGAAATCCGCTACTGTTCTGACCGGAAAGAGGAGAAGGACCATGGCGCAGATAAGGGCAGCTTCTTAGGAAGTAAGCTGCAGGACGGCGACCGGGTTATTATGATTGAGGATGTGACCACTTCCGGAAAGTCCATGGAGGAGACCGTACCGAAGGTAAAAGGGGCTGCAGATGTGACGATCGTAGGCCTGATGGTATCTCTGGACCGGATGGAAGTAGGAAAAGGCGGGGAGAAGAAGGCTTTAGACGAAGTGAAAGAGCTGTACGGCTTTCCTACCAGCGCCATTGTTTCCATGGCCGATGTAGTAGAGCATCTGCATAACCGTCCTTATAACGGTCAGGTAGTGATTGACGATGCTTTAAAGGCATCCATTGACGCTTACTATGAGCAGTACGGAGCAAAATAAGGAGACCAATCTATGGAAAAGGTTTATAAGACCATGCAGCGCACCGGCGCATGCAGCATTGCAGTTGGAATCGTGATCTTAGTAGCAGGAATGGCAGTGGGAGTCTGCTCCATCGTTTGCGGCGCTGTGCTGTTGCGGCGGAAAAGGGATATTGTGTTTTAAGTTTAGGACGGCGGGAAACAGGGAGAAGAACAGGTGTTAAGCTTGCTTATAAGCGTGGTTTTCTCCCTGTTTTCGCATGGAATGAATGTGAATTGGAAAACAGTGGGCGATGCAGCCCTTTTGAATAGAGAATAGAACGCTGAGGAATATTATGATTAAGAATACGACCAGGAACCAGAAGCTGGGATGGGTGTTGTTTATTGCCTATCTGGGCCTGCTGGTTTATTTCCTGTTTTTTGCGGAGTCTTTTGGCCGATCCCTGGAGAAGCGGGACTACGCCTATAATCTGGAACTGTTTAAGGAAATCAAACGGTTTTACACCTATCGGGAACAGGTGGGAATGAAGGCCTTTCTGCTGAATGTGGTGGGAAATGTGGTGGCTTTCATGCCCTGCGGCTTTTTTCTTCCCATTGTCAGCCGGAGAGGAAGAAAGTGGTATAATGCCATCCTGCTGTGCTTTGCCTTAAGCCTTTCCGTGGAGACGGTGCAGTTGGTCTGCAAGGTGGGAAGCTTCGATGTAGACGATCTGTTTTTAAATACCCTGGGCGGTGCATTTGGTTATATCATTAACCGGATTGTCCAGCGGATACGCATAAGGAGAAAACGGAATGCAAAAGGGAAATCGTAAAATATCCTATATAAAAAAGCCTTTTGCCGGAAGAAGTTTTATCAGTCTGGGAGCAACCGCCGCAGCCCTTGTATGCTGTATTGTGAGCCTGTGGCTCAGTGTAAATATGCAGGGAAACGGCGGCCTTAACATGGCAGCCTGGGGCGTTTCCAGTCTGGTGGCTTCCGGTGTAGGAATCGGCTACGGCCTGATCTCGTTTATGGAAAAAGAAAAGAATTATGTACTGGCTAAGATTAGTCTTGGTATCAGCGGTTTTCTGGCCCTGTTTTGGATTTTTCTGGTAATTATAGGGCTGCTTGGCTGACAGGAAGAAGGAGAGAAGTATGAAATATCAGGAATTATGGAATGAGGAAAACACCTGGATTACGGAGCGGTACGACCTGGCAATGGAGCGGATTCTGGAAATTTCGTCGGAAGATGCTGTTCAGGAGCCGTTCCATTCTTATTTTGCAGAGGTAAGCCGCTTTCTGGGAAAGATTGAGGAGCTGGCCAGACGGCAGATGCGGGACGAGCTGGAGAACCTTTCTCTGGATGAGCTTCAGGCCCTGAACCAGGATCTGTATCAGGATATTCTTCCGGAACACTATGAAACCAGCTATGCAAACCCATCCTACGCCGGTGAAAAGCTGGGTGCAGAGTTCGGCCCGGTACTGGCAGCCTTTTACGCTCAGGTGAGAGAGGCCATTGTGTTTGCTTATGAGTGCCGTCTGACGGACATTACCATTCTCTGCGAGACCTTTTTAGAGCTTTACGGAGCCTTTGAGGAAGATCGGCCCCGACTGCGGACTGTGAAGCAGATTCTTTACTGGTTTTTCAGCGATTACACAGATGTGACCCTGACTTACCGGATCCGGGAACAGTTGGACCCGGCTTTGACTTTTGCCAAAGACATCATTATGGAAAGTGATTTAACTGACCTGCGGTATCTGTACCGGTTTGGTGAGTATATTTCGCCTTCCGAGCTGCAGATTGCAGGATTTTTAAATTCCCTGCCTCAGGAAACCATTGATCGTATGGCGTCCACCTACACGGAAGGATACCGGAAAGGTTTTGAGGTAACAGGCCGGGATCTGTCTAAGAAAAAGACGGTGGGAATCCGGTATGAGCTGGGCTTTGAGCGGATGATCCGGGCGGCAATCCTGCAGTTTCGGGAAATGGGGCTGGAGCCCATTGTTTATCGGTCGGCTTCCTGGCTGGTAAACAAGACCCCAGGCAGAAAGCTGGGGTATCATGGTACTTCAGCCAACAGCCAGTACGATTATGACCATCGCTACGACCAGGCGTTGTTTTACGATAAGGCTTTTAAGGAGCGGAAGCTGGCGGTATTAAAGAACGCTTACGAGACTTACAAGAAAGAGGCTGGGGACTACGCAGGCCCGGCGGTAGTGGAAACCTTTGGTGAAGATGGATTCCAGCCGGTGAATAAGCCGGAGGCTTTTTGTTTAAGCGAAAAGCAGCAGGAGCTTCAGATTGCTTACTCCAGCGAGTCCATGCCGGTCGTGAACCAGTATCTGCCGGGAGATGAGACCAGCTTCACCATCATTGCGTTCCCTGTGCCTGCTATCGGCCCGGACTTTGAGGCGGTCTTTTCAGAAACTATCCGGATCAATACCCTGGATTATGAGCAGTACAGAGAGATTCAGCAGAATATCATTGATGTGCTGGATCAGGCAGAATATGTGATGGTGACAGGCAGGGGAGAAAATAAGACCAATTTAAAGATCTGCCTCCATCGGTTGGAAGATCCGGCCAGACAGACCAATTTTGAAAACTGTGTGGCAGATGTGAATATTCCGGTGGGAGAGGTGTTTACTTCTCCGGTGCTTTCCGGTACCAGCGGACTTTTGCATGTGGGGAATGTCTATATCGGACAGTTCCAGTTTAAGAACCTGCGGATGGAGTTTGCAGACGGTATGGTAACCAGCTATTCCTGCGACAATTTCCCGGAGGAGTCGGAGGGAAAGGCCCTGATTCGGCAGCAGATTATGAAGAATCACGATACCCTGGCTATGGGGGAATTTGCCATCGGAACCAACACGGCGGCCTACGCCATGGCCCAGCGGTTCGGTATCCAGGAAAAGCTGCCTATTCTGATTGCGGAGAAGACAGGCCCCCATTTTGCAGTAGGCGACACCTGCTACAGTTGGAGTGAGGACTGCGCTGTTTATAATCCGGACGGCCGGGAGATTATTGCCAGGGACAATGAGGTTTCCATTCTTCGGAAGGAAGATCCTAAGAAGGCTTACTTTGGATGCCATACGGATATTACCATTCCTTATTCGGAATTGGGGGATATTACGGCGGTGTGTCCGGATGGGCGCCGGCTTCCAGTGATTGCAGATGGCAGGTTTGCTGTAGAAGGAGCGGAAAAGCTGAATGAGGAGCTGGATAAATAAGTCCGGCTCCTGATAAAAAAGAGTCCGGTTCACCGGACTCTCGCGCCGGAGCGCGTCTGCGTCAGCAGACATTTTCCTTAAGCGCGAAGTGCGCATCCCGCGGAGCGTTTTTGTTTCATAGGGCGAACTTTCCTATGAAAGAAACAAAAGAAGGGCATGAACCTGCATTGCTGCATGTTCATGCCCTTCTCGGCCAAGTAGTGCCGGCAGCCGGACTCGAACCGGCACGAGGTTGCCCCCGTCAGATTTTGAGTCTGATGCGTCTGCCATTCCGCCACGCCGGCGTACTTCACAACGGCATTATTGTAGCACAGGAGCGGAGATTTGGCAAGCAGTTTTTATGATTGAAAATCCTATCTGATTAGTGTATGATTAGAATAACTGTTCGGCTGCTTTTAAACGGCTGAAAATCACAGGGGAGGGAAGACCGTGGGAAAGCTGACCTGCAAGGAAGCAGAAAAGATGGTAATGCCGTATATCAATTATCAGCTGGGGGAAAAGGAACTGGAAGCATTTCTGGCCCATGTAAATTCCTGCCCGGAGTGCAGGGAAGAACTGGAAATTTATTATACGGTGTCGGTAGGCCTCAGGCAGTTGGATGCAGGAACCGGCGCCTTTGACATTACCGGCGCTCTCTCAGATAGCCTGGATCTGGCCTGGATGAAGGTGCGGGCGGTGCGGCTTAGAAAAGTTATTTGCTATGCGGTAAACACCCTGACCGTAACCGGTGTGCTGGTTATGCTGTTTATGCAGGTCCGGATCTGGATGCAGCAGGGGTGGTTTTAAAGGAAAAGAGGAGATTTGCTGATATGGGAAAACTGGTGCTGATTGACGGACACAGCATTTTAAACCGGGCCTTTTATGGGGTGCCGGATTTGACAAACGCTGAAGGGCTCCACACCAATGCGGTGTATGGGTTCCTCAATATTATGTTCAAAATTCTGGAAGAGGAGAAGGCAGACCATCTGGCTGTGGCCTTTGACTTAAAGGAGCCTACCTTCCGCCACAAAATGTATGCAGAGTACAAGGGCACCAGAAAGCCTATGCCGGAGGAGCTGCGGGAGCAGGTGCCTCTTATGAAGGAAGTGCTGACTGCCATGGGAGTACCGATTCTGACTATGGCCGGTTACGAGGCAGATGATATTCTGGGAACCGTCTCCAAACGCAGCCAGGCAGCAGGGATGGAGGTGTCTGTGGTTTCCGGCGACCGGGATCTGCTGCAGTTAGCAGACAAGAACATCAAAATCCGGATTCCCAAAACCAGCCGGGGCGGGACGGAAATTCACGATTACTATCCGGAGGATGTAAAGCGGGAGTATCAGGTGACGCCAGTGGAGTTTATTGATGTAAAGGCTTTGATGGGAGATTCCTCCGACAATATTCCCGGCGTGCCGTCCATCGGAGAAAAGACGGCCACCAACCTGATTGTGGCTTACGGAAGCATTGAGAACGCCTACGCCCATTTAAGCGAGATCAAGCCGCCCAGAGCACAGAAGGCGTTGGGAGAGCATTACGATATGGCGGTAATGAGCAAGGAGCTGGCTACTATCTGTCTGGACTGTCCCATTTCGTTTTCCTACGAGGATGCGGAAATCGGAAACCTTTACACGCCGGAAGCTTACCAGTATATGAAGCGGCTGGAATTCAAGTCCATTTTAGCCCGGTTCGATGCATCTGCCGCAGGGGACAGCTCTATGGAGGAGCACTTCTGGACGGTGGAGGATTTAAACGGAGCGGAATCTGTGTTTGAGCGTGCCGGGAAGGCAGAGCAGGTGGGCTTTCAGATGGTGCTGGACGGAGCGGGTATCGGCGGCCTGGGAATCTGCTTTGGAGAGGAAGAAATCTACGGCATTCCGGTTTCCGGCTTTATGACAGGAGCGTATCTGGCAGGAAAGGTGCAGGCTCTGATTGAGAACCGCAAGAAGCCGGGGGATGTGCAAGCAGCAGATTATTATACAGTAAATACCCTGGATTTAAAGGCTCAGCTACCCAGTCTGAAGCTGGATTACGACAGCCCCATTCTGGATGCAGGGGTGGCCGGATATTTGTTAAATCCCTTAAAGGATACCTATGATTACGATGACATTGCCAGGGACTATCTTGGCCTTACAATACCTTCTAAAGCAGACCTTTTGGGAAAGGAATCCCTGGCTGCAGCCATGAGGAATCAGGATGGGCGGGCGGTAAACTGCGCCTGCTATATGGCTTATATTGCCTGGAAATCCTTTCCTGTTCTGAAGGAAAAGCTGGAAGAAGAAGGCATGTTAAAGCTGTTCCTTTCTATTGAAATGCCGCTGATTTACAGCCTTTATCATATGGAACAGGCCGGTGTCCGGGTAGATAAGGAGCAGCTGAAATCCTACGGAGAAATGCTGCAGGTAAAGATTGATAAGCTGGAACAGGAAATTTATGAACTGGCCGGGGAGACCTTCAACATCAATTCTCCCAAGCAGCTGGGGGAGATTTTATTTGAGCAGATGGAGCTGCCTCACGGAAAGAAGACGAAAACCGGGTATTCTACGGCTGCAGATGTGCTGGAAAAGCTGGCCCCGGATTATCCCATTGTGCGGATGATTCTGGACTACCGGCAACTGACAAAGTTAAATTCCACCTACGCCCAGGGACTGGCAGTTTATATCCAGGAGGATGGGCGGATTCACGGAAAGTTTAATCAGACCATTACAGCCACAGGCCGTATCAGCAGCACGGAGCCGAATCTGCAGAACATTCCGGTACGGATGGAGCTGGGAAGGGCCATCCGGAAGGTATTTGTGCCAGAGGACGGCTATGTGTTTGTAGACGCAGATTACTCCCAGATTGAGCTGCGGATTCTGGCCCATATGTCAGGAGACGAGCGGCTGATTCATGCCTACCGGGACGCTCAGGATATTCACGCCATTACGGCGTCTGAGGTGTTCCACACGCCTCTTAATGAGGTGACATCCTTACAGCGGCGGAATGCCAAGGCAGTAAACTTCGGCATCGTATACGGCATCAGCGCCTTTGGCCTCAGCGAGGACTTAAGCATCAGCCGGAAAGAGGCCCTGGAGTATATCAACAAGTATTTTGAGACATATCCGGGGGTAAAAACCTTCCTGGATGAGCAGGTGGCTTTGGGAAAGGAGCATGGATTTGTAACTACCATGTTTGGAAGAAAACGGCCGATTCCGGAGCTGAAGTCTGCTAATTTCATGCAGCGTTCCTTTGGGGAGCGGGTAGCCATGAATTCTCCTATTCAGGGTACGGCTGCGGATATTATGAAATTGGCTATGATCTCTGTGGATCGGGAACTGCGCAGCCGGAATTTAAAATCCCGGATTGTGCTGCAGGTTCACGATGAACTTCTGGTGGAATCTCATGAAAGTGAAGTGGAAGAAGTGACGGAGCTTCTGACCAGCCTTATGAAACATGCGGCGGAGCTTCAGGTGGCGCTGGAGGTGGAGGCCCACAGGGGAGATAACTGGCTGGATGCAAAATAAAAGAACCGGTGTCGGCGCTGTATTAAAGCAGCACCGGCACCGGTTTGTCTATTTCCATGGAATCTGGAGTTATGATGCAGTCATAGGCCAGGATTTGTACTCCGGCTGCCGCTGCCTGGGACAGGGCGTCTGCAAACTCCGGGTGAGTGGCCCGGTTGGCTTCAAAGCCGTAAATCCCTTTCATGGCGATGACAAACAGGGTGTAGGAGGGGACACCTTCTGCGGCTGCCCGGCTCAGTTCCTTAAGATGCTTGACGCCTCGCTCTGTGGGGGCGTCGGGGAACCGGGCCATGCCATGATCTTCTAAAGTGACGCCTTTTACCTCCATCAGGGAGAAACGGCCCTCTTTTTCAAAGGCCAGGTCAATCCGGGAGGAACCCCAGGTTACTTCCCGCCGGGGCGTAATCCCCTGGCTTAAAAGCCACTCGTAAGCCGCCTGGTTGGGGGCCTGGGAGTCCATGTTGATCAGGATGCGGCCCTGGGCTGTTTCCTTGTAAACGCTGATCAGGGAATAATCGGTGCTGCGTCCGGTTAAGGCGGCGTCCGGGTGGTGCTGCAGGATAATTTCTGTGCCGGGCAGCAGCAGCTCTTTGCATCGTCCAGTGTTTTTTACATGGCATTTCACCCGGATCCCATTTAGGTCTGCATAGGCAATAAAACGATTGGGCCGCTCTAAAAACACGGCCGGCGTCATGTGTTCGTATTTCATAAAGATCTCTCCAGAACAGTAACACTAATTTTTTCTAAAAAGTTTCCCACTTTTCATTGTATTTGTCAAGGAAAATATGGTATAGTAATCTAATGTACTATGGTAACTGTTCAGCAGGTCTGCGCATTTACTGCGCTGACCGTAGGAAAACCTTAACTTGTATGCCAAAATCCCATTGCCGCAGGCAATTTTAAATGAATTTTGGCATATGGCTGTGAAGGGATGGAACAGCTATGTACTATGCATGAAAAGAGAGGACAATCTGATATGAACCATCAAATGAATCCATCTGCAGACAATATTACAAATCCGAAACTGGTACAGGCTATGCAGGACGTGGTGAAGAATGACAACGCTTACACCAGGGGCGTTATGGCAGCAGCCTTAATGGATGCAAAGCTTTTGTCCCCCATTTTGCGGGAAACCGTTCTAATGGAGCAGAAAGGCCCTGCTACCAGAATCAAATTTGAGCATATTCAGAATACAGAGGGAGACCGGTATTATCTGGCCTTCACCGATATGGAAGAATACAATAAATGGAACGAGGACGGCACCCACGGTCAGGCTCTTATTATGACTATGGAGGATTTCGGAAATATTCTGATTCGCAATGTCAATGATTTAAAAGGCTTTGTCATCAATCCTTACGGAGAGAATGTGAGCATTTCCAAAAGCTTGCTGCTGTCCCTGTTAAAGCAGCAGGAGAACCGCAAAAACGGCAAACAGGGCAGTTAATATGGTAATCGGGATTACCGGCGGTATTGGCGCAGGAAAAAGCCGGATTCTGGAAATTTTGAAAGAAGATTACGACGCCCGGATTATTCAGGCAGATGAAGTAGCCAAAGAACTGGAGGAGCCGGGGAGGCCCGGCCTTACAGCCCTTGTGGAAGCATTTGGAGAGTCCATCCTGGACAGCCGGGGGCGTCTTGACAAGGCTGCCTTTGCCTGCCGGATATACAAAGACCGGGCGGCGCTTGAAATGGTAAACCGGATTATTCATCCGATGACCTGGCAGGCCATTAAAGACAGGATTTGCCAGGAGCAGAGTGCCTTTACTGTGGTAGAGGCAGCTTTGTTTGATGAAGCCAGCCGGGAAATCTGTGAGAAGCTGGTGTTTGTGGACACCAGTGAAGAAAACAGGATCCATCGTCTGATGGAGGGCCGGGGCTATTCCAGGGAAAAATGCCTGGATATTATGAAAAATCAGCCAGGGCGTGATTACTTTTTAAAGCTGTCAGACGCAGTGCTGGACAACAACGGCACTGTGGAGGATGTAAGACGGCAGATCGCCGGGATGATGGAGGAATGGGACACATGAGATTCGTCAGCATTGCCAGCGGCAGCAGCGGCAACTGTATTTATATCGGGTCGGAGAACACCCACATTCTGGTGGATGCCGGCATCAGCAACAAGCGGATTGAGCAGGGCTTAAACGAGATTGGCGTAAAGGGCAGCGATTTATCCGGCGTAGTAATCACCCACGAGCATTCGGACCATATCCGGGGGCTGGGGGTGTTAGCCAGAAAACATGGGATGCCGATTTACGGAACCAGGGAGACCCTGGAGGAGATCGCGTCTTCTTCGTCTCTGGGAGTATTTCCAAGGGAACTGTTAAAGCCTGTAAGCCCGGATGTCTATTTTACCGTAGGAGATTTAACGATTCAGCCCTTTTCTATTGACCACGATGCGGCAAATCCGGTGGCTTACCGGGTGCAGAACGGAAAAAAGTCTGTAGCAGTGGCAACGGATATGGGCCATTTTAATCAATATATCATTGAGCATCTTCAGGGACTGGACGCTATTTTGCTGGAGGCCAACCACGATGTGAACATGCTGGAAACAGGCCCTTACCCTTATTATCTGAAACGGCGTATTTTAAGCGATCACGGCCATCTTTCCAATGAAAATGCAGGGCGGCTTTTAAACCACATTCTCCATGACCGTCTGAAACATATTTTCCTGGGCCATTTAAGCAAGGAAAACAATTTCGAGGAGTTGGCCTATGAGACGGTAAAGCTGGAGATAGACCAGGGAGACTGCCCCTACAGCTCACGGGATTTTGCCATTGAGGTGGCAGGGCGGGATGCCATGTCCCAGATTGTAACTTTATAATTTGTTATACCTTACATAAAAACAATATGTTTTGCGAAAAAAGAAAGGCGGAAACCAATTATGAGCAAAGTGATCATTACGGTAGTAGGAAAAGATACAGTGGGCATCATCGCCCGGGTATGCACCTATCTGGCCCAGATGAATGTAAATGTGATGGACATTTCCCAGACCATCGTTCAGGAGTACTTTAATATGATGATGATTGCAGACATGGAGAAGGCTTCCGGCACCTTTGAGGAAATCTCTGAGGGTCTGGAAAACCTGGGTCAGGAAATCGGCGTTGCAGTAAAGTGCCAGAGAGAAGAAATTTTCTTAAAAATGCACCGCATTTAAGGCGGAACCATAGTTTGCGCGGCTGGCCCATGAAAGGCTAGCCGTTTATCACAACAGGAAAAGGTGGAATCAGAAATGCTGAATATGTTTGAAGTAATCGAGACCAACAATATGATCGAGCACGAAAAGCTGGATGTGCGCACCATTACCATGGGCATCAGCCTGCTGGACTGCTGCGATTCTGATCTGAATGCGCTGAACGAAAAGATTTACAAAAAAATCACCACATATGCCCGGAATCTGGTGTCCACCGGCGAGGAGATTGCCAGAGACTTTGGCGTTCCGATTGTCAATAAGCGGATTTCCGTTACTCCTATTGCGCTGGTAGGCGGCTGCGCCTGCAAGACTCCGGACGATTTTGTTACCATTGCCCAGACTCTGGATAAGGCGGCGAAAGAGGTTGGAGTAAACTTTATTGGCGGCTACTCGGCTCTGGTGTGCAAAGGCATGACCCAGGCGGAGGAGAATCTGATCCGCTCTATTCCCAAGGCTCTGGCTTCTACAGAACGGGTGTGCAGCTCCATCAATGTAGGCTCTACCAAGACCGGCCTTAACATGGATGCAGTGCGGCTGATGGGTGAGATTGTGGTGGAGACTGCAAAGGCCACCAGGGAAAGCGATTCTCTGGGCTGCGCCAAGCTGGTGGTATTCTGCAACGCTCCGGACGATAATCCCTTTATGGCAGGCGCCTTTCACGGCGTAACGGAGGCGGACGCTATCATTAATGTAGGCGTCAGCGGCCCCGGCGTAGTAAAGGTGGCACTTGAGAAGGCCAGAGGCGAGAATTTTGAGGTGCTTTGCGAAACCATTAAGAAGACGGCCTTTAAGATTACCCGTGTAGGCCAGCTGGTGGCCCAGGAAGCGTCCAAACGGTTGGGGGTTCCCTTTGGCATTATTGATTTGTCTTTGGCTCCCACTCCGGCAGTGGGAGATTCGGTGGCTGAGATTTTAGAGGAAATTGGTCTGGAGCGGGTTGGCGCTCCCGGCACCACCGCAGCTTTGGCTATGTTAAACGACCAGGTAAAGAAGGGCGGCGTTATGGCTTCCTCTTATGTAGGCGGCTTAAGCGGTGCGTTTATCCCGGTCAGCGAGGACCAGGGCATGATTGACGCAGTTTCTCTCGGCGCTTTGACTTTGGAGAAGTTAGAGGCCATGACCTGCGTCTGCTCCGTAGGACTGGATATGATTGCCATCCCCGGCGACACCACCCCGTCTACCATTTCCGGCATTATTGCGGACGAAGCAGCCATTGGTATGATAAACCAGAAGACTACTGCAGTCCGGATTATTCCGGTGATTGGAAAAGGCGTGGGAGATACCGTAGAGTTTGGCGGTCTGCTGGGCTATGCTCCGGTCATGCCGGTAAACCAGTATTCCTGTGAGAAGTTTGTAAACCGGGGCGGCCGGATTCCGGCACCGATTCACAGCTTTAAAAACTAAACGAAAAATAGAAACGGCGAATCCGTTTCATGGAAGAACCGGCGTCAAGCTTGCTTGTAAGCCGGTTCTTTTATGAAGCGAAGTGCATCGGAGATATTCCCGACGAGTCCCTGCTGGCGAAAGCCAGTGGGGAAGGCAGCCGTTTCAGAATAAAGGAATTTTGATATGAAACAATATACTTTGGAAACTATGCTGGCGGCCTTTGCCAACCCGCAGTTGACCCAGATCATTATCAGCAATCCCAGAACCGCAGAAGGCCCTCAGAAGGTTCGTCTTCGCCCGGTCAGCCTCCGGGGACGCCTCATGTTCCAGGCGGAGGAGCTGGTGGGAAAACAGGCCTTTCACAAGAATCTGCTGCCAGAGGAGCTATTTGCCTATGTCAGTGAGCTTTTGACAGAGAAATTCCGCAACGCGGAGGTATTTTCAGAATTGGGCAGCGCTGTTGTGCTGGCAAGTAAAAAAGGAACCATAACAGTTCGGGTAAAGGAATTAAAACCGGCAGTAGAGGAGCGATGTTCTAAAACGGCGAATCCGGAAAATCTGGAAAAGCTGGTTCACAACCGGAAAAAACGGTATGTGCTGGAGGAAGGCGTCCCGGTGCCTTTCCTTACAGACCTTGGAGTGATGACTGCTGAAGGAAAGATTGTCCGGGCCCGCTATGATAAGTTCCGCCAGATTAACCGGTTCCTGGAGTTTATCGAGGACATTCTGCCTAATCTGGACAAGGGCCGGGAGACTACCATCATTGACTTTGGCTGCGGAAAGTCTTATCTGACCTTTGCTATGTATCACTATTTAAGCCAGTTGAAAGGCTATCCGGTGCGGATTATCGGATTGGATTTAAAGCAGGATGTGATTAACCGGTGCAACCGGCTGGCAGAGCAGTACGGATATGAAAAACTGAAATTTTATCACGGAGACATTGCCAGCTATGAGGGGGTAGACCATGTGGATATGGTGGTGACCCTTCACGCCTGTGATACGGCTACGGACTATGCCCTGGAAAAGGCAGTCCGCTGGGGCGCCAAGGTGATTCTTTCTGTGCCCTGCTGTCAGCATGAGTTAAACCGGCAGATTCAAAATGATCAGATGAAGCCGGTGCTGCAGTACGGCCTTATTAAGGAGCGGCTGGCTGCCCTTTACACAGATGCACTGCGGGCGGAGCTTTTGGAAAACCAGGGCTACCGGACCCAGATCCTGGAATTTATCGACATGGAACACACTCCCAAGAACATTCTGATTCGGGCGGTATACGATGGCAGAAGAAAGAAAAACGAAAGCCAGATCCGGGAGATTCTGGAGGCGTACCATTTAGAACCTGCCCTGGCCCGGCTGTTCTGGGGAGAGATTAAAGAATGATCACGGATTTTGTAAATTCATTTTTCATGCCGCGCCCCTTCTGGAACACCAGAGACTGGTAGAGATGGGACGCATAGAGGCTGCGGTTTAGCTGCTGCATGGCTTCTGGAGAAAGGCTTTGGCCGGCGTCGGCCACCTTACTTACCAGAGGGACTGCGGCAGCTTTTTTGATGGCGGAGAGCAGAGGCGCCGCCTCTTTCTGAAAGCCGAGAATGCGGATGAAGGAGACAAAGTCTGCCTGCCGGGCAGTTGCCATATCTTTATCTGTAATGCCCAGCACCAGATGAAGCAGGGCCCGGCTGATGCGGGTGTAAGTGAGGTTTCTTGTCTTTAATTGTTGAATTCGCTCTGTAAAGGAGGCAGGAGTCAGGGCCAGCCTGGTCAATCGGGCAGACAGCTCCGGGGAAAGGTCTGCGTAGCGGCTTAAATCTTCTCCCTGGTGCAGGGCGGAAAGAAGTCGGTATTGCAGCAGACCAGACAGATCATCTGCAAAAACAGGAGCCTTTAAAGCGTCTTCTGCAAGAAGGGCGTGAAATGTGCCTGGGGGCAGCAGCTCCTGGAGGCGGCTGAGGGATTCCGGATTGGTATGTCTGGAAAACAGAGCAGAAGAACTGGCGGAAGCTTCATCCCGCAAAATCTCCCGTAAGGAAGATGCTGAGGCAAATACGCCGGCTTCCGGAACTGCATCATCGTGATAGCCCTGTCCCCGCCGCTTGATGGTAAGAGGCTTTATCGAGCTGCCTCGCCGCTTTAATGCCTTTAAATACTCAATGCCTAAAATATTATTAGGAGAAGCGAAACCATCAAAAATCTGGTCACCCAGGGCGGTTCTTAAGGCTTTTTCACGGGCGGCCGGATAGGAAAGACCCTTTGCCAGCCAATCCTTTAAGGTGAACCGGAAATCCTCCGGTTCTGCAAGCAGCACATCGGCAGCAGCTTGTAAAGGCGCTAAGTTACCTTCTTCACTGCCGAATAAAAGTTCGTCCACAACCCCCAGCTTGTCTAAAAGGGCTGCGCCGCAGGCAGCAAAGTCCTCAGCGCTTCCGGTTGCAAACTCCACGGGAAGTTCCACCACCAGGTCTGCGCCGCAGTTTAAAGCCATGGCAGTCCGGGTATACTTATCAAAGACGGCAGGCTCGCCTCGCTGGACAAAGTCACCGCTTATGGCAGCCACTACAAAATCCGCCTGAAAGACAGACCTTGCCTGGCTGATCTGGTAAGCGTGGCCCTGGTGGAAGGGATTATATTCTGCGATAATGCCGATGGTTTTCATTGCATGGCTCCTTTAAAATCGTTTCATTTCTACCATTATACTGGCAGGATGCCGGAGCGTAAAGGGAGAAGACCCCATTGTTTGATAAAAAATGCAAATTTGTGACGCAGAGATACTTGAAAAATTTGGGTAAAACCAATAGAATATAAAATAGAATCACTGCGTATATGTCCTGATTCAAAATGATTGAAAAGAATAGGAGAAAACGAAAATGAAATTCATGGTAGAAACATCTGCGCGTCATGTACATGTAAGCCCGGAAGATCTGGCTGTCTTATTTGGCGAGGGCTATCAGCTGACGAAGAAGAAAGATTTGTCTCAGCCGGGACAGTTTGCCTGCGAGGAGAGAGTAACCATCGTAGGACCGAAGAAAGAGCTGAAGGGCGTTTCCATTTTAGGGCCGGAGAGAAAGCAGACCCAGGTTGAACTGTCCTTAACGGACGCTCGTTCCATCGGCGTTGCAGCTCCCATTCGGGAATCTGGCGACTTGGCTGGAAGCGGCGCCTGCAAGATTGTAGGACCGGCTGGGGAAATCGAGATCAAAGAGGGCGTTATCGCAGCAAAACGGCACATCCATGCAACCAAGGCAGACGCAGAGGCTCTGGGCGTGGAGAACGGCGAGATTGTTTCCGTTAAGATCGACACAGACGGCAGAAGCCTGGTATTTGGAGATGTGGTAGTGCGGGTCAGCGATTCCTACGCTCTGGCTATGCACATTGATACAGACGAGTCCAACGCAGCAGGCTGCGGCAGAGAAGTTTACGGTGAGATCGTAAAATAACAGCAGATAATTTAGGGCGGCAGGAAAATAAGCCATCCAGTGTAAGCTTGGCAGAAAAATAAGCCGTCCGAAACAGTTAAAATGATAAGGAGAAGGTAGTACTATGAAGATTTTGGTTATCAACTGCGGAAGCTCTTCCCTGAAGTATCAGTTAATCGATATGGCAGATGAGAGCGTAATTGCAAAAGGCCTTTGTGAGCGTATTGGCATCGAAGGTTCCAAGCTGACCCATGAGCCGGCAGGCAAGGACAAGGTAGTAATTGAGAAGGCAATGCCTACTCACCAGACTGCTATCGAGCTGGTTATGGAAGCGCTGCAGAGTCCGGAGCACGGCGTAATTAAGAGCACAGACGAGATTTCCGCAATCGGTCATCGGGTGCTGCACGGCGGAAAGGTTTACAGCGATTCCATCGTAGTAAACGAGGATGTAAAGCGGGTAATCCGGGAATGCTTCGACTTAGGACCGCTGCACAACCCGGCCAACTTAATGGGTATCGAGGCCTGCGAGGCAGCTATGCCCGGCAAGCCCAATGTAGCTGTATGGGATACCGGTTTTGGTATGTCTATGCCGGAGAAGGCTTACATGTATGCAATTCCTCACGAATACTATGAGAAATACAGCATCCGCCGCTACGGCTTCCACGGAACCAGCCATATGTATGTTTCCGGCGAGACCATCAAGTTTGCTGGCCTGGATCCGGAGAAGGCAAAGGTTATCGTTTGCCATTTAGGAAACGGCGCCAGCGTATCTGCTTCCATCGGCGGCAAGTGCGTGGACACCAGCATGGGCCTGACTCCTTTGGAAGGTCTGATCATGGGCACCAGAAGCGGTGATGTGGATCCGGCTGTGGTTCAGTTCATCTGCAACAAAGAAGGTAAAGATGTAAACGAGGTTCTGAACATCTTAAATAAGAAGTCCGGCGTACTGGGCATGACCGACGGCATCTCCAGCGACTTCCGTGACATTGAGAATGCCAAGGCAGACGGCAATCATCTGGCTGAGGTGGCTCTGGACGCATTCGTTTACCGCGTGGCAAAATACATCGGCGCATACACTGCAGCCATGAACGGTGTAGACGCTATTGCATTTACCGCAGGCGTAGGCGAGAACGACAAGGTAGGCAGAAAGAACATCTGCAGCTACCTGGAATACCTGGGCGTAAAGATTGACGACGAGGCCAATAATGTAAGAGGCAAACGGACTATGATCTCTGCTCCGGATTCCAAGGTTAAGGTTGTGCTGATGCCCACCAACGAGGAGCTGGCTATTGCAAGAGAGACCAAACGGCTGATTTAATAAATTAAAATATTGGTTGACAAACTAAATGCACCTATGTATAATAGCATAGGTGCGTATTCGGAGATGAATATGCTGATTAACCTGACAGAGCTGTTTTCCAGAGATGGAAAAGAGAAGATCTACACATGCGGCATCGATATGGATTCCCTGGAAACAACCATGGGAAGCTGTGAGATTGTTGCAAAGAACCCTGTGTCCCTTCGGATTCAGAACCTGGGAGACCGGAAGCTTTTGCTGGAAGGAAGTGCGGAGGTAACTCTGCAGATTCCCTGCGACAGATGCTTGGAGCCGGTAGCTTATCCGTTTCAGCTGGATATGAACGAGGAGCTGGATTTTAACAAGACAGAGGAGGAGCGTGCGGAGGATCTGGATGAACAGCCCTATATAAGCGGCTATTATCTGGATGTAGACCGGCTGCTCAGCAACGAGTTATTGCTCAATTTACCTATGAAGGTGTTGTGCAGGGATGACTGCAAAGGGATCTGTAATAGATGTGGTGCGAATTTGAATTACACGGCCTGTTCCTGTGACCAGAGTTCGCCTGACCCGAGAATGTCAGCTATCCAGGATTTATTTCAAAAGTTTAAGGAGGTGTAAAACCATGTCTATCTGCCCTAAGAATAAATCTTCCAAAGCAAGACGCGACAAGCGTAGAGCTAACTGGAAAATGAGCGCTATGAACTTAGTAAAGTGCAGCAAGTGCGGCGCCCTGATGATGCCTCACAGAGTCTGCAAGGCTTGCGGTTCTTACAACAAGAAAGAGATCGTTAGCGTTGAGGACTAATCTGAATGAATGCGACAAGGTCTCCGGAAGATTCCGGGGGCCTTATTTTCAATCCTAAAGGCAGTATCGCAGACAATATTATGACACTGGCGGCGTGGATGATGCGCCGTCCAAAAAGGGATGAGGTACGAAAGACGATGGACAGAAGAGTATTACGCAGAAGATTCTGTGCAGCAGCGCTGGGACTTGCGCTGGCTTTGCCGCCGGCAGTTCCGGTTCAGGCTGCGGTTCCTTCTTATCTGAAGGCAGTTACTTATGTTTCTGACGCCTGGGTGACTAATTTCTGGAACACAGAAAGCGATCATATGGAGGAAGAACTGGCCCAGATTGCGGCGGACGGATTTAACTGCATTGTGCTGGCTATTCCGTGGCGTGAGTTTCAGCCTACAGTGATGCCGGCTTCCTACAACAGTTATGCGATGGATAAGCTGGATAAGATAATGGAGGCGGCAAATCGCCACGGCCTGGCGGTGGAGTTTCGGGTAGGCTATACCTGGGATTATTATGCAGACGAGAATGCACCCCATCGGTTTAAGCGGCTTCTTCAGGAGCCGGAGATGCAGGCGGCCTGGCTGGACTATGTAGGGCAGCTTTATGAGGCCGGTTCTGCCCATCCTAATTTCCACGGTGGCTTTCTTACCTGGGAGGATTTCTGGAATTACCTGGAGTCTGCGGGAGATTTCGGCACAGGTGGAAACAGCCGGAGAGAAGCCGGGGAATGCGGCTACCAGGATTATCTGAGGGAGCATTATACCATAGAGCAGCTTAATGAAATCTACCAGCCGGAAACAGCCTTTGAAGATTATTCTGATGTTTACATTCCTGAACGGCGGAATCATGCTTTCCGTCTGTTTTACGAGTTTTACGATGCCTTTTTAAATAAGCTGCTGGCAGAGAGTCAGGAGCGATTTCCCAATTTATCCATGGAGGTGCGTCTGGATGTAGACCCGGTGGAGAACAAAGAGGGAACCGAAACCATGGGAGTGCCCCACTACGGCACTTTTTCCTGCGGCAATTCCGGCTACACATCTCTGATGTACAGCGTATCCATGGGACGAAGTTTTGGCCAGATGATTTCCGCCTCTGACGCCATCCACACCATGAACGAGCAGTTGTCGATTGTGAAGGACCACAACGGCGGAAAGCCGATTTTTATTGACCAGTTGCTTTACATGGATGTTACGGAAGGGTTTGAGAATAATGCCAGGCTTTTGGAATCCCACCGGGGATTGTTTCTGATGAGCCTTCCCACCACCCTGCGGACTTACACCAACGGCTATGCAGTGTGGACCTACCGGAACTATACCAATAACCCGGTTTACAACTGTCAGTTTGCCTTGGGAAGCCGTGGGTGGGAGACGAAAAATGCCTCTACTCAGGAGCACAACGGAAGTATGCAGATGCATCTGCAGCCGGGAGGCACCATCATTCAGAAAATCGGCCACCGGATTGGCGGCCGGACAACCCACGATAATTTTGTCCGGTTTACGGCGGAAAGCAGCCAACCGGTGACATTAACCGTGTCTCTGGGAAAGGCCAGCCAGCAGGTGCAGGTAAATGGGGCAGGAAGCTTTGAGTTAAACCTGGGTCCGGTGAATTTTTACGATGTTACCTTCCAGGCAGACGGGCCGATGTATTTAGATAATATACAGGTCTATAATTTTATCCAGGACGGCCAGCTGCGGGATGTGGACGGTAGCGAATTAAGCTGTATGGGAGCCATGCGGATCCTGAACGGCGCCATGAATTAAGGCTTGACATTTTTGTATGCAGTGCTATAATCAGACACAGATAAAGACAATGCGTTGATGAGACCAGTACCCTGGCGGGGGCGTTCAGAGAGGGATGAAAAGGTGTGAGAATCCTGCGAGGAAGCCATGGGGAAGACCAGCTCGGAGCGATCCTTAATCGGATCCGGTGACTCCGTTATCGTCAGAATGAAGTGGCTGGACTGTCGGCTCAGGTTTCTGTTTGGAAACCGGGGGATTACAGAACAGCAAGCAGGGTGGAACCGCGGAACATTCAGTGAATGATCGTCCCTTGCCAGGTATCGTGTATGCCGGGCAGGGGGCGTTTTGTTTTTTGTTTGAAAAAAGAAAAGGAGCAAACATTATGAAGATTACATTGAAAGATGGAAGTTTCAAAGAGTACGATCATGCAATGGCTGTGATTGACATTGCAGCTGACATCAGTGAAGGTCTGGCCCGCATGGCCTGCGCTGCTGAGGTAAACGGCCAGGTGACAGATCTGCGGACTGTGGTGGATGCAGACTGCGAGCTGAATATTCTGACTGTAAAGGACAAAGAAGGTCTGGCTGCTTACCGTCATACCTGCAGCCATGTGCTGGCTGAGGCTGTGAAGAATTTATATCCGGAGGCAAAGATTGCCATCGGGCCGTCCATTGACAACGGATTCTACTATGACTTTGACATGGCTCCTCTGTCCAGAGAGGATTTGGATAAGATTGAGGCAGAGATGAAGAAAATCATCAAGAAGGGAGCCAAATTAGAGCGCTTTACCATGCCTCGAAAAGAAGCTGTCAAATACATGGAGGAGAGACAGGAGCCGTATAAGGTGGAACTGATCCAGGATCTGCCGGAGGATGCGGAGATTTCCTTCTATAGCCAGGGCGAGGGCTTTACCGACCTGTGCGCCGGTCCTCATCTGATGAGCACCAAATCCATCAAGGCATTTAAGTTGATTTCTTCTTCCGGCGCATACTGGAGAGGCAGCGAGAAAAATGCCATGCTGACCCGTATTTACGGAACTGCATTTGCCAAGAAGGAGGAGCTGGAGGAGTATCTGGAGTACCTTGAGAACATCAAAAAGCGGGATCACAACAAGCTGGGAAGAGAGCTGGAGCTGTTTACCACAGTAGATGTAATCGGTCAGGGTCTTCCCCTGCTGATGCCGAAGGGCCAGAAGATTGTTCAGACGCTGCAGAGATGGATTGAGGATCTGGAAGATAACGAATGGGGTTATGTCCGCACCAAAACTCCGCTGATGGCAAAGAGCGACCTTTACAAGATTTCCGGTCATTGGGATCATTACAAAGACGGTATGTTTGTGCTGGGAGATGAGGAGACTGACAAAGAGGTATTTGCCCTTCGCCCCATGACCTGTCCGTTCCAGTATTATGTATACAAGGCAAGCCAGAAATCCTACCGGGATCTGCCGATTCGTTACGGCGAGACCTCTACTCTGTTCAGAAACGAGGATTCCGGCGAGATGCATGGTCTGACCCGTGTGCGTCAGTTTACCATTTCTGAGGGACATCTGGTAGTGCGTCCGGACCAGATGGTAGAGGAGTTTAAAAACTGTCTGGCGCTGGCAAAACACTGCCTGACCACTCTTGGCTTAAACGATGATGTAACCTATCACTTATCCAAGTGGGATCCGGAAAATTCCGAGAAGTACATCGGCGACCCGGAGGTTTGGAATGAGACGGAGCAGCACATCCGCGAAGTTTTGACAGAGTTGGAGATTCCGTTTGTAGAGGATGTAGGCGAGGCTGCATTCTACGGTCCGAAGGTAGACATCAATGCAAAGAATGTATATGGTAAGGAAGATACCATGATTACGATCCAGTGGGATGCTCTGCTGGCTGAGCAGTTCGATATGTACTACATCGACCAGAACGGCGAGAAGGTTCGTCCCTACATCATCCACAGAACCTCCATTGGATGCTATGAGAGAACTCTGGCATGGCTGATTGAGAAGTACGAGGGTGCATTCCCTACCTGGCTGTGTCCGGAGCAGGTACGGATTCTGCCGATTTCCGAAAAATATCTGGATTACGCAGATGAGCTGGAGAAAGCTCTGAAGGCAGCCAGAGTGGCAGTTACGACTGACCGCCGTTCTGAGAAAATCGGTTATAAGATTCGTGAGGCTCAGAAACAGAAGGTTCCGTATATGCTGGTAGTTGGCCAGAAAGAGGCAGAAGAAGGTGTTGTATCTGTCCGCAGCCGGTTCCTGGGCGACGAAGGGCAGAAGCCGCTGGCTGATTTCATCGCTGCCATCAGGGCGGAGATTGACAATAAGACCATTCGCCAGGTGGAAGTGAAGCAGGAGCAGAAGTAAAAAAAGAGCTTGCTTTTTTGAAATGGGCGCCGTCCTAATTGTCATAATATATACTGGATAAAAAAACACAAATAAATGCATACTATCCTTGATCGGATTTGGATCAAATCAACTTAAGGAGGTATGCATTTATTATGACCAAATTAGCATGTAATGTTACAAACTGTCTTCACAACAGTGATGACCGGTGCTGCAAGCAGACTATTATTGTAGACGGCCACGAGGCGTGTGACTGTCACGAGACCTGCTGCGGCAGCTTCGATGAAAACAAGATGGGCTCCTTCAAAAATGTGTTCAAAACTCCGGAGAACCGTCTGGAGGTGGACTGCGAAGCAGTGAAGTGCATCTACAATGAGAACCGCCACTGCGTAGCTGAGAACATCGACATTTCAGGCAACGGAGCCAATAAGGCGGAGCAGACCCAGTGCGCAACCTTTAAAATGCGTGGATAATGAATTGCTGCGGGAGAGGCGTTCTGCCTTTCCTGCTACATATGCCGAATTTGGAAAATAGTGCTTGACAAATATAAGACGGGATAGTATAGTAATATAAGTTGTGGGAACAACGAACAAGAAAGTAGGTATCCACCTCACCTCGGCGCGAGTAAGTGACCCTGGTTCATATTTAAGAAACGCAGATAGCGGCGGTTGCGCCAGTTATGTGCTGCTTAGAGGGTGGATAGAATGAATTCTATCTACTTTTTTTGTGGAGAAGCATAGTATCATGCAATCTGAAAGATGGAGGTGTACGACCATTAGCGAATTGATGATTAACGAACAGATCAGAGACAAGGAAGTTCGGTTGATTGGTGAGAACGGAGAGCAGTTGGGAATCATGTCTGCCAGAGACGCCTATAAGATGGCGCAGGAGGCAGAACTTGATCTGGTAAAGATTGCTCCTACGGCAAAACCACCGGTTTGTAAGATTATTGACTACGGAAAATATCGTTACGAACTGGCAAGAAAAGAAAAAGAAGCTAAGAAGAAGCAGAAGGTAATTGAAATCAAGGAGGTTCGGTTATCTCCGAACATCGATACCAATGATTTAAATACCAAAATGGGTGCTGCGCGGAAGTTCCTGGAAAAGGGCTGCAAAGTGAAGGTTACCTTACGCTTCCGGGGTCGTGAGATGGCCCACATGTCCAAGTCCAAGTATATTCTGGACGACTTCGCCGAGGCGATGAAGGACATTGCGGTAATCGATAAGCCTTCCAAGGTTGAAGGAAGAAGCATGGTTATGTTTTTATCTGCTAAAAAGTAAAGGTACATGATTAAGGAGGAAGAAATTATGCCTAAGTTAAAAACAAGCAGAGCTGCTGCAAAACGTTTCAAAAAGACCGGTACCGGTAAGCTGGTAAGAAGCAAAGCATATAAGTCTCACATCTTAACTAAGAAGTCTACCAAGAGAAAGAGAAATCTTAGAAAAGATATCGTTACTGACAGCACCAACGCAAAGGTAATGAAGAAGATTTTACCGTATCTGTAATAGACGGACTGGATTAAGAAGGAGGAAAAACCGATGGCAAGAATTAAAGGCGGTATGAACGCAAAGAAGAAACATAACAGAGTGCTGAAGATGGCAAAGGGCTACAGAGGCGCTCGTTCCAAACAGTATAGAATCGCAAAGCAGTCTGTAATGAGAGCATTGACCAGCTCCTATGCAGGCCGTAAGGAGAGAAAGAGACAGTTCCGTCAGCTGTGGATCGCTCGTATCAACGCAGCAGCCCGCATCAACGGCCTGTCCTATTCCAAGTTCATGTACGGCTTAAAGCTGGCTGGCGTTGAGATGAACCGTAAGGTTCTGTCCGATATGGCAATCAACGATGCAGAGGGCTTTGCAAAGCTGGCTGAACTGGCTAAGACCAAACTGGCTTAATCGGATTTGAATTTAAAATATATTCAGTTCCCCTGTCGGATTTCCGGCAGGGGAATTTTGTAAAAAAGGCTTGCATTTGAGGGTACTTTATGATATAGTATAAAAGTTCGCGGGAGTGCTGGAATTGGCAGACAGGCTAGACTAAGGATCTAGTGGCAGTTATGTCGTGTGGGTTCAAGTCCCATCTCCCGCATACATTGAGTGCTTGTTAAAGCCCTGTTGGGGCTGAGTTTAGCAATCAAGTACACCTGCGAAGGGAGTGTGGAAAGCACACGGCACTGAGCATGGTGTCGCCTTATTTTTCCTCGATAGCTCAGTCGGTAGAGCACGCGGCTGTTAACCGCGCTGTCGTAGGTTCAAGTCCTACTCGGGGAGCTTTGCAGAAGTGGCGGAATTGGCAGACGCGCACGGTTCAGGTCCGTGTGGTAGCAATACCTTGTGGGTTCGACTCCCATCTTCTGCAGCGTAAGAGCCTGGTAAATGCCAGGCTCTTATTTTTGCTGTATAGGAAATCAGATTGCTTTTCTCAATATGGCCCGCACATGCCCTCCGTATTTTTCCTTTACGGTCAAAATTTCGTAGCCCTGGCGCAGCACATTGTTTAAGCTGAACTGATTATCCGGATGAACGGTGCACATGAGATAGTGGATTCCCCGGGCTTTTAAATCTGCTTCAGCGGCTTCCATCAGACGCTTTTGAAGTCCGAAGCCCCGGTAAGCAGGAAGAACTGCGGCAGAATCCATGTGGGCAATGAAGGGCAGCTCTGACTCTGCCATTCCCACATCCCGCCCCAGGTTTTTTTCATCCATACCGGGGATGACTGCCAGAAAAATAGCGGAGACCGTCCCGGTTCCTGTTTCCACAGCTTTATATCCAAGTCCGTGGCCGGAAGAAAGGGCCTGGTAAGTATAATCGGCATTATCTGCCACATACCAGGATTTTTCCTCCATCTGTTCCCAGACAGTTAGAATGATGTCAGCAAAAAGCTGATAGTCTGCGGGAACGGCCTTTTCAATTTGAAATTCCATGATGTAACCACCTTCCTGTTATTGTGAAAGATCCGGCTTTCTGCATTTAGTATACACCGAAAAGGAGAGAAAAGGGAAGAACTTCGACAGAATTGTCTGTGTTTTCATGGAAAAATATATTATTGAAAAAAGTTCAAAATACTGTTGACAAAACCTGCCATATCCGCTATAATATGTTTTGTTCGTCAGGAGAGCAAAGGTTTTCCGGACAACGGTTCGCAGAAGTGGCGGAATTGGCAGACGCGCACGGTTCAGGTCCGTGTGGTAGCAATACCTTGTGGGTTCGACTCCCATCTTCTGCATCATAAGAGCCTTGTAAATACTAGGCTCTTATTTTTTTTGTGTTGCATTTCGTGTTGCATGAAGTCTAATAATGCATCTTGCCAGTTGTCCGGATCAGCATTATCCAGGACTTTTTGTATTTGCTCAGATAGTTCTTTTTTCTTCTGTTCTTTTCCGTCTAAGATATTCCCAAAGTATTCATCGATCGTATCATCTACCCGCTCACGCTCTTCGGCAAAGGTCTGCGTGTATACCCGCTTCATGATTTTATCCGATTTCCAACCGCCTCTTTCCTGGGCGTATTTATCCGGGATCCGGAGCAGCGCCATCACGGATGCGTTCAGATGCCGGAGGTCATGGAAAGTCATGTGAGGCAGTTGATTGTCGTCCAGCAGCTTTATCCATCGAAAATATAGAGTTGCACTGGTAAAAGGTACTAAGATATCTCCGGGTACCTGGTCAATCAGAGATTTTATGTAAGGAGGAATCCGGTGCGTGCGGTTTCGGTATTTATTTTTTCCAATGTCTTTTCTTACCGATTTACCGTTTACCGTTACCATGACTTCGGCGATCCGGATATAATTGCCATCCTGAGAAATGGATTTTGATTTTGTCAGTCCACGAACCTCAGACATGGAAAATGATAGCCATGCGGCCAGAAGCACTGCCAGTTCTATTTCAGTTCCTTTTATGATTCTCAAAACGGTTTCCGCTGGTAGCAGATCCGGAACACGCTCAACAGTGGGAGGTAATTCTACAGAGTAGATTAAGTCTTTCCGGTATTTTTTCAAAACAGATGAGATCAGACCCCATTCGTTTTTCAGCCGTTTCGCAGAAATGGTTTTCCCTTTGCTGCGGCCAACAGCAGGGCGGCAGGCTTCGGCATTGATAGCACGCTGCAGTAGAGTTTCGTCAAATTCCGACAGCTTCATATCCATAAGATCCTGGAAGCCATATTTTTGTGTGCAGCGGTATTCCTGGATTGTAGTGGGAGAGCGGTCTAATGTTTCCCGGCTCTCTATGTAAGCGTCAATGGCTTCTGTGAGCGTCATATCTGCTGTTTCCGTTCTTCTTTTGGCTGAGGTGGAGGATTTCTCCATCTGGAATTGTGCGGCCAGTAATTCGGCTTCTTTTTTGCTTCCAGCGGTAAATGATTCATACACTCGCCGCATTTGAGGTTTTCCTGTTTTGGGATTTTTTATAATTCGCCCATTCTCATCAGTGGCTGGTTCACTGTGACTGAACGCCAAGCACCTCCAGGAGCCGGATGGTAGTTTCTTTGCTTTTGCCATAGTATCATTCCTTTCTTGGTGGTTGTTGCGACGCCGCAATAAATTTGGGTATAAAAAATACGCCCTCTTGCCAGGACGCTCCAGGAATGATATAATTTCATTGTTGAGATGGATTATATCATGCTTGGAGCATCCGGCAAGAGAAATCTATGTGAAAGCCGTTCGGTACGCCAATACCGGGCGGTTTTTGCTATTTCTTACGATTTATAGAATGCCTTGACAAGTAGCGGGCATACTATTATACTATAAATAAGTTAACTCGTGAAGGATAAGGCTGGGTTCCCGAATGGGAGTAGGTTGAAAAACTTAGAATTCCTTTGCCCCTGGGGTTAGCTTATTTTTTTATATTATTTAGTATGTTCTTAGGATCTTTTCGAAGTTCTTCAAAAATAAATTCTACTGCTTGTAAAGAATAGGAATACTGTGGTGACGAAAATTGTTTGTGTACATAACAAAATCGCTCATTTTCTTTAATCCCAAAGTATTTGCAAAAGTTTGTAAAATGAAAACTGGTAAACTTGGTAACAGATCCGTTGTACCAAAGTTCAATTCCCTCCTTGGTCAATCGTTCTCGTATTTTGGAGATACAGGATTTGGCAGTTAAACCATGTGTGTTATTAGGATCTTTTAATTCTTTTATAATCTTAACGGAAGAATCAGCATTGTTATCGATTTTCACAAAAGAGGTTGCGTTGTCTTTATTTTTAGTAAGATAATGGTGGTGTTCGATATGTATGGCAAATTTAGCACTGCTATTATTGATGGAAAGTTCATCAATTTTATTTTTCATATCCAACATTTTGCTGGCGATTTCTTCCGGATATTTGGCAATAATTTCAGTTTCATTTAAAGCCTTCATACTGACGGAGAGGGATAAAAAGTTTTGAGGGATGATGGTGGTCATATCTATATTATGGAACGCCATCATTTTTTCGTTAAAATTTAAAACGCATGCTTGAAAAAGTGGAACATATACCATTTCGTAATCTTCTGTGATGAAATGCGTGCTTGTATTACGCAACTCTATGATTTTTTCAAGGTTGATTCGAAGCGGGTCTTTGTTATTGGTAAAGATTTTTTGAATGCAGTTTTCTAAAGTGATGGTACGATTAGGATTGTCTGGATAGTAGATACTTTTCGGCCCAATAGTCTTTAACATGTGAGCCTTGAGCATCAATTCCCATGCATTGCATATAAAAATAGAGAATCCTTCGACACGGTAGCGAATAGTTGGCTTGTTATACAATTCAATAGCCATGGAAAAGGCCTCTTTGGATTTTTCTAAAAGGCGTAAAGTTAAATCTTCCAAATCATATCCTCCTTTGTTTTAGCAACTTGTAAGGATTCTTTACAAGTTACGCCTATCTTTTAAAACCGTATGGAATTTCAGACGGTTAAAAGTGGATAAGCATATTAAAGTATATTTTAATATGGATTTTGTATAGTATTCTTATTAAAATTTTGTTCAATAAAAAACTATTTTAGTCTCAATTCAATAAGTTCTTTCGGATATCCGGTGCATCTGGTGGCGGCCCCTGCGGCGGGGCAGGGGTTATAAATACTTTTTCTTCCACTCCGAATAGGTAATATCAGCCGGAACTTCATATGTCTTTCCTGTCTCCGGATCCCGGGCCGCCCGGGTCAATCCCTCTGTCGGCGTATCGTCATAATGCGGGACTGTCGTGCAGCGGCATCCTTGATGGAATGGGGGGAAATTTAGACCTATAATAGCATCTTCTACCAGAAAGATTTTTCCATCCAGCTCACCGCATATATCACAGGTCTTGTTGTCCAATGTGGCGAGGATTTCGTATTTCGGCACACCGTCTTCTTTATAGTTTCCTATATCAAGGCGAGCAGCGTGAAGTGAACTTACATCTTGATATTTTGATAAAAAATTAAGGGCTTTTTCTGATAAATAATATTCTTTTTCATTGTCTAGAAAGTTATTAATTAAAACTTGATCTACATGATTAAAAACTCGTTCGATTAGCACTTGTTTCTTTCCACTAACAGGCAGCCCTTGCGATTTTAGAATATTTTTTAAGTCAACAACTTTTAGATGCTGGACTTTTTGCTCTGTGGTCATTTCGACCAAATAGCCTTCTTGAATCAATTGAATGTGAAAATCTACAGGATTTTTTATCCCCCAACTGTATTGCATATATTCGGGATATTGTTTGGTGGGTAATATGCTATGGTGATTTCTACACCACTTTAAAAATAAATAGGCATTTCTGATATTATTTATGTGTTCTAATGTTGGATCGTAATAATCTTCATTCTGGCGTATAGAGTTTATTTCTGTAGAGTTGTAGTCAATCCCAATACTTTGTTGAGAGGGCAACATTTCGGTTTTATTTGGAGATGTTTTCTTTTTTCTAATAAGAGAAAGAAAGAGTAATGCGGCTAGAATTAAACAAGCTATTCCTACATAAATATTATTTTCTCCTCCAGGTGCATTGCGTTGAGTAATCCCAACAAAAGCTAAACTTCCAAAAACGAAGATTCCAAAAACCTTAAGTATTTTCATACTCATTCCCCTTTTAGGTATCACATTGCTTTTTCAATATCATCTGCAAGTTCCTTATCAAAATCATTGTTTATAATATGCTTAATTGCATGTTGATAAGCTGCCATCTGTCGGGCGTGACTGATCCTGGCATTGATGAAAATGGTAAAGCTACCGTCTTCATTGGGGTGGACTTCCTCTTCGACAGCGGTATCCATATCCAGAAAGTATACGCCAATAGCCTCAGTTAATAATGGATTATTCAATATATCAGCACCCTTCATCATTATTTCCACGCTCTTGGTCTTTTAAGGACTTCATAAATTCAATATGAGCCCGCAGGCGTTCCGGTGGAATATCTCTGGCTACCTTAAACAGTGTACGAAGCTCCGGATTCTCAAAAGCCTCTTGGGCAATTTGACGGGTTTCTTCGTTGAGGTAGTAGGTATCATCTGAATCTTCTGGCTTATCTTCTATGAGATCAGAACGGTTACAGTGGAATAAGTCGCACATAGCGTCAACTTTATCCATACGAGGTGTTTTGATTCCATTGCACCAGTTGTATACAGAAGTAGTTCCAACCCCTAATTTCTTCGCTAATTCAGCTTGGGTAATTCCATGCATATTCAGATAATATCGTAATCGTTTAGAAAATACGGTATTAAATTCTTGTTCTGGCATATCGTAACTCCTTTCGTATGTTACTATATATTGATAATACACCAAAAGTGAAAAAAGTGCAACAGAAAAGTGAAATAATTTCACTAAAAGTGTTGACACACACTTAAAGTGATGGTATACTATGCTCAGACAAGCGAAAGGAGGAGATAAAATTGCCGGAAGTATTACAGATTAGTTTGGCAGCAGCTCGGGTTAATGCCAAATTAACGCAGGAAGAGGTTGCTAATAAGATGAAAATTGGCAAAAGAACCATTATTAACTGGGAAAAAGGAACGGTAACACCATCTTTTGCAAATTTGAAGATGTTATCTGATATTTATGGGATTCCAGTTGATAATATTTTTTTGCCGCAAGAATCCACTTAAAGTGAAGTGTGAGCGATTTACCAGTAGGAGGTGAGAGAGGTGGCAGTTAAACCAGAGTCGTTACTGAATGAATCAGATGAAGTTTTGAAATCCATTTATAAAATTTTAAATGGATGGGGATGGCCAGAGATTCTTGGAGATAAGCCTGATGGATGGGATTTAATGCCTAATTATCGAAAACCATGGATGGACGAAAACATGAAGACACGAAATGACATCATTCGCCCATACATGGATGTAATTAAGACGAGGATAGATCATCGGGATGTATATCCTATTAAAGGCCGAGTCGAAGTGAGAGAGGGAGGGGGCAGGGTAAGAACGATGGAAAGGATGCGAGAACACATTCAAATATTCCACGAACTGTGGAAGGAAGATCCACAATTTAGGATGAGATGTCACTTTGCGCATTTGAGTTTGTTCCTATCTGTTGTGGTACTTGTGATGGCGCTTCTTGTACTGCACTACATGAGTAAATAGAAATAATAATTGCGATAATGGATACGATCAAAGCCAAAGTTGCAATTATGTGAGGGTACCAGGTGCGCCATAAATCTTTTTTCCTAAATTGTAACCACATAATGCCAGTAGGAGTTATTTCATACACTCGAGTAGCAGATCGATAAAAGGAATCATTCAAATTTGTACACTTTACCAGTTTGAACTTTTTCATAATGGATAAGTCGTCCATGTTCTCGTTGGTTTCAGAAACATTCGATTCTTTCATTTGTTTTAAAAGAGATGTTTGCTGGGGAGTAAGTTCGATGTCTTTATATTCCATTTAATGACTCCTTTTAGTATTTTCAGCATGGCAGTGCTGATAAGGTGAGTATAGCACAAGGATTCAAGGATTTCCAGAGATTAAGTATTTTGCAGATGAGGCGTAGGAGGTGGACACATGCCAAGATTAAAACCAAACCCCACAGAGGAGGCCAGCCGGGTAGTGCGTTCCTGCATTGCCAGTAACATGGAACTTTATGCAGTGAGTGAGGAACTTCTGGCGGCCAAAATGGGTAAGACGGCTAAGACCGTTCAGAACCGGCGTGACAGGCCGGAAAATTTTACCCTGGGAGAGTTGTGGACCGTAGCTAAAACCGTGAAGCTGACGCCGGTCCAGGCGGCCAGCATCGTGTTGGGGCGGCCACTTACCAGTAAAGAGGTTAAGGAGTTTATTTTAATGTGAGGAGGTGGTACAAGTGGTCAGATTTAACGATGCAAAGCATCCGGCGGCATTAAGCTATGCCGCAGTCAGCTCCGGCCCAGCGCAGGTGGATGCCATGCATATTTGGAAGCTGGAGCGGAAAAACCGGCTTCTGGAAAACGAGAACCGGCTGCTGTGGTCGATGCTGCTACTTTGCTGGGTATGCTGGATCGCGTCGCTGGTGGCGGTGCTGTGGCTGGCAGATAAGGTGTAGGAGGGAGACTGTGGATAAATTAAAGCAAATAGGCTTCACAATAGCTGTAATCATAGGGTGGGAATTAGGAAAGTGGTTATTTTCGTAGGAGGGAGGTGATAAAGTGACACAGGCAAAAGAAGAACTGGAAGTGCTACTGGCCGCAGCAGAGAAATATCGGAAGCGCAATGGGTTAGATTCAGTAATGATTTCGACAGTCGGCAGAGGAATCGGACATGCTTACGCATACCGGGGCAATGAGCGGGTAGATGTGAGCATTGGAGCATGGAAAAACGAAACCCCAGGAGTTGAAACTCCCAGGGAATCAAGGTAACTGAAAATTATTCACACCCTTATTATGAGGGGAGCAGGAGGAAAAGTCAAGTGATAAAGTTTGAACTTACAAGCAAATTTAAATTATGTTTTGGGAAAAAGTTGTTCCAGATTCGTGCGCTGGTATCTTTTGCGAATGTGAAAGAAGGAGAATTGGGCGGATGGATCGAAAAAGAAGAAAATCTGAGCCATTACGGCGACGCCTGGGTATACGGCGACGCCCGGGTATACGGCAACGCCCAGGTATACGGCAACGCCCAGGTATACGGCAACGCCCAGGTATACGGCGACGCCCAGGTATACGGCAACGCCCAGGTATACGGCGACGCCCGGGTATACGGCGACGCCTGGGTATACGGCGACGCCCAGGTATACGGCAACGCCCAGGTATACGGCGACGCCCGGGTATACGGCGACGCCTGGGTATACGGCGACGCCCGGGTATTTGACGACGCCCAGGTATACGGCAACGCCCAGGTATACGGCGACGCCCGGGTATACGGCGACGCCTGGGTATACGGCGACGCCCGGGTATACGGCAACGCCCAGGTATACGGCGACGCCCGGGTATACGGCGACGCCTGGGTATTTGACGAAAGACATATCCTTTTAGTCGGGCCCGTTGGAAGCAGACTCGCATATACCACTTTTTTCCGGGATGCAGACAGGGAGATTACGGTTTCTTGCGGGTGCTTCTTTGGAAAGTTGGATTCGTTCTTGGTTGAGGTCACCAAGACCCACGGAGATAATCGGCACGCGCAGATATACCGCATGGCAGCGGAAATGGCAAAGTTACATATTGACACAGAGAGCAATATATTGGATCTCAAACCGGGAGATAAGGTGCAAATTATCAGCAAAGAAAAAAATGATTCGACAAGGAACTACGATAAAGATATGGAGATGTATCTCGGCTCAGTAATGACGGTCGCAAATATCTATAACAGTGGAGCGATAATGGAAGAAGATCATGGAAAATGGTTCTGGAATTATTTTCGGATTGAGAAAAAGGTCGAGGAGGGCGAGGCATGAGCACACTGTATGAATTAACCGAGCAGTATCAGACCCTGATGGAACTGGCCTATGATCCAGAAGTGGACGAGCAGACATTGCAGGATACCATGGAGGGGATCGAGGGCGAGATTGAGGAAAAAGCGGATGGTTATGCCCGGATCATCTTTTCTATGAAAGCAGATATTGAGGCAATGAGAGCGGAGGAAGATCGGCTGTTTAACAGGAGAAAGGCATTGGAGAACCGAAAGAAACAGATGATAGATACCCTGGAGGCTAACATGAGGGCCATGGGGAAAAAGAAGATCAAAACCAATCTGTTTACTTTCAATATTCAGTCAAACGGCGGCCTCCAGCCACTGGTAATTGACTTTGATGTAGAAGATATACCCGGGCGCTACCTGATACCGCAGCCTCCAGTTCCGAATAACGCAAAGATCCGGGAACTGCTTGCAACAAAACAGGTAGACTGGGCGCATTTAGAACCGAGAGGAGAAAGTTTGAGGATTCGATGATGAATGAGAAAACAGAGATTACACCGTTTAAGATGCAGATTTTGTTAGAAATCGCAGCAAAAGCAGTCAAGATGATTGTCAGCAGCACCTGGCACCTGACTTTTGATGAGATGGATATTGTTGTTGGTTTTATTCGTCAGGGAATTGATGAAGCCAGAGGGAAGAATGAGGAAAGTACGGAGGGTGATATATGTTTTGTAAAACAGGAGAATTAAAGAAGATTATGAAAGCCAGCTTGAAGCGCTGCGGGCTGTTTGTATGCAATGTGAACGACCATTACCTGGTTTATGCGGACGACTGGGGCATCTATGTGAACCATGTGTTTGCTTCCAACAAATTTAAGGCAGCCATTATGGAGCTGATTGGAGACATACCGGAGCCAGGAGAGTGCTACCATTACACGATTGACGCTGATAAAGGGCTGGTTTCGCAGACGGTTATGGATGTGGTAGAACCTTATAAATCTTGGATGCAGGCGAAAGATTATGGAGCAATTACCCCAATACATTTGTCTGCGTGGCTGTACGAATATATCGTGGTTCAGCGGAAGAGCGATTACCAGTTTATTACGGTCAGACGAAGTCTGACTTCGGATGTGATCTCATCCAAAGAGCTAGAGACGGCTTCCGAGCATATGCCGGGCAGGCCTAGTATTTTAGATGGGAAGATTCTGTATTTCAAGAATGAATCCACTATCTATTGGGTACATACGGAACCATGTGGCCGTAAGGTTAGGGAAGTGCTTTTCCCGCTTCTCAATGGCATCAGCTTCTTTGATCCAGAGTGGAAGCGCGAGGAACTGGATGCATCAAATGAGCTGGAAGATGACAAAATGGACGAGGTTTCGAATGAGGAGCTGAATTTCTAAGAGGAGGGAACCATGGGCTTACCGGTATTGATTTACGGAAAATCTGGCAGCGGAAAGAGCCGGAGCATGAAGTTTTTTGAGGAAGATGAGATCGTGTTTTTGAACACGGAAAAGAAGGAACTGCCGTTTCGGAAGCGCTTTAAGAAAACCGGATGCAGTGATAATATTAACCAGATTATCGCAACCATCAACCAGAACCCGGAAAAGGTGTTTGTGATTGATGATGCCGGATATATCATGACCCATCTTTTCATGGCGAACCACCGGAATAAAAAAGGAAATGCGTCCTTTGAGATGTATGACGATATTGCAGATGCCATGTATTACCTGGTAAAGATGGTAAAAACCGAGGTAAAGGACCCGGAGAAAATTGTGTATATCATGTTCCATGAAGATACAGACGATTTTGGAGTTTGTCGGCTTCGGACGATTGGGAAACAGCTGGATCGGAAGGTGTGCCTGGAGGGAATGGTAACGATTTGTATCCGCTGTATGTCTGAAAACGGAAACCATTTTTTCCGGACGGTCACAGATGGTTCTGATATTACGAAAACCCCGGAGGAGATGTTTGACAGTCCGGAGATTGAAAATAACTTGAAATTAGTAGATGACACCATCCGGGAATTTTACGGATGGAAAGTAGAGGAGGATAAAAAACATGATTAAGAAACCGCAGGGATATGACCAGGCGCCGGCCTATACCGGAGAATTCCAGCAGCTGCCGAAGGGTAAGTATGTATGCGTGATTAAACAGGTAGCTGCACAGGATTCCAAGAATGGAAATCCGCAGCTTGTAATCCTGTATGATATTGCAGAGGGTGAGTACAAAAATTTTTATCAGAAGCTGTACGATGCGGACAAGGCTCAGGATCCGTCTGGAGCAAAATGGAGAGGCGTCTTTAAGCAGAACATGGAAGGGAAAGGCCTTTCCTGGTTTAAGGGCATTATCACATCCATTGAGCGATCCAATAATTTTACTTTCCAGTGGGATAAGGAAAACAATGAAGCAACAATGAAGGGCAAAAAGTTTGGCGGTATTTTCCGGCGCAGACAGTATGAGGCTGCCAATGGAAACCGGCCATTTACGACAGAGTTGTTCCAGATCCGCAGCGTGGCAGGGCTTTCTGAGGCAGAGGTTCCGGAAGACAGTCTTCTGCCGGATGCACCGCCGGTGGGTCAGATGACCCAGGTACAGAATACCGGCACGCCAAGTCCGGTAGGTGATGGATTTATAAGTATCCCGGATGGGGTTGGCGATGAAGGAATCCCGTTCATGTAATTATGACCTGGAGCTGTACCGGAAAGTGCGGGAAGGTGTCAGCATGCAGCAGGTAGTGGAATACTTTGGCCTAAAGGTAAATAAAAAGGGGTGGTGCACCTGCCCCTTTCATGCAGATAAAAAACCAAGCCTTAAGGTATATCCCAATGGCAAGGGCTATTATTGCTTTTCCTGCGGTGCTGGAGGTGACCTGATTAAGTTCGCTGCCCAGTACCAGAATGTGAGCAATTACGAGGCCGCCAAAGGGCTGGCAGCAGCATTTCAGATCCCAATACAGGAGCCAGTAACCTACCGGGAAAAGAGGGAGGCCGCACTGACCCGGAAACGCCGGCAGGAGTTATCGGTATTCCAACGGCGGGCGAAGATGTGGCTGATGGTATACAGGAGCCTTCTGTGCGAAGCAATCCGGGAACAGGGAGAACATTTCTGGGAGGGGCTTGGCAGCCTTACCTATGTGGATTATCTGCTTGATTGTCTGGAGCAGTGTCCGGAAAAAGTATACGCAGACAAGAAAGTGGTGAAAAAGATTGGAGAAGTCGAAAGACGAGTTATTGGCTGGTATAGCAGCACTGGCGGATACAGAGCCATTTCCGGATGAGGTGTTTTATCAGATTTTTGAGATTGAAGATAACATAGAACGGACGCAGTATATTGAATCGCTGAGAGCGGCGGCAAGAAAACGGAAGCGTCTCACAGAATTTAATAACCTGTATAAGTCTTTTGTATTGGATTACGCCCAACGCCAAAAACAGACGGGGAACCATACCAGATTCACAGATCAGCCCATGGAGCTGATCTGCGGGGAATGGGTAGCCAATGACTTAGGTGTGCGAACAGTACGGTATGACAAAAACGCTATGCCAACCACACTCCAGGCATGCAGCCATCCAATCCTGCCTATAGAGATTCTGAAAAATGTGGATACAGCCCAGGAACGCATCACACTGGCCTATTTTAAGGCGGCGGTGTGGCAGCGGATTACGGTAGACCGGGCAGTTTGCGCTAATTCCAATAAGATCGTAGATGCATTGAGTCAGTTTGGAATTGAGGTAACTTCTGACAATGCCAAGAATATGGTGCGATACATATCGGACTGCGTAGGCCTTAACCCAGCTACCCTAAACCCCAAGAAGGCGATAAACCGTCTTGGATGGGTAGGCAGCGCGTTTACTCCCTATGCAGAAGATATACGGTATGAGGGAGATATGGATTACGAAGTAATTTTCCAGAATATCCGCGAGACAGGCGATTTTGGGGCGTGGAAAGCCCTGTGCGGTTCTTTGAGGAAGAATCTTCCGCTGCGCATGATGATGGCTGCCAGTTTTGCTTCTGTGCTTTTGGAGCCACTTAAAGTGCTTCCATTCGTGCTGCATATCTGGGGAACCACTGGAACCTGTAAAACGGTGGCGCTGATGGTTGCTATGTCCATTTGGGGTAATCCCAAGATGGGCGGCCTGGTAAAGACCATGAACATGACAAAGAACGCCATCATGCGGAATGCTGCTTTTTTGTGCAGCATCCCTTTTGCCGGGGACGAGCTGCAGACGATTAAGGATAAATGGCAGGGAAACTTTGATCAGTTGATTTACCAGATCACAGAGGGAGTAGACCGGGGCAGGGCCCGCGCATATGGCGGTGTCGAGGATACAAAGACATGGAAGAACAGTTTTATTTTTACCGGAGAGGAACCGATTACGAAGGTGAATTCTGGAGGAGGGTCTAAAAACCGTGTTATTGAGATTGCTATTGACGGAAAACTGGTGGATGACGGTCATTATGTCAGTAGTGTGGTACAGGAGAATTATGGATTTGCTGGGAGGCGGTTTGTGGAATATCTTCAGGAGATGGAGACTGTAAAACTGGTAGAGCGATACCGGGAAATTTTCGACGAGCTTTGCAAGCTGGACACAACGGATAAACAGGCGATGGCCATGGCGTGTATCCTTTTGGCAGACGAGATTGCCGTAAAACTGTTTTTTACGGATGAGGAGGCTTTGCGCATAGACCAGATAAAACAGTACCTGCAAAGTGCGTATGATGTGGATGTAGCCGAGCGGGCTTATCAGTCTGTATTAAACTGGGCTGCCAAGAATCCAGTTCGTTTTGAGGATCCAAAAGCCCCAGATTCGCCGAATAAAGGGGAGGTATGGGGGAAGATAGATGGGGAGATTCTGATATTGAACCGGGATGTGTTACTGGATTATCTCAATAAAAGCGGATTTGATTATACAGCAGTCAGTAAAAAGTGGGCGGAAAAAGAATATCTGATCCGGAATTCCCAGGGAAAATTTATCCACAGTACCAAGGTGTATGGGATCAAGACCAGTTATGTAAAAATAAAGCTGCCGGATGATGATGACAGTACTGATGCGGAAGGGTTCATGCAGGTGTATGAACAGGAAACGCTTCCTTTTGATTAAAAAGGTCTAACCTTTTTTGGGGATTTTTAAAAAGGTTAGACCTAGGTTAGACCCTTGGAAGCCGCATAAAATCAAGCTTTTTTATATATAGTCTAACCTGTCTAACCAGTCTAACCTGTTTATAAGGTCTCGTAGCGCGAGGGAGAAAAGTTTGTATATTTTTTAACAATAAGCGTTTTTTCTGCTTTAAAAATATTGGGATATATAACCGGATTTTAGGTTAGACTGTTAGACCGCTATGTTTTATAAGGGTTTGCAGGGCTTTTTAGGTTAGTTTTTGAGTTAGACAAAGGACGAAAGAGGTTAGACTATTGGAGGATAGATGATCGATGAGACAAAAAATGAGCAATAAAGCAGCAGGAACACGGTTTGAGAACGCATTTGCCGAAGAATTGGCAGCGCACTGGTTTTGGGTGCATCTGTTCCAGGATAATAAAAACGGCCAGCCATGCGATGTAATCGCCTGCAGAAATGGTAACGCATACCTGATTGATTGTAAAGACTGCCAGACAAAGTTTTTTGTCTTAAGCCGGATGGAAGAGAATCAGCTGAATGCTATGAAGTTGTTTCAGATGACCGGAAATGGAATCGGGTTATTTGCAATTCGGTTCCAGGATGGGGCAATTTATCTGGTGTCCTATGACCGGTTGGAAGAATTAAAGGCTGCAGGCTTTGGCCGCATCGATGCTACGGTGTGCCGGACGCAGGGTATGAGCCTTTTAGAATGGCTGGCAGAACGGAATAAAGAGGACGGATGGGGAGAGAACAATGCAGATTGTGATTGGCAGCGAGATAAGAGTGAAAAATGCACCAAAGGTTTTGCATGACTGGTGCAGTGAAAATCTGGTAGTGCCGAATCCAGAATATGCAAATAGGGCACGCCGGGGGCTATGGCTTGGAAAGACGACACAGTACCTCTGGCTCTACCGGGTGGATGGAAGCGATCTGATGCTTCCGGTAGGAGTTGGAAAGGACTTGCGGCAGTTTATCAGTCCAGAGGATGAGATAAGCGTTAATTTGGCCGATAACGGCGTTTTAGGGTACAAGGGTAATATTCCCCTGTATGACTATCAAAAACCGGCTGTAGAGGCAATGAGGCATGTTAGCTGTGGTATTTTACAGTCCCCCTGTGGTTCAGGTAAAACGCAGATAGGAATTGCACTGGCAGCAGCGTTGGAGCGCAGAACTTTGTGGATTACCCACACGCATGACCTATTAACCCAGTCCCTGGAGCGGGCAGCCCGATATTTTCCGAGAGAGAGCCTGGGGATCATTGCTTCCGGTAAGGTGCAGGTAGGTAGCCATATGACATTTGCAACAGTTCAGACTCTTTGTAAGTTGGATCTGGTAAAGTACCGAGATGCATGGGATGTGGTAATCGTGGATGAGTGTCACCGGCTGGCAGGAACACCGACACAGGTAACCATGTTTTACAAGGTTATGAACAGCCTGGCAGCCAGATATAAATACGGCCTGTCAGCTACGGTACATCGGTCAGATGGGATGATTAAAAGCACCTTTGCAGTATTAGGACCGGTGGTATACCGGGTTCCGGATGAAGCGGTAGCAGCCAAGACGATGCAGGTAAGGATATGCCAGAGAGATACTGGCATTAAGCCAAGCTTGTGCTGCCTGGATACAGACGGAACCCTGAAGTATAACAGCCTGTTGAATTACCTGGCAGAGAGCCGGGAACGCAATGAGCTGATTATGAAAGACCTGGCATCACAGTCTGGACATGCATGCCTGGTGCTTTCCAGCAGACTGGCGCACCTACTGAGGTTGATGGAGATGCTACCGGAGCAGCTTCAGGAGCGGGCCGTGATGATTGATGGTAGCATGACAAGCAAGCGCGCCAGGATTCAGAGGGAACGGGCCATAGAAGATATGAGAACCGGTCGTAAAGACATCCTCTTTGCCAGCTTTGGTCTGGCAAAAGAAGGGCTGGACATACCAAGGCTTGACCGGTTGTTCCTGGTATCACCGCAAAAGGATTACGCAGTGGTAACACTGATGTGGTATAAAAAAAGTTGACACCCCATTCTCAAGGATTTGAGATATAATCTAGAGAATAAGGAGTGAACAAAATGGCAGAAAACAGACAATATGACCATGAATACAAAGTACAGGCAGTGAA
>CATOIK010000005.1 GCA_951800645.1 uncultured Eubacteriales bacterium | reverse complement strand
TCGTTTCTTATCTGCATTTTTCGTCATCATAAAAAACACCGCCTTTCTGATAGTTCCATTATACCAGAAAAACGGTTATAAATGTAGAAAAGCCCGGCATATGCCGGGACTTTGTCTACAGTCTGAAGAGGCCTTAAGCCTCTTTCTTTTTGTCTTTTTTAAATCTTGCAAAGAATCCCTTTTTCTTTGCCGGCTGGGGAACCGCCCCGCCGCGGACGCTCTTTACCTCGGTAATGTAGATACCGCTGATAACCACCTTGGCTTCGGTTTTTACCGGAAGGGCGTTAAATGCTCGTTCGTCTGCCATAAGGGTCATGACGCGGGGACCAATCTTGGCTTTGACTACCGGAACCTTGGTCCAGCGCAGGTACTTAGGGGTCTGCTCATAAACCATTTTGGGAAGTCCGGAGTCCTTGATTTTCATCTTCTTTTTGTCGATGACCAGCATGGACACGGTCTGTTTGGATGCTTCCAGAAGCTGCTGCTGCTCAACCTGGCGCTTTTCCAGCTTCCTTCCTAAGAAATAGAGCGCTGCCAGAGCGATCACTGCAACCACTAAGATTCCGAGTAAAACACTGAATAATGTATCCACCGGTTATACCTCCATCGTATCATTATGTATCAGGACAGACCTGTGCAAATAGTATAACATTTTTGCGAGAAAATTGCAAGGAAAAAACTTGACAGCTTGACAGGCCTATGCTATTATGGAATGTGCACTATTGTGGCATCATGGGCTTATTATGCCCAAAAATGCCGTAGAATTTAGAATAGAAAACAGGGGTGAAATGTCAATGGAGAAAAGCAGAATGCGTCCGGTGACCTCCGGGAAGAGCGTTAGAATGAGCTACTCAAGACAGAAAGAAGTTCTTGAGATGCCAAACCTGATTGAGATTCAAAAAGACTCCTATCAGTGGTTCCTGGATGAAGGATTGAAGGAAGTATTTGAGGATATATCCCCAATCTCTGATTTCGCAGGTCATTTAAGCCTGGAATTTGTAGATTTTACACTGTGTAAAGATGAAGTCAAATACACGATCGAGGAATGCAAGGAGCGGGACGCAACCTATGCTGCGCCGTTGAAGGTTCGCGTAAGGCTCTATAATAAGGATAAGGAAGAAATCAACGAGCATGAAATCTTTATGGGAGACCTGCCGCTGATGACGGACACCGGTTCCTTTGTGATCAACGGAGCAGAGCGTGTTATTGTAAGTCAGTTGGTGCGTTCTCCGGGCATTTACTACGGCATTGCCCGCGATAAGGTTGGTAAGGAGCTTTACAGCTGTACCGTTATCCCCAACCGGGGCGCATGGCTGGAGTATGAGACTGACTCCAATGACATTTTCTATGTGCGTGTGGATCGTACCCGTAAGGTTCCGGTTACTGTACTGGTGCGGGCATTGGGATATGGCACTAACGCAGAGATCATTGACCTGTTCGGTGAGGAGCCCAAGCTGTTAGCCAGCTTTGGAAAGGATACCTCTGAGAACTACCAGGATGGTCTGCTGGAGCTGTACCGGAAGATCCGTCCGGGCGAGCCGCTGTCTGTAGACAGTGCAGAAAGCCTGCTTAACAGCATGTTCTTTGATCCGCGCCGCTATGACCTGGCTAAAGTCGGCAGATATAAATTTAATAAGAAGCTTCACTTTAAAAATCGCATCAAGGGCCATACCCTGGCTGAGGATGTGGTAGACGAGACTACCGGAGAAATTCTGGCTGAGGCCGGAACCGTGGTGGATAAGGATCTGGCAGAGACCCTGCAGAACGCAGCTGTGCGTTTTGTTATGATTCAGGGTACAGACCATAACTACAAGGTGCTGTCCAACATGATGGTGGATCTGGCTGCCTATGCGGATTTTGACCCCAAGGAAGCCGGCATTACAGAGTTAGTATACTACCCGGTATTAAAGGCTATTCTGGAAGAAGCTGCCGGAGACCAGGAAGCTTTGAAGGACCTGGTTCGCCGAAACGCAGGCGAGCTGGTTCCGAAGCACATTACCAAGGAAGACATTATTGCGTCTATCAACTATAATATGCATTTAGAGGGCGAAATTGGCACTGCAGATGATATTGACCATCTGGGCAACCGCCGTATCCGCGCCGTAGGCGAGCTTTTACAGAACCAGTACCGCATCGGTCTGTCCCGTATGGAGCGTGTGGTAAGAGAGCGTATGACTACCCAGGATATGGACGGCATTACCCCTCAGTCCCTCATTAACATCAAGCCGGTAACTGCTGCTGTAAAGGAGTTCTTCGGAAGCTCCCAGCTTTCCCAGTTTATGGATCAGAACAATCCGCTTGCAGAGCTGACCCACAAGCGCCGTCTGTCTGCGCTGGGCCCCGGCGGTCTGTCCAGAGACCGTGCCGGATTCGAGGTTCGAGATGTACACTACACCCACTATGGCCGTATGTGTCCGATTGAGACCCCTGAGGGACCCAACATCGGTCTGATCAACTCCCTGGCAACCTACGCCCGGGTAAACCAGTACGGCTTTATTGAGGCGCCGTACCGGATTGTAGATAAGACAGACCCGACCAACCCGATTGTTACAGATGAAGTAGTTTACCTGACTGCTGATGAAGAAGATAACTTCGTGGTAGCACAGGCAAACGAACCGCTGGATGAGGAAGGTCATTTCGTTCACAACAATGTTTCCGGACGGTTCCGGGAGGAGACTTCCGAGTTCCAGAAGAAGGCCATCGACCTTATGGATGTTTCCCCGAAGATGGTATTCTCCGTGGCAACCTCCATGATTCCGTTCCTGGAGAACGATGACGCCAACCGTGCCCTGATGGGCTCCAACATGCAGCGTCAGGCAGTTCCGCTTCTTAAGACTGAGGCACCTGTAGTAGGCACCGGTATTGAGGGCAAGGCTGCAGTTGACTCCGGCGTGTGCGTTGTGGCTAAGAACGCAGGCGTAGTTGAGCGCTCTGCTTCCAATGAGATCATCATCAAGCGGGACGACAACGGCGGCAAGGATGTATATCATCTGACTAAATTTAAGAGAAGCAACCAGTCTAACTGCTACAACCAGAAGCCTATTGTATTTAAGGGCAACCATGTAGAGGCCGGAGAGGTCATCGCAGACGGCCCGTCCACCCAGAACGGCGAGATCGCTCTGGGTAAGAATCCGTTGATCGGCTTCATGACCTGGGAAGGCTACAACTACGAGGATGCAGTTCTGCTTTCCGAGCGTTTGGTGCAGGAGGATGTTTACACCTCTGTTCACATTGAGGAATATGAGGTAGAGGCCCGTGACACCAAGCTGGGGCCGGAAGAAATCACACGGGATGTTCCGGGCGTAGGCGATGACGCCCTGAAAGACCTGGATGAGAGAGGCATTATCCGCATTGGCGCAGAGGTTCGCGCCGGAGACATTCTGGTTGGTAAGGTTACTCCAAAGGGAGAGACTGAGCTGACTGCTGAGGAACGCTTGCTGCGGGCTATCTTTGGCGAGAAGGCCAGAGAGGTTCGGGATACTTCCCTGAAGGTGCCCCACGGCGCATACGGCATTGTAGTAGATGCAAAGGTATTTACCAGAGAAAACGGCGATGAGCTGGCTCCCGGCGTAAACCAGAGCGTCCGCATCTACATTGCCCAGAAGCGAAAGATTTCCGTAGGTGATAAGATGGCAGGCCGTCACGGAAACAAGGGTGTTGTTTCCCGCGTGCTTCCGGTAGAGGATATGCCGTTCCTGCCCAACGGCCGTCCGTTGGACATTGTGCTGAACCCCCTGGGCGTACCGTCCCGAATGAACATTGGACAGGTGCTGGAGATTCACTTAAGTCTGGCAGCCAGGGCTTTAGGCTTTAACATTGCCACTCCGGTCTTTGACGGAGCCAACGAGGTGGACATTATGGACACCCTGGAAGTGGCAAACGACTATGTAAACACCTCCTGGGAGGAGTTTGAAGAAAAATATAAAGATACCTTAAAACCGGATGTGATGGATTTCCTGGGCACGCACTTAGAGCACCGGGAGCTGTGGAAGGGCGTTCCCTTAAGCAGAGACGGTAAGGTAAGACTGCGTGACGGCCGTACCGGCGAGTATTTCGACAGCCCGGTTACCATTGGCCACATGCACTATTTAAAGCTGCATCACTTGGTTGACGATAAGATCCACGCCCGTTCTACCGGCCCATACTCTCTGGTTACCCAGCAGCCTCTGGGCGGTAAGGCACAGTTCGGCGGACAGCGTTTCGGTGAGATGGAGGTTTGGGCTTTGGAGGCCTATGGCGCATCCTACACCCTGCAGGAGATCCTGACCGTGAAGTCCGATGATGTAGTTGGACGAGTAAAGACCTACGAGGCTATCATCAAGGGCGAGAATATCCCGGAGCCGGGTATTCCGGAGTCCTTCAAGGTACTGCTGAAAGAGCTGCAGTCCCTGGGACTGGATGTCCGCGTGCTGCGTGACGACAATACAGAGGTTGAAATCGGTGAGACTGTGGATTACGGCGATACCGACCTGCGCTCCATCATCGAGGGAGACAACCATGTAAACCGCGAGGAATCCTACGGTGACTACGGTTACCAGAAGCAGGAATTTGAAGGCGGCGAGCTGGTGGATGTAAACGATGAAGGCGCAGATGATTTTGACGAGGACATGGATTCCATGGATATGGATTTCGATGGTTCCGATGAAGAATAATAGAAGGGAGAATCGCTCATGCCTGAGACAAATGAAACTTATCAGCCGTTGACATTTGATGCCATCAAGATCGGCCTGGCTTCCCCGGAGAAGATCCTGGAGTGGTCCCATGGTGAGGTAAAGAAACCGGAGACCATCAACTACCGTACCTTAAAACCGGAGCGGGACGGCTTGTTCTGCGAGCGGATTTTCGGACCCAGCAAGGACTGGGAGTGTCATTGCGGTAAATATAAAAAGATCCGTTACAAAGGCGTAATCTGTGACCGCTGCGGCGTTGAGGTAACTAAGGCCAGCGTCCGCAGAGAGCGTATCGGCCATATCCAGCTGGCTGCTCCTGTGTCCCATATCTGGTACTTTAAGGGCATCCCCAGCCGTATGGGACTGATCCTGGACATTTCTCCCAGAATTCTGGAGAAGGTGTTATACTTTGCCTCCTACATCGTTCTGGACAAGGGCGAGACCAGCCTGCAGTATAAGCAGGTACTGTCTGAGAAGGAGTACCGGGAAGAAATTGAAAAGTGGGGCTACGGCAACTTCCGCGTAGGAATGGGCGCAGAGGCTATTTACGAGCTTCTGCAGGCCATTGACCTGGAAAAAGAATCTGCTGACTTAAAAGCAGAGCTGAAGGATTCCAGCGGTCAGAAGCGGGCCCGCATCATTAAGAGACTGGAAGTGGTTGAGGCATTCCGCAATTCCGGAAACAAACCGGAGTGGATGATCATGACTGTGATTCCGGTGATTCCGCCGGATATTCGTCCTATGGTTCAGTTGGACGGCGGCCGTTTTGCTACTTCTGACTTAAATGATTTATATAGAAGAATCATCAACAGAAACAACCGTCTGGCCCGTCTTTTGGAGCTGGGCGCACCGGACATCATTGTCCGCAACGAGAAGCGTATGCTGCAGGAAGCAGTTGATGCTTTGATTGACAACGGCAGACGGGGAAGACCGGTTACCGGCCCCGGAAACAGAGCCCTGAAATCCCTTTCCGATATGCTGAAAGGTAAGCAGGGACGGTTCCGTCAGAACCTGCTTGGTAAGCGAGTAGACTACTCTGGCCGTTCTGTTATCGTAGTAGGACCGGAGCTGAAGATTTATCAGTGCGGCCTGCCTAAGGAGATGGCAATCGAGCTGTTTAAGCCCTTCGTTATGAAGGAGCTGGTACAGAACGGTACTGCTCATAACATCAAGAGCGCCAAGAAGATGGTAGAGCGTCTGCAGACTGAGGTCTGGGATGTATTAGAGGATGTTATCAAAGAGCATCCGGTTATGTTAAACCGGGCTCCTACCCTGCACAGACTGGGTATCCAGGCTTTCGAGCCGATCCTGGTAGAGGGTAAGGCAATCAAGCTGCATCCCCTGGTATGTACCGCATTCAACGCAGACTTCGATGGAGACCAGATGGCAGTGCATCTGCCCCTGTCTGTAGAAGCACAGGCAGAGTGCCGCTTCCTGCTGTTATCTCCCAACAACCTGTTAAAGCCGTCTGACGGCGGCCCGGTAGCAGTACCGTCTCAGGATATGGTACTTGGTATCTACTACCTGACTCAAGAGCGTCCCGGCGCCAAGGGAGAGGGCAAAATCTTCAAGAGTGTAAACGAGGCAATCCTGGCTTATGAAAACGGCGTTGTTACCCTTCACTCCAAGATTAAAGCACGGGTTACCAAGACCATGCCGAATGGCGAAGTAAAGAGCGGCGTAGTAGAATCTACCGTAGGCCGTTTCATCTTCAACGAAATCATCCCGCAGGATCTGGGCTTTGTAGACAGGACCGTTGAGGGCAATGAGCTTCTGCTGGAGGTAGACTTCCATGTAGGCAAGAAGCAGTTAAAGAAGATTCTGGAGAAGGTCATCAATGTACACGGCGCTACTCAGACTGCCGTTACTCTGGACGATATTAAAGCCATCGGCTACAAGTATTCCACCAGAGCAGCCATGACCGTATCCATTTCCGATATGACAGTGCCGGAGTCCAAGCCCAGACTGATTGCTGAGGCCCAGGCTACTGTTGACCGGATTGCAAAGAACTACCGCCGCGGCTTGATCACCGAGGAGGAGCGTTATAAAGAGGTTATTGAGACCTGGAAGACTACGGATGACCAGCTTACTAACGACCTGCTGACCGGCCTGGATAAGTACAACAACATCTATATGATGGCTGACTCCGGAGCGCGAGGTTCTGATAAGCAGATTAAGCAGCTGGCAGGTATGCGAGGCCTGATGGCAGATACCACCGGCCACACCATTGAGCTGCCGATCAAGTCCAACTTCCGTGAAGGTCTGGATGTACTGGAGTACTTCATTTCTGCACACGGCGCACGAAAAGGTCTGTCCGATACGGCGCTGCGTACTGCTGACTCTGGTTACCTGACCCGCCGTCTGGTAGATGTATCTCAGGATCTGATCGTCCGTGAGGTAGACTGCTGTGAAGGCAAGGAAATTCCGTTTATGGAAATCAAAGCGTTCACAGACGGAAAAGAGACCATTGAGAGCCTGCAGGAGCGTATCACCGGCCGTTATATTGCAGAGACTATCACAGACCCGGATACTGGCGAGGTGGTTGTAAAGGCAAACCATATGTGTACCCCGAAGCGGGCTGCCGCTGTTATGAAGGTGTTGGAGAAGCAGGGACGGGATTCTGTAAAGATCCGTACTGTGCTGACCTGTAAGTCCCATATCGGCGTATGCTCTAAGTGCTACGGCGCCAACATGGCGACCGGACAGCCGGTACAGGTAGGCGAGGCAGTCGGCATCATTGCTGCACAGTCTATCGGTGAGCCGGGTACTCAGCTTACCATGCGTACCTTCCATACAGGCGGTGTGGCAGGCGGCGATATTACCCAGGGTCTTCCGCGTGTCGAGGAGCTGTTTGAGGCCAGAAAGCCGAAGGGTCTTGCCATTATCTCCGAGTTCGGCGGTGTGGTAACCATCAAAGACACCAAGAAGAAGCGGGAGGTTATCGTAACGGACAACGAAACCGGTAACTCCAAAACCTATCTGATTCCCTACGGATCCAGAATCAAGGTGCAGGATGAGCAGGTAATCCAGGCAGGCGATGAGCTGACTGAGGGTAGTGTAAATCCCCATGACATTCTGAAGATCAAAGGCGTCCGGGCTGTACAGGATTACATGATCCAGGAAGTACAGCGGGTATACCGTCTCCAGGGTGTAGAAATCAACGATAAGCATGTGGAGATGATTGTCCGCCAGATGCTTAAGAAAATTAAGATCGAGGAAAGCGGCGACAGCACTGTACTGCCAGGCGTTTCCATGGATGTCCTTGACTTCAATGAAATGAACGAGGCTCTGATTGCAGAAGGCAAGCAGCCGGCAGAAGGCAAACAGGTTATGCTGGGTATTACCAAGGCGTCCCTGGCTACAGATTCCTTCCTGTCTGCAGCGTCCTTCCAGGAAACCACCAAGGTTCTGACAGAGGCGGCTATCAATGGCAAGGTTGATCATCTGATCGGTCTGAAAGAGAATGTAATCATTGGTAAACTGATTCCGGCTGGTACTGGCATGAAACAGTACCGTTCCGTGAAGCTGAATACAGATGAGATGATTGAGGCAGCAAGACTGGCCAAGGAGGAAAGCGCTCTGCATAAAAATGAGGATGCGGCTGAGCCGGAGGACGAGGACGACATCCCGGTGGAGGTTCCGGAGGTGTATGACATCGACGAGAACGACGATTTTGACAGCGAGGATGATACAGAAGAATAAGTTTTAATAGAGAGAAGCTCCTGCGCCTGATGTGCCGGGGCTTTTCTCTTAAATAAAATGGCAGGAACTGGATTTTAACAGGCGGTAAAAGTATGAACAGAGGAGCAAATAGGACTTCTAAACAAAATACGGGCCGAGGGACTACGAAATACAGAGAGGGCGGCAGGCGGGAACTGACTCCGGAAGAACGGCTGGCCCGCAAAAGGCGGATGAGGCAGCAGCAGATTCGGAGAGTCAAAAGAATCCGGGCCATGTTTTCACTGGGAATTCTGGCAGTCTGTCTGTTGGCTGCAGGACTTGTTTTTGCCCGGTTGCAGGGGGAGAAAAAAGACGGAGAAAATCTGCTGGCGGAAAGCAGCGGTCAGTTTGCAGAAACCCTGGCAGACGAGGCGGCTGAAAAACTGGCGGAAACAGAAGCCCCCAAAAGCTGGGAAGGAAATCTTCCGGAGTTAGGAGCTATTTATGGAATTTTTGTCCACGATGTAGGTTGGAGCCATTTCTTTGCAGATGCCTCCTACTGTATGGCGCCGGTGGACAACTATGTGACTGCCTTTCGGGCTACCGTTCACAACCAGCCGGAGGACATGACCGGCACCATTGAGTACAGAGTCAATTTAAGCGGAAGCGGCTGGCTGGACTGGACGGAGAACGCCGGGGAAGCGGGAGATTCTTCCGGAGCCATGCCTCTTGAAGCCATTGCCATACGGCTGACAGGAGAATTAGGAGAGCACTATGATGTTCATTACAGCGTTCTCCAGAACCAGGCCTGGACAGAGTGGAAGAAAAACGGCGAGGAGGCTGGAGAGGCAGGGGTGGCCAAGCGGGTGGACGGCGTCCTGATTTCCATTGAGAAGAAGGGAGCAGACGGCGTTTCCTATGCCGGAGGCATTGACCCTACAAAGCCTATGATCGCCCTGACCTATGATGACGGCCCTTCTGTCAAGGCTACGCCGGTAATTTTAGAAACCTTAAGACAGTACGGCGGAAAAGCCACTTTCTTTATGGTAGGCAAGCAGGCGGAGCGGAATATGGGGATTGTCAAACAGATGGTGGAGCAGGGCTGCGAGGTTGCCAACCACACCTACGATCATAAGCTGATGACTAAGGTGCCGCCGGAGGAGCTGGCCAGCCAGTTGGCCCGCACCAATCAGGTGGTTTCTGCAGCCAGCGGCATTTCACCGGTGCTGATGCGGCCCTGCGGCGGCGCCCGCAGCGACGCAGGTATGAATGTGGTGGGAGCTATTTCCATGCCTGCTGTCATGTGGTCCATTGACACTCTGGACTGGAAAACCAGGGATGCCCAAAGCACAGTAAACACAGTCCTGGAAAATGTAAAGGACGGAGATATTATTCTGATGCATGACCTTTATGAAGCTACCGGAGAGGCCAGCAAGATTCTGATTCCGGAGCTGATAAACCGAGGGTATCAACTGGTGACAGTCAGCGAGCTGGCTTCCTACCGGGGCGGAATGCTGCCAGGCAGGACCTACAGCCGGTTCCGGCCCCTGACGCCGTAAGAAAACAAAAAAATTCTGGGAAAATCGGTAAAAAACATCACAAGAATCCGAGGGCAGAAGATGGGAAACATATAACAGGGGGAAGGCGAAAAGATTAGACTTGCGGAACGGCACAGGATATGGTATAATTTTTTCTGAATTGTAAGCACAGCATAGGAGGCGAAACAAATGAAACATGTAAAAACTTTAAATAACAAGACCCTGAAAGAGTCCATGAAGAAAGGCGGCTGCGGAGAGTGCCAGACTTCCTGCCAGTCCGCATGCAAGACTTCTTGTACCGTTGGCAACCAGAGCTGCGAGAACCCGGAGAGATAAGCACCGGAGTTTTCACGCCAGGGCAGAGAAGAAAGACCCCTATGGTCCTGATTGTGATTGTAGGGGTTTTTTGAGTGCATAGGTTTTAGGACCTTTTGGTCTTAGATAGGAGAAAAGCAGTGATTCATCAGTACAAGAATAATGGATACAACATCGTCATGGATATTGCCAGCGGCTCTGTCCATGTGGTGGACGACATCGTCTATGACGCAGTGGCTGTCTTAGAGCCGGTTATGGGCGAGCTGGAAAAGCCGGAGCAGATTCCGGAAGAAGCAAAGGACCGGACAAAGGAGATTCTGGAAAAAACCTATCCGGGAGAGGATGCGGAAGAAGCGCTTCTGGAGGTGCAGGAGCTGATTGACGCAGAGGAACTTTACACGAAGGATACTTATCAGAATTATGTGACAGACTTTAAGAAGCGGGAGACCGTAGTAAAGGCTCTGTGTCTTCATATTGCTCACGACTGCAACCTGGGCTGTCTCTACTGCTTTGCAGAAGAAGGAGAGTACCACGGAAGACGGGCGCTTATGAGCTTTGAGGTAGGCAAGAAAGCTCTGGATTTCCTCATTGCCAATTCCGGAAAACGGAGAAATCTGGAAGTGGACTTTTTCGGCGGCGAGCCGTTAATGAACTGGGAGGTAGTAAAGCAGCTGGTTGAGTATGGCCGTTCCCAGGAGGAGGCGCACAACAAGCGGTTCCGCTTTACCCTGACTACCAACGGCGTTTTGCTGAACGACGAAATTATGGAGTTTTGCAATCGGGAAATGAGCAATGTGGTGTTAAGCTTAGACGGCCGCAAGGAGATTAACGACCTGATGCGTCCCACCCGGAACGGCCGCGGCAGCAGCTACGACATCATCGTGCCCAAGTTCCAGAAATTTGCAAAGAGCCGGGCAGGCAAAGACTACTATGTACGGGGCACCTTTACCCATAATAATCTGGACTTTTCCGAGGATGTGAAGCATTTTGCAGACCTGGGCTTTGAGCAGATGTCTATTGAGCCGGTAGTAACAGATCCTTCCGAGCCGTACGCTATCCGGGAAGACGATCTTCCTAAGATTATGGAAGAATACGACAAGCTGGCTGTAGAGTACATTAAACGCAAAAAAGAGGGGAATGGTTTTAACTTCTTCCATTTTATGATCGATCTAAACCAGGGACCCTGTGTGGCCAAGCGGCTGTCCGGCTGCGGTTCCGGCACCGAGTACCTGGCTGTAACCCCCTGGGGAGATTTCTATCCCTGCCATCAGTTTGTAGGCCAGGAAGATTTCTTAATGGGAAATGTGGATACCGGCATTATCCGCACCGATATTCGGGATGAGTTTAAGCTCTGCAATGTTTATGCAAAGGAAAAGTGCAGAGACTGCTTCGCCCGGTTCTACTGCAGCGGCGGCTGTGCAGCCAACGCTTACAACTTCCATGGGAAGATTACCGATGCCTATGACATTGGATGTGAGATGCAGAAGAAGCGGATTGAGTGTGCAATTATGATTAAGGCGGCTCTGGCCGACGAAGAATAAGGAGAAACAGTATGAAAAGCAGCAAAGGAAAAGGATTGTTAGGACTGCTGGTTTTGCTGATGGCAGTAGGTCTGTTTGGCTGGTTCGGCTATGACACCATGGACGACATCAAGCTGGGACTGGATCTGGCCGGAGGCGTCAGCATCACCTACCAGGCAGTGGAGGAGAATCCCTCTGAAGAAGAAATGTCCGACACCATTTATAAGCTTCAGCAGAGAGTGCAGAATTACAGCACAGAGGCAGAGGTTTATCAGGAGGGCAGCAACCGGATCAACATTGACATTCCCGGCGTATCAGACGCCAATGCCATCTTAGAGGAGCTTGGAAAGCCCGGTTCCCTGATCTTTGTAGATGAGGAAGGACAGGTGATCCTGACCGGAAACCAGGTAGCGTCTGCCAAACCGGCTCAGATGGACCAAAACGGCATGAAGTCCTATCTGGTACAACTGACCTTCACAGACGAGGGCGCAAAGGCATTTGCCGACGCTACCACCGCCAATGTTGGAAAGCGAATCGGCATCATCTATGACGGCGCAGTAGTTTCCAACCCGGTGGTTCGGGAGGCGATTACCGGCGGACAGTGCACCATTGACGGAATGACCAGCTATGAGGAGGCCAACAATCTGGCGGCTACCATCCGTATTGGTTCCCTTTCTCTGGAGCTGGAAGAGCTGCGCTCCAATGTGGTAGGCGCAAAGCTGGGCCAGGAAGCCATTTCCACCAGCTTAACGGCCGCTGCCATCGGATTTGCCATTGTGGCGCTGTTTATGATGATTGTGTATCTGATTCCCGGCGTGGCAGCAACCATCGCTCTGGCCTTGTATGTAGGCCTTATCCTGATTCTGCTGACTGCCTTTGAAGTAACTTTGACCCTGCCTGGTATTGCAGGTATCATCCTGTCTGTAGGTATGGCAGTAGACGCTAATGTTATCATCTTCACTCGTATTAAAGAGGAAATCGGCAAGGGCAAGACGGTGCAGTCTGCTATTAAGACTGGTTTTAACAAGGCTTTGTCTGCGATTGTAGACGGAAATGTGACCACTCTGATTGCCGCTGCTGTGCTGTATCTGCGGGGTTCCGGTACCGTAAAGGGCTTTGCTACTACCCTGGCTATCGGTATTGTACTTTCCATGGTGACGGCTCTGTTTATTACCAGAGGCGCCCTGTACGCTCTGTACAGCTTAGGCTTTGAAAGCCCCAAATTCTACGGCACCAAGAAGGACAGAGCCCCCATCAATTTCCTGGGCAAGAAGAACCTGTGCTTCATCCTGTCTCTGGTAATCATTGTAGGCGGATGGGCAGCTATGGCGCTGAACAACAGCAAGACCGGCCATATCTTAAATTACGGTATGGACTTTACCGGCGGTACTTCTACCAATGTAACCTTTAATGAGGATATGAGCCTGGAGGATATTTCCGCCAAGGTGGTTCCGGTTGTATCTGAAATCACAGGAGATGCCGATGTGCAGACCCAGAAGGTGGCAGGCACCAACGAGGTTATTATTAAAACCAAGACCTTGAATGTAGAACAGAGACAGGCCATGGAAGACGCTATGGTAGAAAACTTCGGCGTTGAGGCTGAGAAGATTACGGCAGAAAGCATCTCCGGCGCAGTCAGTGCAGAGATGAAGCAGGACGCATGGTGGGCTGTTATCGTGGCTACCGCTCTGATGCTGTTATATATCTGGTTCCGGTTTAAGGATATACGCTTTGCAGCCAGCGCAATTCTGGCTCTGCTGCATGATGTGCTGGTGGTTATCACCTTCTATGCTGTAGCTAAGTGGTCTGTAGGATCTACCTTTATCGCATGTATGCTGACGATTGTAGGTTATTCCATCAATGCCACCATCGTTATCTTTGACCGAATCCGTGAAAACCTGGCAGAGAGCCAGGGAAAAAGAAGCCTGGCAGAGCTGGTGAACTTAAGCATTACCCAGACCTTTACCAGAAGCATCAACACTTCTCTGACTACCTTTATCATGGTATTTGTACTGTTCCTGCTGGGCGTGTCCTCTATCCGTGAGTTTGCACTGCCGCTTATGGTGGGAATTGTATGCGGAACTTATTCCTCTGTCTGCCTGACAGGCGCTATGTGGTTCGTAATGACCAACAGGAAGAAAAAATGAAATATCAGTTGATTACAACGGATGGCCGTGCCAAGCGGGCCCAGGTGGAGACGGTCCACGGCACCATCCAGACCCCTGTATTTATGAATGTAGGCACGGTGGGTGTTATCAAAGGCGCAGTTTCCACTGATGATCTGCGCCAGATTGGCACCCAGGTGGAGCTGTCTAACACCTACCACCTTCATGTGCGCACCGGCGACAAGCTGATTAAGGAGTTCGGCGGTCTTCACAGGTTTATGAACTGGGACCGCCCCATTCTTACAGATTCCGGCGGCTTCCAGGTGTTTTCCCTGGCCGGCCTTCGCAAAATTAAGGAGGAGGGGGTATACTTTCAGTCTCACATTGACGGCCACAGGATTTTTATGGGGCCGGAGGAAAGTATGCAGATCCAGTCCAATTTAGGCTCCACCATTGCCATGGCTTTTGACGAATGTCCCCCCAGCCGTGCAGACCTTAAGTACATTCAGAATTCTGTAGACCGGACTACCCGGTGGCTGGAGCGCTGCAAGAAGGAAATGGCGCGGCTTAACAGTCTGCCGGATACCATCAATAAGGAACAGCTTCTGTTCGGCATCAACCAGGGCGGCGTAGTAGATGAGATTCGCATAAATCACGCAAAGACCATTGCATCCATGGATTTAGACGGCTACGCCATCGGCGGCCTGGCTGTGGGAGAGACCCATGAGGAGATGTATCATGTCCTGGATGTGACGGTTCCTCATCTGCCTCAGAATAAGCCCACTTATTTAATGGGTGTTGGTACACCGGCCAATATTCTGGAAGCGGTGGACCGGGGCGTAGACTTTTTCGACTGTGTATATCCGTCCAGAAATGGCCGTCACAGCCATGTCTACACAAATCAGGGCAAGTTAAATCTGATGAATCAGAAGTATGAGCTGGATTCCCGGCCCATTGAGGAAGGCTGTCAGTGCCCGGCCTGCCGTTCCTACAGCAGAGCGTATATCCGTCATCTGTTTAAGGCAAAAGAAATGCTGGGAATGCGGTTATGCGTCTTGCATAATTTATATTTTTATAATACAATGATGAAAGAGATTCGCGACGCAATCGAGGAGCACCGGTATGGGGAATATAAGGCGAAGAAGCTTGCCGGCATGAAAGCCGGGGAGAAGTAAGCTTTTCCCTTTCCGGATAATCCACAACTAGAATGAAAAAGGCTGGCTGCGGCGAGGCGGCGGCATGGCTGCAAGGAGGATTTTATGTTTACAGCAACAGCAACTGGAACTGGAGCAGGCGGCGGAATGTTTTTAGTGGGCTATATTGTTTTCTTCTGTGCCCTGATGTATTTCTTTGCAATCCGTCCCCAGAAAAAAGAGAAAAAGAAAATGCAGGAGCTGTTAGCCAGCGTGGCTATTGGCGACAGTGTTCTCACTACTGCAGGCTTCTACGGCGTTGTCATTGATATGACAGATGATACCGTAATTGTAGAATTCGGCAGCAACAAAAACTGCCGTATCCCTATGCAGAAGCAGTCTATCGTACAGGTAGAGAAGCCGGAATAAACGGGAAGAGATGAAACCAAGGAAAAATGAAAAAGCGGCCCGCCGTCTGTCTGAACGGTGGGCCAGAACAGAAAAAGCCATCAAGATGGAAATCGCAGAGCACAAAAGCTCCTTTGCCGTATATCTGGTGCTGCGCGCCCTGGTTATCCTGGTGATGGTACTGCAGGTGTTAAATCGCAACTATGAGAATGTATTTTACTGCGGTTTAACACTTCTTTTACTTACAATCCCCAGTTTTTTGCAGGTAGAGTTAAAGATTGAATTTCCTACAACTTTGGAAATCATCATTCTGATTTTCATTTTTGCTGCGGAAATTCTGGGAGAGATTGGTTCCTATTACACCAAATTCCCTTACTGGGACACGGTGCTGCATACCCTGAACGGATTTTTGGCGGCGGCTATCGGATTTTCCCTGGTGGATATTTTAAATCAGGAAAAGCGGGACAAGTTCAGCCTGTCACCGGTTTACATGTCCGTTGTGGCTTTTTGCTTTTCCATGACGATCGGCGTGCTTTGGGAGTTCTTTGAGTTTGGAGTGGACACCTTCCTGCATATGGATATGCAGAAGGACACCATCATCCACGACATTTCCACAGTGATGCTGGATCCGGCAGGAGGTACGGCGGTGTACCGTATCCATGACATCAACGAGGTGTTTATAAACGGCGAGCCTTTAGGACTTGGCGGTTATCTGGACATTGGCCTGATTGACACCATGGAGGATCTGATCGTCAACTTTATCGGAGCAGTTACCTTTTCCGTGATTGGTTTTTTCTATGTAAAAACCCGGGGCCAGGGCCGTTTCGCAAAACGGTTTATTCCCAGCATAAAGAAAGAAGAAGCGGATTATCTGCGGATTGTGGAGGAAGCGGAAGCCGGGCAGAAGGAAGAAGCAGAATAGATAGGGTTTGGTAAGCGCAGGGGCGGGGTTCTTTGGAATCCCTCCCTATTTCTATGCTTGAAATTAAGGAGGAAAAATGAGAGAGAAATTGACAAAATCGGATGTGGAAAAGATTCAGGCGGAAATTGAGCACCGGAAGCTGGTGGTGCGGCAGGAGTGTCTGGCTGCTGTGAAGGAGGCCAGGGCTCACGGAGATTTAAGCGAAAACTTTGAGTATCATGCAGCCAAAAAGGACAAAAATCAAAATGAAAGCAGGATTCGCTATCTGGAGAATATGCTGAAAAATGCCATCATTATTTCAGACAAGTCCCGTGATGATGAAGTGGGTTTAAATAAGGAAGTGACCCTTTATATGGAAGACGATGATGAGGAAGAAGTGTACAAGCTGGTAACCAGTATCCGGGGAAATTCCATGAACAATATGGTCAGTGTGGAATCTCCTTTGGGAAAGGCGATTCTGGGCCACAAGGTAGGGGATCGGATTCTGATAAAGGCCAACGAGCGGTACAGTTATTATGTGACAGTCCGGGCAATTCGGGCAGTTTCTGACGAAGATGACGCCATTAGAAAGTTTTAAACGCTGAACGATGGGATTTGGAATCTGCTGGACATGGGCTGACCGGGCTTAAAAAGCCCGGCAGCTGTCTGTTAGTTAGATCCATCCTCCATCAAGCCCAATGACCTGGCCGGTTAAGTAGCTGCCTTTGTAGCCTAAGTGGTAGACAAGGTCTGCTACCTCCTCAGCCTGACCAAGACGACCGGCAGGGATTTCCTCTACCAGTTGGATCAGCTCGTCCTCTTCCAGCCACTGGTTCATTTCTGTGTCGATGGCGCCGCAGGCTACGGCGTTGACCTGAATGTTGCTGGGAGCCAGCTCCTTGGCCAGAGCCTTTGTAAAGGCGTTGATACCGCCTTTTGTGGCAGAGTAGGCTGCCTCGCAGGAAGCTCCGGCTACGCCCCAGACGGAGGAAATATTGACAATTTTTCCGCCGCCGGCAGCCAGCATCATGGGAATAGCCAGCTTGCAGCAGTGAAATACAGAGGTTAAGTTGGTGCGGATAATCCGGTCCCAGTTTTCTGCGCTCATTTCCTGCAGAAGTCCTACATAGGAAATGCCGGCGTTGTTTACCAGCACATCCAGGGTGCCGAACTGCTTGCGGATCTGGGCAAACATGGATTCGCAGACGGACTGGTCCCCTACATCGCCTAAAACAGCCAGGCAGGAAACCTGGTAGCCTTCAATTTCTTTCTTTGTCTGAAGCAGCTCCGCTTCCCTGTGGGCGCAGTTGATAACCACATTGTATCCCTTTTTTGCAAATTTTACAGCAATGGCTTTCCCGATTCCACGAGAAGCGCCGGTTACAAGAACCACTTTTTTTGCCATACGATCATCTCCTTTGTATCTATATTATACTCTTGAAAAAATTACAATTCAATTACATTTTCCAGAACAGTATGTATCTTTAAAAAGACTTGTGATATACTTATGTTGGATTGAAATGAGCAGACACAATATGTGAGACAGGAGCAGAATGGATGAGAAAAGTATATGATATGGTAATCATCGGTTCCGGCCCGGCCGGGCTTGCTGCGGCAATTTATGCCCAGCGGGCAAAAATGAATACCCTGGTAATTGAAAAAGAAATGGTCAGCGGCGGTCAGGTGCTTACTACCTACGAGGTGGATAACTATCCGGGCCTTCCGGGAATCAACGGATATGAGCTGGGAATGAAATTCCGCCAGCATGCAGACGGCCTGGAGGCAGAGGTCTGCGAGGATACGGTAGAGGCGATTGAACTCACAGAGGAGCAGGAGGCAGGGGAAACTCTGGAGGCGGCGGAGCTTCGCTTAAGAAGAACCGGTCCGTCTGCTCCCTTAAAGCGGATTATCGGCCAGAAGGGTACTTACCTGACCCGGACGGTTGTCATTGCTTCCGGCGCCATGCACAGTAAACTGAATGTTCCCGGTGAGGAAGAACTTGCAGGCATGGGCGTCAGCTACTGCGCTACCTGTGACGGCGCATTTTTCCGGAAAAAGGTGACCGCTGTAGTAGGTGGCGGAGATGTAGCCATTGAGGACGCTGTTTTCCTGGCCCGGATGTGTGAGCATGTATATCTGATTCATCGGCGGGATGAGCTGCGGGGGGCCAAGTCTCTGCAGGAAAAGCTGTTTTCCCTGGAAAATGTGACGGTAATCTGGGATACGGTTGTGGAGGAAATCCGGGGACAGGAAAAGGTAACCGGGCTGGCAGTAAAAAATGTAAAGACTGGAGAAACCGGGGAGCTTGCCGTAGACGGCGTGTTTATTGCAGTGGGCGTCACGCCCAGCAGCAAACCCTTTGAAAATCTGGTGAAAATGGACCATGGCTATATTGTGGCAGATGAAACCTGCGCATCCAGTGTACCCGGCATTTTTGCAGCCGGCGATGTAAGAAGAAAGCAGCTTCGGCAGATTGTAACTGCGGTGGCGGATGGGGCTAACGCTGTAACCAGCGCAGAGCGTTATCTGACAGAATCGTAAGGAGGCAGCAGAACCAATGAGGAGATTATGGAAAATACTGGTATTTTGCTGTCTTGGCGTATTGTCTGCGGGAGCGGTGACTGCGTATGCGCAGCCTCAGATGTCGGTTCATGTTGCGCCTCTGGTGGCAGAGCCTGGGGATTATTCCAACATTGCTGTCTCTCAGGTGACAGATTATGTGAACATCCGGCAGCAGCCTACCACAAACAGCGCCATTGTAGGAAAGATTTACAATAACTGCGCGGCTACCATCCTGGAGACGGTAGAGGGAGAGGGCGGAGCCTGGTACCGGATTCAGTCCGGCACAGTAAACGGCTATATTAAGGCCCAGTATTTTATTACCGGCGAGGCGGCAGAACGGCTGGCCCAGTCCATTGGCCGGGAGTTTGTAACCATAAACACAGACAGTCTTCGTCTGCGGGAAGAACCTAATTTAACCAGCAACACTCTGACCCTGCTTTCCATGGGCGCCCGCTATGTGGTTCAGGGGGAGGAGGGAGAGTTCTTCAAGGTTCAGGTGGACGCAGATCTGGAAGGCTATATTGCCCAGTCCTACTGTAAGGTAGAGGTGGAATTTGACCAGGCGGTTTCTCTGGCGGAGGAGCAGGAAAAGCTGGCTGAGGAGGCTCAGAGAAAGCAGGAGGCAGACGCCGCCATAGCGGCCCTTCAGCAGGTAATGCAGGTAGAGGCTAATACAGGAGAGCTGATTATTGCAGCCCATCCCACAGAGGCCCAGGATTCCGGCAGTGTTTCCGCTCCGGCTCCGGCTCAGAAACCGGCTGCAGAGCTGAAAAAGGATAATAACATAGTGGCAGGAAACGCCCCCTCCGGCAGCAGTACCATAGCCCCGTCAAAAAACAATAATTCTGGCAGCTCCGGAAACAACAGCTCCGACGGCTCCGGAAATAAGGGCAGCGTAGTCGTTGCCGGTTCCGGCGGCCCGGCGTCTGAGGCGGTGGTATCTGCTGCCAGAACGGCAGTGGTGGCCTATGCCAGACAGTTTTTGGGAAATCCTTATTTGTACGGCGGAACCAGCTTGACAAACGGAGCAGACTGCTCCGGCTTTGTTCAGGAGGTGTTTAAGAATTTTGGGATTACCACAGGAAGAAGCTCCAGAGACCAGGCAGCCAATGTGCGGGAGATTCCCCAGTCAGAGCTGCAGCCGGGAGATCTGTTGTTTTATGCCAGCGGAGATTACATCAACCATGTGGCTATTTACATAGGAGACGGAAAAGTGATCCACGCCAGCAACCCCACCACCGGCATCTGCATTTCCCCGGCCAACTACCGGACGCCCTGCAAGGCAGGTACTTTCCTGGATTAACAGGCGGTGGCGGTTATGGGAAAGAGAACCATGTACTATGGCCTGGATCTGTTAAAGCTGAGTATGGCCCTTTTGGTGGCTGGCCGTCATATGATTCAGGTGTTTTATGGCATTGACAGTAAGTGGCGGCTTCTGGTGGGAAGCTGGCTTTCCAATCTGGCAGTGCCAGTGTTCTTCATCATTGCCGGGTTCCTGCTGTTCCGGAAGATTCCGGAGGCAGGGGCAGGGCGAAGCTGGTTTTGGGGACAGGCGGAGAAAGAACCGAAGACCCGGAAAAAGTCAGAGACAGGGCGGTCACGGAAACAGAACTTAACCGGAAGCCGTATCCTGTGGAACTATGTAATCCGCATTGTAAAGCTCTATGTGATCTGGAGCGTGCTTTACTGGCCGATAGACCTTTACAACTGGTATCACAGTACGGAAAGCTTCGGCGTGTTTGTAAAAAACTATGTGAAATCCTTTTTCGTTTCCAGCAGCATTGCCCAGTTGTGGTATCTTCCGGCTCTGGCTCTGGCCTGTCTCATTGTATGGGGGCTGAGTCGGATTGGCCTTAAGGTCTGGCAGATCCTGATTGTTACCGGAATGCTGTTTATTGCAGGATGTCTGGGCGACAACTGGTTTTATACAGAGCGGATGCCTATGTGGTTTCAGGAGTGGATCTGGTGGTACGCCCCTAAGTTTGTAACCATGCGCAACGGCGTATTTTACGGAAGCTTCTATGTGTCTCTGGGGCTTTATTTTTCCAGGAAGAAATGGCGGCTGCCCTTTGTGGTGTCGGTGCTTGGAGCGCTGGCGTCTGCTTATTTGATGTATAAGGAAGTGAAGCACTGCAGCATTACCAATATGGCGTTTTTTGCTCTGCCTGCGGCGTATTGCCTGGTGGAAGGCGCTATGGCGGTGCCTTTCCCGGACTGGAAGCTGTTTTCCAGACTGCGGAGCGTCAGCGAGTGGGTGTATTTCTCCCATTTCTATTTCTTCTACCTGTTTTCCTGGAATGCGCCCAGGCTGACAGAGGCGGGAGTTCCGTTGCCGGAAATCAATATCGCCCTGTTTATTTTTGTGCCGATGCTTCTGGTTTCCTGGTGTCTGGTGCTGCTGTCTGAGCGGGAGCGGGGCAGATGGTTAAGAAAGCTGATATGATTTGAGACAAAAATTAAGGGGATGCATTTTTGCATCCCCTGTGTTTTCGTCAGGATAGTTCTGCCATGTATACGGCATTAGAATTCCGGTTCAATCAGTCCGTAGGTATTTCCTTTTCTCTTGTAAACCACATTGACTTCTTCCGTGTCTGCGTTTAAGAATACATAGAAGTTGTGTCCTAACAGCTCCATCTGTACGCAGGCTTCTTCCGGATCCATGGGTTTCATGGCGAAGCGCTTGGTTTTTACAATCTGGATTTCATCATCCTGAGGCGTTTCCTCGTTCATGAATAATTCGGAGAAGGCCTGGGCAGACTGTTTTTTGTCGATGAGTTTTCTTTTGTATTTTTTGAGCTGGCGTTCGATGATCTCCTCAACCAGGTCAATGGAGACATACATATCATTGCTGGATTCCTCAGCGCGGATGATGCTTCCTTTTACCGGGATGGTTACCTCAATCATCTGCTTGTCCTTCTGAACGCTTAAAGTAACGATGACTTCTGTGTCCGGATTAAAGTAACGGTCCAGTTTCCCGATTTTCTCCTCGATAGCAGCCCGAAGGCCGGGAGTTACATTGATGTTTCTTCCTGTAATCGTATAACGCATATACATCACTCCTTTATTTGGGATGAATTAAGTATAGCACATATGTTAGGAAAATTCAACTGAAAGACACAAAATGTTCATACAATTACTTGCTAAACAGTGTAAAAATGGATACCTTTTTTCGGAAGCCTTGAATTGCATTTCTATCAGGGGAAGTCAGGAAAAGTCAAGGGTTTTCCCTGTACTTTTTGTCGTAATTGGAAAATTTATGACAAGTATACAAAAGTTAAAAAATGAAAAAAGAGGAAGTTCCCTGGTAAATCCACGGCGAAAAAATGTGGATAATGTGGATAACTCGGTGTATAAGTAGAATTTGGCTTAAAATCGACTGTTGCGGACAGGAGTACTTATCCACAGATAATCCTGTGGATAATGTGGATAAAGTGGATAAGTGGAAAATCGAACATAGTTTTTGTACAAATTGTTAGGTTTACCATAATTTTTATCTTATGTTATCTCGTTTCCCAGGGGATTGTGGATAAAACAGGAGAGAATTGGTGAAGGATGTAACAGGAAAGTAAATTTTTTATGAACAGGCGGGGAAAACTTGAATAAATCAAAGGTTAGTGCTACAATGTATAAGATTGACTTGTAAAAGAAGGGTCGGAAAAGGCCATGACTGAAAGCACAAAACAGGAAACATTTTTAAAACAGGAGAACAGAGTATGAATCTCATAGAAAAAGTATTTGGTACTCACAGCGAGCGGGAGCTGAAAATGATTTATCCCATTGTGGATAAGATTGAAGCGCTGAGACCAAAGATGCAGGGGCTGACAGACGAGGAGCTGCGGGACAACACCCGTATCTTTAAGGAACGGCTGGCAGCGGGAGAGACTCTGGATGATCTTCTGCCGGAGGCATTTGCTACCGTGCGGGAGGCAGCCAAGAGAACGCTGAATATGGAACACTATCCGGTACAGCTTATCGGCGGTATTGTTCTGCATCAGGGCCGTATCGCAGAGATGCGTACCGGTGAAGGTAAGACCCTGGTGTCTACAGCGCCTGCTTATTTAAATGCATTGGCAGGAAAGGGCGTTCACATTGTTACGGTAAACGACTACCTGGCAAAGCGAGATGCAGAGTGGATGGGCCAGGTTCACGAATTCCTGGGTCTGACTGTAGGCGTAGTGCTGAACTCCATGAATTCAGAGGAGCGGAAAAAAGCCTATGGCTGCGACATCACCTATGTGACGAACAATGAGCTGGGCTTTGACTACCTGCGGGATAACATGGCTATTTATAAGGAACAGATGGTTTTAAGAGATCTGGATTACGCTATCATTGACGAGGTGGACTCGGTTCTGATCGATGAAGCCAGAACGCCTTTGATTATTTCCGGCCAGAGCGGCAAATCTACCAAGCTTTACGAGGTTTGCGATGTGCTGGCTCACCAGCTTGTACGAGGCGAGGCCTCCGGCGAGTTTACCAAGATGAATGCCATCATGGGGGAGGACATTGAGGAGACCGGAGATTTCGTAGTCAATGAAAAGGATAAGGTAGTCAACTTAACAGAGGACGGCGTCCGCAAGGTAGAGGAATTCTTCCATATTGAAAACCTGGCAGACCCGGAAAATCTGGAAATCCAGCACAACATCATTCTGGCGCTGCGGGCCAACAACCTGATGTTCCGGGACAAGGACTATGTGGTAAAGGACGATGAAATTCTGATCGTAGACGAATTTACTGGCCGTATTATGCCGGGCCGCCGCTATTCTGACGGTCTGCACCAGGCCATTGAGGCGAAGGAGCATGTGAATGTCCGCCGGGAGAGCAAAACTCTGGCTACCATCACCTTCCAGAACTTCTTTAATAAATTCAATAAAAAGTCTGGTATGACCGGTACGGCGCTGACGGAGGAAAAGGAATTCCGCACCACTTATGGTATGGACGCCATTGCCATTCCCACCAACCGTCCGGTGGCCCGTATCGACCATGAGGACGCAGTATACAAGACTAAGCGGGAAAAATTTGAGGCAGTAGTAGAGGAAGTGGCAGAGGCCCATGAGAAAGGGCAGCCGGTTCTGGTAGGCACCATTACCATCGAGACTTCCGAGATGTTGAGCAAGATGCTGAAGAAAAAAGGCATCCCTCACAAAGTGCTGAATGCAAAATACCATGAGCTGGAGGCGGAGATTGTGGCTGACGCCGGTATCCACGGCGCTGTGACTATCGCTACCAACATGGCAGGCCGTGGTACGGATATTAAGCTGGATGAGGAGTCCAGGGCCTTAGGCGGTCTTAAGATCATCGGAACAGAGCGCCATGAGTCCCGCCGGATTGACAATCAGTTGAGAGGACGCTCCGGCCGTCAGGGAGATCCGGGTGAATCCCGCTTCTACATTTCCCTGGAGGATGATCTGATGCGTCTGTTCGGCTCTGAGCGTTTAATGAGCATGTTCGAGGCGTTGGGCGTGCCGGATGGTGAGCAGATTGAGCATAAGATGCTGTCTAACGCCATTGAGAAGGCTCAGATGAAGATTGAGACCAACAACTACGGCATTCGTCAGAACCTGCTTAAATTTGATGAAGTCAATAATGAGCAGAGAGAGATCATTTACGCAGAGCGCCGGAAGGTACTGGACGGCTCCAACATGCGGGATGTTGTGCTTAAGATGATCACCGATATTGTGGAGAATTCTGTGGATATTTCCCTGTCTGACGACCAGAGCGCCGAGGATTGGGATTTAGGCGAGTTAAACAGCCTTCTTCTGCCTGTCATTCCGCTGCAGCCTATTACTCTGGAGAACCACCCGGTTGCTAAGAAGAATGAGCTGAAGCATATGCTGAAGGAGGAGGCCATCAAGCTTTATGAGGCCAAGGAAGCCATGTTCCCGGACTCTGAGCAGATCCGTGAGATTGAGCGTGTAATCCTCTTAAAAGTAATCGATAACAAGTGGATGAGCCATATCGATGATATGGATCAGCTTCGTCAGGGCATCGGCCTGCAGGCATACGGCCAGCGGGATCCGGTGGTAGAGTACAAGATGAGTGCTTTTGAGATGTTCGAGGCCATGACTGCCGCCATTACCGAGGAGACAGTCCGCATCCTGTTCCACATCCGGGTGGAGCAGAAGGTAGAGCGGGAACCGGCTGCAAAGGTAACCGGAACCAACCGGGACGACAGCGCCGTACAGGCGCCGAAGAAGCGGGAGGTTCAGAAGATCTACCCCAACGATCCCTGCCCCTGCGGAAGCGGAAAGAAATATAAGCAGTGCTGCGGAAGAAAGCCGGTTTAAAAATGCAGAAAGCTGCTTCCCTGCGGATCGCACATCTTTTATAAATAAAATATTGAAATGAAAGAAGGTGACACAATGGTAGAATTAGATCAGTTTAAGTACACATTATCGACCTTTGAAAAACCATTAGTGGAAGTGAGGGATTCACTTTGACCTGGCTGGCAAAGTGAATCGGATTGATGAATTAAACAAGTCCATGGAGGAGCCGGGATTCTGGGATGATGCAGAGCGCTCCGCCAAACTGGTGCAGGAGGCCAAGAATCTGAAAGATACGGTGGATCTGTACCGGAGCCTGGAACAGCAGTATGAGGACATCCAGGTAATGATCGAGATGGGGTATGAGGAAAACGACCCGTCTCTTATTCCGGAAATTCAGGAAATGCTGGATGAATTTACCTCCAATCTGGAGAAGATCCGTCTGCAGACCCTGCTTTCCGGGGAGTATGACAAGTACAATGCCATTTTGCGGCTGAATGCGGGCGCAGGCGGCACCGAGTCCTGCGACTGGTGCAGTATGCTGTACCGCATGTACTGCCGCTGGGCCGACAAGATGGGGTATAAGACGGAGGTGCTGGACTATCTGGACGGAGATGAGGCAGGCATCAAGTCTGTCACTATTCAGATCAACGGAGAAAACGCCTTCGGCTACTTAAAGTCTGAGCGGGGCGTTCATCGTCTGGTGCGCATCTCTCCCTTTAATGCGGCAGGAAAACGGCAGACCTCTTTTGTGTCCTGCGATGTGATGCCGGATATTGAAGAAGACCTGGATGTGGAGATTAACCAGGACGATCTGCGGATTGATACCTATCGCTCCAGCGGAGCAGGCGGACAGCATATCAACAAGACCTCCTCTGCCATCCGTATTACCCATATTCCCACAGGAATTGTAGTACAGTGTCAGAATGAGCGTTCTCAGTTCCAGAACAAGGATAAAGCCATGCAGATGTTAAAGGCAAAGCTTTACATGTTAAAACAGCAGGAGAATGCGGAAAAGCTTTCCGACATCCGGGGAGATGTAAAGGAGATCGGCTGGGGAAACCAGATTCGCTCCTATGTACTGCAGCCCTACACCATGGTGAAGGATCTGAGAACCGGCGAGGAAAGCGGAAATGTGGCCAATGTTTTAGACGGCGGCCTGGATCCCTTTATCAGCGCATATCTGCGCTGGCTGAGCCTGGGATGTCCGGACAGACGGGCTTCTTCAGAAGACTGAACAGGAACTTAATTTGGATAAAACAGGATGCAATCTGAAAATAAGGTTGCATCCTGTTCTTTTTTGTGCTAATATCTTTCAAGTGAGAACAAATGTGCATGATGCACGAACAGAGGCGGAGGCAAGAATCATGGCAGAGGAGAAAAGCAAGTATTTTGTGGTGAAGCAGAAGGCAGTTCCTGAGGTGCTTCTGAAAGTGGTAGAGGCAAAACGGCTGCTGGAGGCCGAGCGGGTTATGACTGTACAGGACGCCACCGATCAGGTGGGCATCAGCCGCAGCTCCTTTTATAAGTACAAGGATGATATTTTCCCATTTTATGATAACACTAAGGGAAAGACCGTAACCTTTGTGGTGCAGTTGGATGATGAGCAGGGCCTTTTATCAGATGTGCTCCACACAGTGGCTGTTTATAAAGCCAACATCCTGACAATCCATCAGAGTATTCCGGTCAACGGCGTGGCAACCCTGACCCTCTCTGTGGAGGTTCAGCCCAACACCGGCAATATTTCCCGGATGGTGGAGGAAATTGAGGAACAGAACGGAATTCATTTTGTGAAGATCCTGGCCAGGGAGTAACTTTTTTATTTCAGGAAGGTTATGTCTGGAAACCGGGAAGGCAGCAAGGAAAGGGAGGAGAACAATTATGATTTATGTGGCAATTATGGGATATGGTACGATCGGCTCCGGCGTGGCGGAAATCCTGGATAAAAACCGGGAGGAATTAAAGGCGGCGGCAGGGCAGGAAGTGGCTCTGAAATATGTGCTGGATCTGCGGGATTTTCCCGGCACTCCGGTAGAGGACAAAATCATTCATGATTTTCAGATTATTGAGCAGGATCCGGAGGTTCAGGTGGTAGTAGAGACCATGGGCGGCTTGAATCCGGCTTATCCCTTTGTAAAGGCCTGCCTGATGGCGGGAAAGCATGTGGCTACCTCCAATAAGGCTTTGGTGGCGGCATACGGAACCGAGCTTCTGCAGATTGCAAGAGAGCGCCGGGTAAACTTTTTCTTTGAGGGCAGCGTAGGCGGCGGTATTCCCATCATCCGTCCTATGTACCGTTGTCTTAAGGGAGAGAAAATCCGGGAGATTACCGGTATTTTAAACGGAACCACCAACTTTATCCTGTCCAAGATGGACAAGGAGGGGACTTCTTTTGAAGCAGCTTTAAAAGAGGCTCAGGATTTAGGATATGCGGAGCGGAATCCGGAAGCGGATGTGGAAGGACACGATACCTGCAGAAAGATTGCCATCTTAACATCCGTGGCAACCGGCTGTGAGGTAAATTACGAAGATATTTATACAGAAGGCATTACCAGGATTACAGACGTGGATTTCAAATATGCGGAAAAGCTGGGGGCTTCTGTGAAGCTGTTTGGCTCCAGCCGGATTGGGGACGGCCAGGTTCATGCCTGGGTGGCTCCGGTAATGATTGGAAAGCAGCATCCGCTTTATGCTGTCAGCGATGTGTTTAACGGCATTATGATAAAGGGTAATATGGTGGGCGATCTGATGTTTTATGGCAGCGGCGCAGGAAAGCTGCAGACTGCCAGCGCCGTAGTGGCGGACATTGTGGAGGCAGCCCAGAACCTGGATTGCAATGTAGTTCCTAGCTGGAGTAATAAACGGCTGGAGATTGCAGATGTGGATACTGCATGCCATCGGTATTTTGTACGGATTGCAGGAACTATAGCTGAGAAAGAAGCTGCGGTAAAAGACATATTCGGTTCAGTGGAAATGGTATGTCTGGATCAGGAGCCGGAGTTTGCCCTGCTGACCCAGGTTATGAGTGAAGCAGTGTTTAAAGAGAAGGCAGTTGCCTTTGACCGTTCCTGTCAGGCAGCCGGAGAGGCCGGAATCCTTCAGATGATCCGGGCAGAGCTGTAAAGGGCAGGGGCTTCGGTGATGGGAAAACTGTTTCAGCCGTTATGGGCGTTTTTTAAGCTGCCCTGTCTGTTTCAGATGGTAACCGGACTTTACTGTCCCGGCTGCGGCGGTACACGGTCTGCGGTATATCTGCTGCATGGGGATTTGGTTCAGAGCTTTGTGTATCATCCTCTGGTGCCTTACATGGTCTTTGCGGCCCTGCTGCTTTTTGGAAGCTGGCTGCTTGGAAAGGTCACAAAAAAACCAGAATGCTACCTGGGCCATGAGCTGATGTTTACCTACATCGGCGTTGGTATCATTCTGGTCAACTGGATTGTCAAAAATGTGTGTCTTATAGGATTTGGAATAGATCTTCTGGCGGTGCCGCTTTCCTGATGGGGCGGCACCATTTCTTTTGTCTTTTGTCTGGGGTTACAGGCTGTGGAAGTCCTGGAAATCCAGCTCCAGCTTTTCTACGGCGCCTTCCACATCTCCGTTTCTTAAACAAGTGATGATATTCTGGTGATATTTCATATCAAAGGGGTTAAACTGGTCGCTCCATTTATCCCAGTAAAACTGGGCGTAGGCCCGTTTTAAAATATCCATGGATTTTTTTAATTGGGCGGCGGCGTACTGGTTCCCGGAGCAGGAGACAAGGGCCAGGTGGAAGTTCATGTTGTGTTCCCAGTGTACCCACATATCGTCCTCGGAAGCATTGCAGAGGGTGTTTAACCGTTCCAGCTCTCCCAGATATTCTTCTGTGATATTCTGTCCGCCGTCCTGCAGAAGGCCCCGTTCTAAAATCAGGCGGTAGCGGAGAATTTCCTCCACATCCCGGCCGGTAAGGCGGATTACCTCGTAACCGTAGCGGGGGATGCTGCGGAGAACCCCTTCGTTGCACAGGGCAATTAAGGCCTCCCGCACCGGGGATTTGCTGAAGCCGAATTTTTCCACCAGCTCCTGCTCGTTTAAAATCTGACCGGCCTTGTATTCCCCCCGGATAATACCGTCTAAGGTTTCCTGGTATACGATGGATTTCAGACTGCTTTTTTCTTTCTTCATAGCGCTCCCGTTTTCTGGGATGATTGGGTTTTCATCCCTGGATTTTTATGATACAATGTAGACTGTGCTTTTCGTTACGGCATCTGCCCGCTGGCAGCGGATTCCATGACGGCGCTGAACTCGCTGTAGATTTCCCGGATCAGTTGGGTGTTTTCCGGGTTCTTGATAATGTCCATGGCCCACATAAACTGACCGAAAATCAGAATGCTTAATGCCGCTGAGACAATTCCCAGACTCAGTCCTGTTTTGGCAGGAGTGGAAAATGGAGAGCCGTTTCCCCTGGATGCAAGAGCCAGGACAATAGAAGCTCCGCCCAGAACCATTTGAAAGGGCGGGTTCATGCAGCAGCAGGTTAAAAGCCCCAGGGTGCCGCAGATTAAACTGTAAACAGCCAGACGGTCGTATAGATTCGGGCTTTTTGATGGCGATTTATTCATGTAACATCCTCCGGTAGTAATAGCCTGTACCTGCTAATCATACCACGAAACCTGCCGGGGAACAAGCAGGAAGTTGGGGCTGGAGCGAAAGGCAGACTGACAGATAAAAAGGACGGAATAGAAATTATGGATATTATTAAGGTGCTGCATCAGGAGCTGCAGATTGGATATGAACAGGCAAAGGCAGCCGTGCAGTTGATTGATGAGGGAAATACGATTCCCTTTATTGCCAGATACCGGAAAGAGGTTACCGGCTCTTTGGACGACGAGGTGCTGCGGAATTTAGACGAGCGGCTTCGGTATCTGCGGAATCTGGAGGAAAAGAAGGAGCAGGTGTTAAACTCCATCCGGGATCAGGAAAAGCTGACTCCGGAGCTGGAACAGCAGATTACAGAGGCCATGACCATGGTGGCTCTGGAGGATTTATACCGCCCCTACAGGCCGAAACGCCGTACCCGCGCCATGATTGCAAAAGAGCGGGGTTTGGAGCCGTTTGCAGATTTAATCCTGCTGCAGATGACAAAGGAACCGCTGGAAAGTCTGGCGGAAGCCTATGTGTCAGAGGAGAAGGAGGTGGCTTCTGTTCAGGACGCCATCGCCGGGGCTATGGATATTATTGCAGAGCGGATTTCTGACAACGCAGATTACCGGACCTATATCCGGAAAGCCACCACAGACCAGGGGGCAATTACCTCCTCTGCAAAGGATGAAACAGCAGAATCTGTCTATGAGATGTATTATAACTATACAGAGCCGGTGAAAAAATGTGCCGGACACCGGGTATTGGCGCTGAACCGGGGAGAGAAAGAAAAAATCCTTACTGTCAAGGTGGAAGCTCCGGAGGAAGTGATTCTCCGCTATCTGGAAAAGCAGATTATTGTGAGGGAAAATCCCTATACTACGCCTGTCCTTCAGGAGACCATAAAGGACAGCTACAGCCGCCTGATTGCACCTGCCATTGAGCGGGAAATCCGTGGTGATCTGACAGAGACGGCGGAGGCCGGGGCTGTGAAGGTGTTTGGAAAGAATTTACAGCAGCTTCTGATGCAGCCGCCCATTGCCGGACAGGTGGTGTTAGGCTGGGACCCGGCTTTTCGGACCGGCTGCAAGCTGGCAGTAGTGGATCCTACCGGAAAGGTGCTGGACACTACAGTCATCTACCCCACTGCTCCCCAGAACCGGGTGGAGGAGTCTAAACGGGTGCTGAAGCAGTTGATTAAAAAATATAGCATTTCCCTGATTTCCGTAGGAAACGGAACCGCATCCAGAGAATCGGAAATGATTATTGTGGAGCTGTTAAAAGAGATTCCGGAGCGTGTGCAGTATGTGATTGTCAATGAGGCGGGAGCGTCTGTGTACTCTGCCAGTAAGCTGGCTACAGAGGAATTCCCTCAGTTTGATGTGGGACAGAGAAGCGCTGCTTCCATTGCCAGACGGCTGCAGGATCCGCTGGCAGAGCTGGTAAAGATTGACCCCAAATCCATTGGTGTAGGACAGTACCAGCACGACATGAATCAGAAGCATTTAAGCGAGACCTTACAGGGAGTTGTGGAAGACTGTGTAAACCGGGTCGGTGTGGATTTAAACACTGCCTCTGCTTCTCTGCTGGAATACATTTCCGGCATCAGCAAGACAGTGGCAAAAAACATTGTGGTTTACCGGGAGGAAAACGGCGCTTTTACAGACCGGAAGCAGCTTTTAAAGGTGGCAAAGCTGGGGCCGAAGGCATTTGAGCAGTGTGCAGGCTTCCTTCGGATTTCCGGCGGGGAAAATCCTCTGGACTGTACTTCCGTTCATCCGGAAAGCTACGGGGCGGCAGTGACCCTTCTGGAAAAATTGGGCTACAGCCCCAAGGATATAACAAGCGGCGGCTTAAAGGAGCTGGGAAGAAAGATTCACGACTACAGAAAGCTGGCGTCTGAGCTGGGAGTGGGAGACATCACCCTTCAGGATATGGTAAAGGAGCTGGAAAAACCTGCCAGAGACCCAAGAGATGAGATGCCCCGTCCCATTCTTCGGACAGATGTACTGGAAATGAAGGATTTAACCCCCGGAATGCTCTTAAAGGGCACGGTGCGGAATGTAATTGATTTTGGCGCCTTTGTAGACATCGGCGTCCATCAGGACGGACTGGTGCACATTTCCCAGATGACGGACAAATACATCAAGCATCCCATGGAGGTAGTAAGCGTGGGAGATGTGGTGGAAGTAAAGGTGCTGGCAGTAGATATGGGGAAAAAACGCATATCCTTAACCATGAAGCTGTAAGGACAGGGAGAAACGGAGGAATTGCAGATGGACCTTGAAATGGAAGCAAAGCGGGAAGCAGCCCTGCAGTATCAGAAAAACAAAGAGAAAAAGGAACAGAAGCCGGAGGAGAAAAAAGAGGAAGAACCGAAGATCCAGTTTCAGATTGCCCTGACTGCCGGGGATTTCTGGCAGTTTTCCATGCACCACAGCAATGGCGGTATGATGGGAATGTTTAATCTGATTTTTACGGCGGCGGCTCTGGTGCTTTTAATCATCCGCTGGGGAGAGCTGACAGTGCCTTACCGGCTGCTGCTGGTTTTCTGCGGCAGTCTGTTTACAGTCTGGCAGCCCCTTCTTCTATACAATAAGGCAAAAAAACAGGCGAAACGGATGGCTGCCCAGCCGCCTATGGCTTTGACCTTTAGCCGGGACGGACTTTTGGTGGAGCAGGGAGAGCAACAGGTAACCTTTACCTGGGATCAGATGGGCCGGATGGATCGGGGGCGTAAGCTGGTAGTCCTTTATATGGACCGGATCCATGCCTACCTGATCCCGGACCGGGTGATGGAGGACCAGCAGGAGGCCTTTTTTGAGATGGCCCGGACATATCTGCCAAAGGAACGGCGCCGCAGGATCTGAGGATAACCGTTTCATCCGTTACAGCGTCAGGAATGTTTGACGGGAGGAAATAGATGGAGAACATAACAAACAGCCCGGAGGAAACCTATCTTCTGGGAAAGGAACTGGGGAGCCGTGCTCTTCCCGGCCAGGTTTACTGTCTGGACGGAGACCTGGGAGTGGGAAAGACGGTATTCACCCAGGGCTTTGCTGCAGGACTTGGCATTGAAGGGCCGGTCAACAGCCCTACCTTTACCATTCTGCAGCAGTATGAGGAAGGGCGTCTGCCTTTGTATCACTTTGATGTGTACCGTATCGCAGATGTCAGTGAGATGGATGAGATCGGCTATGAGGACTGCTTTTACGGAGAGGGCGTCTGCTTGATTGAGTGGTCCCAACTGGTGCCGGAGCTTTTGCCGGAGCAGGTGATCCGGATTCGGATTGAAAAGGATCTGGAACAGGGCTTTGACTACCGGAAAATCACAGTGGAGGGACTTGAACCATGAATGTGTTAGGAATTGAGAGCGCCGCTCTGACAGCCTCTGTAGCGCTGGTGACAGACGATGTGGTAACTGCAGAGTATACTGTGAATTTTAAGAAAACCCACTCCCAGACATTGCTTCCCATGATTGATGAAATTACCAGGATGCTGGAGCTGGATCTGGGGTCTGTGGACGCCATTGCAGTATCCGGCGGTCCAGGCTCCTTTACTGGGCTGAGGATTGGCTCTGCTACGGCTAAAGGCCTGGGGCTGGCTCTTAAAAAGCCTCTTATCCATGTGCCGACTTTGGACGCCATGGCTTACAATCTGTACGGGACTGCGGCGCTTATCTGCCCTATGATGGACGCCAGACGGCAGCAGGTATATACCGGCCTTTACCGGTATGAGCAGGAGTTTGCTGTAGTAAAAGAATCCTGCGCTATGGACATCCGGGAGCTGATTGGGGAGTTAAATGACCGGGGAGAGCGGGTAATCTTTTTAGGCGATGGTGTTCCGGCTTACAAAACAGTCATTCAGCAGGAAATGACTGTTCCCTTTGATTTTGCCCCTGCCCAGATGAACCGGCAGCGGGCTGCCAGCGTGGCGGCTCTGGGAGCAGTTTACCTGGCAGAAGGAAAGACGGAGACTGCGGCAGACCACAAGCCGGATTATTTAAAGAAAGCCCAGGCAGAGCGGGAGCTGGAGGAAGCCAGACGGCAGGGAAAGACGAAGGAGCTGGCTGCCGGACACAGCGTGGGAACCGGGGACAGCCCGGATTCAGAGCAGCCGGAGGCAAGGAGATGATCCGGCGGATGACTGCTGCAGACCTGGAACAGGTGGCAGAGCTGGAACAGGTTTGTTTTTCTGAGCCATGGTCTTACGGAATTTTAGAATCTGGTATTTACAGCCCATATGATGTGTATTTTGTGCTGGAGCAGGAGGAGAAAATCCTGGGCTACTGCAATTTGCGGGTGCTGGCAGGAGAGGGGGAGGTGCAGCGGATTGCTGTCCTTCCGGCCTGGCGGGGCCTGGGCCTGGGCAGGAAACTGATGGATGCCATGGTATCTTTTGCCAGAGAAAACCAGGCGGCTGCCATTACCCTGGAGGTGCGGGCCGGAAATACGGCAGCCCGAAAGCTTTATGAATCCTATGGTTTTGCAGCGGAGGCAGTGCGGAAGGGGTACTACCGCAGCCCGGCGGAGGACGCCGTCATCATGTGGAAGCGGTCTGTTTAGCAGGAAACATACAGGAATTACCACTTAATTTCTGCATGATTTACGATTATAATGTAGGGGTATCTGAGAAACCGGATACCCCTTTTTCTATTTTGAAAAAAGCCGGGGTTCCGGACAGAACTGAAAAAGAAAGGCGAGGAAGAAATGAGAAAATACAAAGGCAATGGAGAACTGGAGACCGTTATCTGCAACGGATGCGGAAAGAAGCTGGCAGTGAAGCAGGGGATTCTGCTGGAGGGAGCCCTGGAGGTGTGTCACACCTGGGATTACTTTTCCGAAAAAGACGGAGAAACCCATCGTTTCGATTTATGCGAGGAGTGCTATGACCGTCTGGTAAACGAGCTGCGAATCCGTCCGGAAGTGGAGGAACAGGTTGAATTCATTTAGTGCGTGTGTTATGATGGTTCTTGTATAATCAGAGGGTTCGCTGCGGCGGATTCTTTTTAGACATATAAGAAACGAGGAACACACCTTATGCTGGATATTTGTTTGCTGGGAACCGGCGGCATGATGCCGCTGCCTTACCGCTGGCTGACCGCCATGATGGCCCGCTGCGACGGAAGCAGCCTTCTTATTGACTGCGGAGAGGGAACCCAGGTTGCTTTAAAAGAAAAGGGCTGGAGCCCTAAGCCCATTGATATTATCTGCTTCACCCATTATCATGCAGACCACATCAGCGGTCTGCCGGGACTGCTTCTGACTATGGGAAACGCAGAACGGACGGAGCCTTTGACCCTGGTTGGCCCCAAAGGCCTGGAGCGGATTGTAACGGCCCTTCGGAGCATCGCGCCGGAGCTGCCGTTTCCCCTGCGGTTTATTGAGCTGGAGGAAGCCAGACAGCAGATGAAGCTTGGCCCCTATGTAATTGACGCCTACCGGGTAAACCACAATGTGGTCTGCTATGGCTATTCTATCTCCATTCTCCGGGCAGGACGGTTTGATGTGGAGCGGGCCAGGGAGCAGAATGTACCCATGAAGGCCTGGAACCGTCTCCAAAAAGGGGAGACAGTGGAAATGGACGGCATGACCTACACCCCGGACATGGTGCTGGGGCAGCCTCGGAGAGGCCTTAAAGTGACTTACTGTACCGATACCCGGCCTGTTCCGGTTATTACCGAATATGCCCAGGATGCAGACCTGTTCATCTGCGAAGGCATGTACGGCGAGGACGGCAAGGAGGCAAAGGCCAGAGAGTACAAGCATATGACTATGTATGAGGCGGCCAGCCTGGCAAAGAAGGCAGATCCCCGGCAGATGTGGCTGACCCATTACAGCCCGTCCCTGACCCATCCGGAGGATTTTATAGACAAAGTACAGAAGATATTTCCCCAGGCAAAGGCTGCCAGAGACGGCTGGACTCTGGAGCTGACCTTTGATGAGGAGTGAGGATAAAGCATGGAAAATCAGAATAAAAAGGATGTATTGATTCTGGGTATTGAAAGCTCCTGCGATGAAACTGCCGCTTCTGTGGTGCGTAATGGCCGGGAGGTTCTTTCTAATGTAATTTCTTCCCAGATTGACCTCCACACTCAGTTTGGCGGCGTGGTGCCGGAGATTGCCTCCCGCAAGCATATTGAAAAGATCAACCAGGTAATCGAGCAGGCTCTTGCAGATGCAGGAGTAACCTTAGACGAGATTACAGCTATCGGCGTTACCTATGGCCCCGGCCTGGTAGGCGCCCTTTTGGTGGGAGTGGCTGAGGCAAAGGCGATTGCTTTTGCAGCCAGGAAGCCGCTGGTAGGCGTGCATCATATTGAGGGCCATGTATCGGCCAATTACATCGAGCATCCGGATCTGGAGCCGCCCTTTGTGTGCCTGATCGTGTCCGGCGGCCATACCCATCTGGTAATTGTAAAGGATTACGGCCAGTTTGAAATTCTGGGACGGACCAGGGACGATGCGGCAGGAGAGGCCTTTGATAAAGTAGCCAGAGCCGTAGGCCTGGGTTATCCAGGAGGGCCAAAGGTGGACAAGGCTGCAAAGGAGGGAAATCCTCATGCTGTGGAATTTCCCAGGGCCAGGGTGGAAGGTTCTCCCTACGATTTCAGCTTCAGCGGCTTAAAATCCGCCACCTTAAATTATATCAACAAGGCGAATATGACTGGTCAGGAAATTTGCGTGCCGGATTTGGTGGCGTCTTTTCAGAATGCAGTGGTAGAGGCTTTGGTAAGCCGGGCCGTACTGGCGGCTAAGGAACACGGCTATCATAAGGTAGCTATTGCCGGCGGAGTAGCGTCCAACTCAGCCCTGCGGGCAGCCATGGAGGAGGCCTGCGCCAAAGAAGGGCTTAAGCTTTATCGTCCGTCTCCTGTCTACTGCACGGACAATGCAGCCATGATTGGTGTGGCCGCATATTATGAATACCAGAAAGGAACCCGGCACGGCTGGGATTTGAATGCAGTTCCTAATTTGAAGCTGGGAGAGCGGAGGGCATTATGAACCAAAGTGAGCGGATTGGGGCAGTAATCCTGGCAGGAGGCCGTGGGAGCAGAATGGGCAGCAGGATACAGAAGCAGTATATGCTTCTGGCAGGCCGTCCCCTGATTTGCCATGCGCTGGAGGCCTTTGAGCAGAGCCAGGCGGAAGATCTGGTGCTGGTAACCGGCGCAGGAGAAGAAGACTATGTCCGGAAAGAAATCCTGGCATCCATGAAGCTTAAGAAACTTCGGGCGGTAGTGCCCGGCGGGGCAGAGCGGTATCATTCTGTCTATGAGGGATTAAAGGCGCTGGAAGGCTGCAGTCATGTGCTGATTCACGATGGAGCCAGACCGCTGGTAACCGGGGAGATTATTGACCGTGCTATCTGCGGAGCAAAGGAGTACGGAGCCTGTGTAGTGGGAATGCCGGTAAAGGATACTATTAAAGTAGCAGACGATGCAGGTTTTGCGGCAGCTACGCCGGACCGTTCCCATCTTTGGCAGGTTCAGACACCCCAGGCCTTTTCCTATGAGCTGGTCCGGTCTGCCTACGACCGGGTGATGGCAGATGAGACCCTGCAGACCGGTATCACTGATGATGCCATGGTGGTGGAGACTGCCTCCGGCGCAGCAGTCCGCCTGGTGGAAGGCAGCTATGAAAATCTGAAAGTGACTACGCCGGAGGATTTGGTTCTGGCAGAGGCTCTTTTAAAAAGAAGATAAGCGGGAGCGGGAGGAAGAAAAAAGTGAAGCGAATCGTGGAAGTGTGCTGCGGCAGCTACTATGATGCAAAACAGGCGGCTCTGGGCGGAGCAGTACGCATTGAATTAAACAGCGCATTGATGCTGGGCGGTCTGACACCTACGGCATCTACGGTGCGTCTGGTAAAGCGGGATTTTCCAGAGCTTCAGGTAATGGCTATGGTGCGGCCCAGAGGGGCGGGATTTTGCTATCTGGAGGAGGAGTTTCTGGTAATGGAGGAAGAATGCCGGGAACTGCTGGCTGCCGGCGCCGATGGTATTGTTTTTGGATTTTTAAAGGAAGATGGTTCTGTAGAGGAAACCCGGACCAGGCGGCTGGTGGAGTTGATTCACGGCGCAGGGAAGGAGGCAGTGTTCCACAGAGCCTTTGACTGCGTGGAAAATCCTGTATCTGCCATGGAGTGTTTGATTGCTCTGGGCATAGACCGGGTGCTTACCAGCGGATTAAAGCCGAAGGCTGTGGAGGGAGCCGCCCTTCTGGGGATGCTTCAGAAACAGTTTGGAGACCGGATTCAGATTGTGGCTGGAAGCGGCGTCAATGCAGAGAATGCAGTATCTCTTATGGAAGAAACCGGGCTGACCCAGGTGCACAGCTCCTGTAAATGCTGGCTGCCGGATCCAACCACAGTGCAAAACGGAGTTTCCTACAGTATGGCCTCCGGAGAATTTGAAAGCTGCTATGACGGCGTATCCGCCAGACTGGTAGAGGAACTGGTGCGCCAGGTGGAGGGGATGGAAAGCCGGTAAAAGGCGTTTTCTAAGGTCAGCCAGACGCCAGAAAAGAAAATAAAAAAAGTACTTGACGAAATGCCGATATATAGATATAATCATTAACGCAGCTGTAAATAAACAGTTGCGTAACTTAATGGGCTATCGCCAAATGGTAAGGCAACGGACTCTGACTCCGTCATTTCAAGGTTCGAATCCTTGTAGCCCAGCTTTTGCCCCTGGAAGCGTGATTTCCAGGGGCTTTTTACATTATAGTGAAAGTTTGTTCTGTAAATCAAAACATTGTTTTTTATCGAATAGAAGTTAGCCTCTTTCCCGGCAAATGGAAAAATGACAATATCGACAAAAATAGTAGCAGTATATTGTCTATTTATGCTATTGATTTATGTATAACCATTATATATACTAACTCTGCGTGTTAAAACTTTGACAAGGAATTTGAAAAAGTGTTCTTTGCACGACATAAATGACTTTTAGGAGGATACTATGGGAGTGAATGGTACCCAAAATGCAGCAAACGATGATGTGGTTGTTGCAGAGAAGTTTCAAATGAGCGATTTGATTCACAAAGAGGACTGGCTTTCCATCTGGGGCGCATTTCTTTTGATCGCGGTAGCGGCAATCGGCGTGATTTCCGGAAGCTATGTGTTTAAAGGCGGAAAGTTCGGCAAGTGGGGAGATGCAGAGACCGGTTCCATCATGCAGTTTTTTAATGGAAGCGAGACCTGTGTAAAAACCTGGTCCGGTATTCTTCTGACGATGGTAGCTCTGGCTGTGATCTTTGTCATTTCCAATAAGCTGATGGGAAAAGACTGGAAGAAATATCTGGCGGCATTTGCAGGCGTATTTGCTCTGACAGCCGTTGTGCGGTTAATCTCTGCACAGGTTGTATTCAGCAAATATTTAGAGTATGCCTTCTGGGCTTTGATCATTGGCCTTGTAATTTCAAACCTGCTGAAGGTTCCTAATTGGCTGAAGCCGGCTATCCAGACTGAGTTTTATATTAAAACCGGACTGGTGCTGATGGGCGCTTCCGTACTGTTCTCTAACATTCAGAAATTTGGACTGTACGGTCTGGGCATTGCCTGGCTGGTAACTCCGATTGTTATCATTTTCATGTGGATTTTAGGCATCAAAGTTTTAAAGATGCAGAATAAGCCGATGGTTATGACGATTGCTGCAGCTACCTCTGTCTGCGGTACTTCTGCTGCGATCGCTACAGCGGCAGCCTGCAGGGCTAAAAAGACAGATTTAACCTTTGCTGTTGGTATCTCTCTGATCTTTACTGTTATCATGATGGTAACCATGCCCCTGTTTTGCAAGGTAATTGCTATGGATCCCATGGTAGGCGGCGCATGGATCGGCGGTACTGTAGACTCTACCGGAGCCGTTGTTTTGGCTGGTAACGCTCTGGGTGAGCTGGCTGGACAGGTAGCGGCGCTGGTAAAAATGATTCAGAACATTCTGATCGGTTTCATTGCATTTGCAGTAGCAATCTTCTTTACCACCAAGGTGGACAAGACTGCTGGACAGACTGTAGGCGCTTCTGAGATCTGGCACAGATTCCCCAAGTTCATCCTGGGCTTTGTAGGCGCTTCCTTGATCTTCTCCTTTGTGATGCAGAATACTATCGGCGTAGAGGCAACCGATACCATCTTAAGCAACCTGAAAGAGTTCCAGACCTGGTGCTTTGCACTGGCATTCACCTGCATCGGCCTGGAGACCAACTTTAAGGAGATGGCAGAGCAGTTCCAGGGCGGCAAGCCGTTTGTACTGTATATTGTAGGTCAGACCTTTAACCTTGTGCTGACTTTCGTTGTAGCATGGCTTCTGCTCAGCGGCAGAATTTTCCCAGTTCCGAACATTATGGTATAATAACGAGGAAAGTGTCTGTCGTGCTTGCACGAACAGACATTTGACGAGAAAACCATCGAGACGGCAGTGGAGATGGTTTAACAGAAAGGCATTGTTATGGAAAACAAGAAAGACGGAAAGCTTCTTAAAATTGTAGGAATTGCAGGCGTGGTCATTTTTGTGGCAGCCATTGTAGTATCTGTTTACATGATGAGCCAGAACATGGGGCAGGTGCCGGGGATTGATTTTGGCCCGGGCCAGTATTACTATACAGATATTCCCGGCTGGCAGAAGTATTTCCGGGTTAATTCTTATGAAAACCATGTGCCTCTTGCAGTGCTGATCGGCTTATTCTTTGCCTGGGGATACCTGATGTACCGGCTTTGGTGCTTCCTGGACAGATGGTTAAAGGACTGAGTGTGCCGAAACAGAAAAAAGAACTGTTATTTTGTGAAAGCAGAAATCAAGCTTTGGCTGGTGAGATTTCTGCTTTTCCCTTTCAAGGCAGCAAAATCATATGATAGCACAAGCGGTTTCAGAAGAAAATAATCGGATGGAAATTCCCGGTTTTGATACATTTGCCGTTTCTGCGCAAAGGACGGTATATTCTGGGAATGGGCAGAATTCCTATAGACGAGGAATGAAAAATATAGTATATATTATTCGGTAAAAGTATGCAAAAGCATATGGTACAAAAAGGAAAAAGGAGTAATTCAAATGAAAAAGTTTTTTAATGAGTTTAAGGCATTTGCCCTTCGCGGTAATGTAATGGACATGGCAGTCGGCGTTATCGTTGGAGGCGCGTTTTCCGGCCTGGTTACCGCTCTGACGGACAACTTTATCAATCCGGTATTAAATTTCTTTACCGGCGGCGCAGTTTACACCTTAAGCGATGTTGCCGGTTTCGGCTCCGCACTTATCTCTGCATTGGTGAATTTCATTATTATGGCGTTCATTCTGTTCTGCATGTTAAAGGCAATCAATAAGGCAGCATCCTTCGGCCATCATGAGGATGAGCCGGCAGCTCCCACCACTAAGGTTTGCCCGTTCTGCAAGAGCGAGATTCCGTTGGATGCAACCCGCTGCGGACACTGTACTTCTCAGCTTCTGGCAGAGGAAAAGGCTGAGGCATAAAATATAAAGCAGAAAAGAAATAAGGGACCTGCGTTTACGGAAAAATTCCGGGACGCAGGTTTTTGCACTCTTGCATATTTGCGGAAAAGTATTATAATTATCATAGAGAATTTTGCAAAATGGACGGACAAGCATTTTGCAGCGATTCCGAATGCGAACATGTATGGAGGATGAGAACAATGGATATTCGTTATTCCGCAAATCAAAAAGATTTCAAACGCTACACCACAGAGGAGACCCGCAAGGAGTTTTTAATTGAAAATCTGTATGTAGCTGATGAAGTAGTAGCTGTTTACTCTCATGTAGACCGTATGGTTACCATGGGATGTATGCCGGTAAAGGAGACCGTTTCCATCGACAAAGGCATTGATGTATGGAAAAACTTCGGCACCCATTATCTGTTGGAGAGACGGGAAATCGGTATTTTCAACATTGGCGGCGCAGGAACCATTGTGGCTGACGGCGAGACTTTCCACATGGGTTACAAGGACTGCCTCTACATTACCAAAGGCACCAGAGAAGTAACTTTTGCAAGTGATGACGCAGCTAATCCGGCTAAGTTTTACATGGTAAGCGCACCGGCTCACAAGGCATGCAAGACCACCTTTATTTCCATTAAGGACGCAGCTAAAAAGCCGCTGGGCGCTATGGAGACTTCCAATAAGAGAACCATCAACCAGTTTATCCATCCGTCTGTGCTGGAAACCTGCCAACTGTCTATGGGTATGACTGTTCTGGAGCCGGGCAGCGTATGGAACACCATGCCGGCTCACACCCACGAGCGCCGTATGGAAGTTTATATGTATTTTGAGATTCCGGAGAACAATGTGGTATTTCATATGATGGGTGAGGGAAATGAGACTCGCCACATTATTATGCAGAACGAGCAGGCTGTCATCAGCCCGTCCTGGAGCATTCATTCCGGCGCAGGCACCAGCAATTACACCTTTATCTGGGCCATGGGCGGTGAAAACCAGGAGTTTGACGATATGGACACCATCCCCACCACGGAATTAAGATAATCATAAAACCATATAAAATTTACACAATCAGGAGGATACTGCAATGATTTTTGATCAGGCGAAGAATTTGGATTTTTACCGCAGCTTAGGTATTGAAGGCCGCTACGCCAAGGCTGTTGACTGGTTAAAAAGCCAGGATTTAAAGAATCTGGAAAACGGAAAATATGAGATTGACGGCAAGATGGTTTATGCCAATGTGATGACCTACACCACCGTAGCCTGGGAAGACGCCAAGTTTGAGGCGCACAAAGATTACACCGACATCCAGTATATCATCGAGGGTAAGGAGACTATGACCTATGCACCCAAGGACGCGCTGAAAGAGAATGTTCCTTATAATCCGGAGAAGGATGTAGTATTTTACGATAATTCCAATCCGGGTCTTCCGGTTACAGTCGGAGCAGGCGAATTTATGATTTTCAATCCCTGGGACGGCCACAAGCCGAAGGCAGCAGCAGGCGAGCCTGGACAGGTAAAAAAAGTAGTTGTTAAAATCTGCGAAAAGTAAAAGCGAGATACGAGGGCGTCGGGGAAATTTCCGGCGCCCTTATTTTCATTTCATATGGGCGTTATATATTAGGAAAACAAGCAAACGGAATTGTTTTAGGTTAGGGGGTCAGACAGCGGCCCCCGTAACCATAGGGGAATTGAGCTCGATATATTCTGCTATACGGCGGAACTCGTCAGCGTATTTGAATTTCACGCTGATATTGCCGCCCTCGTAAACCTTAATGTGGTCGATCAGCTCGCCTAAAATTTCCCGTGTCAGCTTGTCAATGTTCCGGTATTTGAGAAATGCGGTAAGGCATGGGCTTTCCGCATCCACGCCGTTTTCCAGTTGTTCCTGCTCCGCCGTCAGCGTTTGCATAATGCGTGTGAGGGCCTCAATCTGCTGTTCATAGTCCTCGCTCATGTGCCGGTAATCGTTGCGGGTAATTTCCCCGTCTTTCCAGTCTTGATAAAGGGCCTGCTTGTACCGCATGATTTTAGCAAGCTCTTTTTCTTTTGCGGCGATGGTATCTTCCAGCCGCTTTGACTTGCTCTTTTTCAGAGGTGCGGAGTTGATACGGGCAACAAACTCGGAATAAGTAAGTGCCAGATGCACCTGTTGCTGGATCGCAAACAGCACTCCAGCCTCAAGTCGGTCACTTTTAATCGAGTGCATAGTGCAAGCCTTTTTTGACAGGCTTTTATAAGTCCCGCATTGATAATATACATAAATCCCTTTGGATGCGATCCGGGACATCGCCCGGCCACAGTCGGCACATTTCAGAAAACCACTGAACAGGTAAAGCTGTTTAGCTTTTGGAGCGGTGCGGGTATCCCGTTTGAGCAGGCTCTGCACCTTTGCAAAGGTTTCCCGGTCTATAATGGCCTCATGGGTATTCTCCACGATAAACCATTCTTCCTCCGGCACCTTTTCTTGAATGTGGATTTTATAGCTTTTCACCCGCTGGCGGCCTTGTACCATATCCCCCACATAAACACGATTTTTTAAGATTGTGTCTATGGTGATTGTACTCCACATAGGATTGCCCTGGGCGTTGGGGGCGTTGTACTTGAGCCCCTGCTGTTGCTTATAGGCTGTGGGACAAAGTGTCCCGTGGTCGTTCAAGTAATAGGTGATCCCCCGTTTGTTCATACCGGACAGAAACAACGCAAAAATGCTTTTTACCACTTCGGCGGCCTCGGGATCAACCAACAAGGCGTGTTTGTCATTCGGGTCTTTCACATAGCCATAGGGGGCATACGAACCGATAAACTCACCGTTGCGGCGTTTCATATCAAATACCTGCCGGATTTTCTTTGAGGTCTGATAGCAGTATTGATCGTTCATTACATTCGTGATCGGCACGATAATGTTTGATACGCTGTCCGGGTTGCGGTAGCTGTCCACACCCTCCGCCAAGCTGATAAACCGTACATTCAGCCGGACAAACAGATTTTCAATCAAGTTCCCGGCATCGGTATAGTTACGGGAGAGGCGGGACAGGTCTTTGACAATCACGCAGTTGATCCTGCCGCTATACACATCGGCCAGGAGCCGCTGGAAATCTTCACGGTCAGTATCCGTCCCGGTTTTGCCGTCATCCACATATACATCCTGCTCGGTTCCGTCATAGAACTCGTCCAGATGGGTCTGGTGGTATTGCTCCAAAAGCCGCCTCTGGTTGATAACGCTGTTGCTTTCGTCCCGGCCACGGAGTAAATCTTCTTTGGAGAGCCGGATATATTTACCCAGCCTCCAGCGCATCGCATTGTATGAAGTAGGGGCACTGGCGCTTATTGTCCCCCGGTTTGCTGTTCTTGCCATTTGTCCTCCTTCCCTATCACATTACATCTATATTATACCTCTGCTGGGGAGGGACAACAAGGATGCCTTTGTATGGGACACTTTGTCTCGAAGTTGCAGAGGGGCCGAAGTCGAAGTTACAGCCCGCTTTTCTGCCGGAGAAAAAATGCGGTGAGCAGTTCCTGGAGGGAGGGCCCCTCGTCCGCAAACTCCAGCTTAATCACCATATCGCCCAAACGGAAACAATACGGATTTTTGAAATGCTCCAACATCCGCTGGGCCCGGGTTTCCTTGGGGAGCATCGGATCGAAAGTAAAACCGCTTGCGTCTGCAAGGGTTTCCTTATCTACTGCGCCGATGTCAACGCTTTTCATTTGTTCAATTTCCTGTGCAGTTAATCTCACGGTAAAACCTCCTCTTCCAAAACAGGGTTAAATCGCCTCCCGCTCATAGTGGGGAAACGCAAGAGGGCAGCACCCAAAAGGTGCCGCCCTCTTGCCTCGCTCCACCTCGGGACATTTTGTCTCGAAGTCAATAGGAGCTTTTCTGATAATGGGCCTCGGCCTCATCCAGAGATACAAAGTCGAACAGCTCATAGAGCTCGGCCATGATACGGCGGATGTCCTGGTCGGCAAAGCCGCAGTTTTCCATCGCCATAATGACATAGCCACGGCAAGCGCCGTTGCTCCACGGTTCAGATAACAGGGCCGCCAATTCTGCGGGATCGTAACTCATAGACTGTACCTCGCTTTCCTAAAATTGAGGGAACGCCGCCCTCATTTTCTTGACCCGTCCAAAGACAGCTTTATTCGGAGCGGCGCTCCCACACAGACAAGAGGGCGGCCCGGAGGGACAGGCGGCCAGCCTGTCCTGCGGCGGATCGTGGCCCTGGGGTTGGCCCGCCCCATTTGCGGCGCTGGTGTTGTTCGCTCGTTCCTCTGTGGAGAAAGTCACAGCGCACCCGCCGCCCGGCTCCCCGTATGTTGCTCGGGGCCGCTCCTGTTGTTCTGCAGAGAAAGATAACCTCCTCTCATAAACCGAGACATTTTTTCATCATTTCCAAGTGGGCAAAATGAAAAAATTAAAAAGTTTTTTTCATGCGCTCAAGGCCCCGCTTGATGGACTGCCGGACAGACTCCTCATGTACGCCTTCGGCCTCGGCAATTTCCTTGATGCTCTTTCCAAGAATGATATGGGCGTCGATCCTCCGGCCCTGGATTTCCGGCAGAGAATTGAGGGCGTTCCACAGACGGCAGAACAGCTCCATCCGCTCCAAGAGCTCCTGGGGCGTGGGCTCATGCAGGCAGGCGGAATATTCAATCCCGTCCTCACAATCCAGAGAATACTGCGCCTTGTGCCGGGAAAGCCGCCGCTGGTAAGCCATTTCGTGACGGGCATCGGCCAGAAATACCCCGGCCACCTCGTCAGAAACCTCGATAAACTGATCCTGCGTGTACCAATAATAAAAATCTTTCAGATTGAATGTAGTCATAATTAAACCTCCGTTTCGGTGTTGGGTGGATGAGTGACCGAAACGGGGGCGGTGGGGAGCGGCATCCCGGGGAGCTACACCGCACCTTGGGACACTTTGTCTCGAAGTGCGGATAACAAAAAACGCCCGCATGACACAGAGCCATGCAGACGCACGAAGTTATATATTCGATTATATACTGTCTATTTTCACATCCATAGCCGGACTGCTCCGGGGGAGGGGCTACGCTTTTTTTAACTGATGGAGTTCACGGGGGCTACAAAATATGAAAATGGACACAGCGATACCTCTTTGGCACCGCCGTGTCCTTGAAAAAGGGCAACTTTAACACACCCTCCGTATTTCTATTTTTGAAAAAGAAAACGGCGGCTTGAATTTATATTTTTCAAACCGCCGTGAAACCGTTGCTGTCAAACAGCGGCCTTTGTATGAAGTGCAGTCTTGTCTTTATGCAAAGTTGTTTCCATCAATAATGGAGACTACTTATTGCTTTCTAACTGGCTAAATATCTTTTTGGAGTACAAGGAAATCAAAAACGCTGCAACTGCGGCACCTATTAAAACTATCCATGTGTGCATAGCAAAAATATCAAACAAAACTCCATAAATCGCTTGACCTATCGGTTGGCCGCACATCGCAATAGAGATCAGCGCCGCCATAATCTTTCCTACTAATTGTGGTGGAGTTTGTGTCTGCACCATCGTATAAATCTGTACCATAAAGAGCGTAGACGCCCCCATCGCCGCAAAGCTCATTAAAGTTATTGCCCAATACGATACAATAGTGGGCATATTCAAGAAAAGAGAAATTCCCATAACTGCCACAGCCACAGAACAAGCCAAAAGTAGCACATACGAATTTTGAAGTTTCAGTTTTTCAGATACAATGGCCGTTAAAATTCCACCACACAAACCGCCTAAAGCCAGAGAGCCTTGTGTAAAGCCATACATGGTATCAGACATTCCCAATACCTGCGTTATTAGAATAGGTATTCCCACAATCATTACCGCACTCAAAACCAAGTTGAAGATAGATACCAGAAAGACCACCGAGAAGAAAATAGGCTTTTCTGTTTTTACAAACTGATAGCTTTCTTTTAAGTCCATTCCTATTACATGAAATACGCCAACTTCACGAAACCGCTTTTCATGTGGGATACGAATGAAAATCTCCATAACGGCGGAGAGTGTAAAACACGCCGCACTCAAAAGCAGAATCGGGTAAATCCCCCAAAGGGTAAACATCACACCGCCGATCACCGGCCCCAGCAGGCCGGAAAGCGTATTGACCTGGTTAATAACGGCATTTCCCGCCATTAACTTTTCTCTCGATACCAATAAGGGGACGCTCGCTTGCACTGACGGCTGGTAAGTACCAGAAATGCCATACAGTAACATCAGTACGATAATAAACAATGGGACTGTTGGCAGTTTGCCAAGAGAAAAGTAGAACAGAATGATAATTGCCGCTGTTGAAAAATCAAGTCCTACCATGATATTGCGTTTGTTCACTCGGTCAGCTAATACACCACCAACCATAGAGAGAACAACCATCGGAGCAAAGGAACAGGCTGTCACAGCGCCAAACAGAGTTGAAGAACCTGTTTCCCGCAACAAATACAGTGGCAAGGCAAATCGCAAGATGGCGTTGCCGAACAGGGAAATAATCTGGCCGATCACAACAAGAGTAAAATCACGCCTAAAAAGTTTTGTTTGCATAAAGTACCTCCATTGATTGATTTATTAAACCGACCGTCGGTTTGATAAATGTCCAAAATAAACTGCTCTTTTAGGGAGCAGCTTATTTTAGGAAGTTAGGCCGGGTGCTGAGACTTGCAGTAGCTAACATAGCCCTCTATCATTTCATCGTCCAAAAGCTGGTTAATACCAACGCCTTGTAACAGGTCATTGAATGTTTTGCACCGATTACGCACCCCCGTTTCGTCAGTCATGCTAACCAGCGGATTGAGCCATACATTAGACAAAACCATGATTGCCTCTGCCAGTTCACGGGGAGTTGTCGCTTGAATGGAGCCATCGTCAATCCCCTGCTGTAAGATCGGTTGAATAAACTTTGGAGCAACAATTTGGTAGAGCTGAGCAATTTGCATCGCTAAAAAGCGTGGATTATCCAATAAGCATGGTGTAACTGTCAACATTAAGCTCTGATTAGAATTAAACAAAGCGGCCTTAAAAATTGCCCGCAGTTTTTCCAGCCCATTCAAGGAATTATTATCCCGCACTTTTGCCAAAGCGGTTGTGTTTTCTTCACCTATACGATGAAAGATCGCTTCAAAAATTTCCTCTTTGGACGAAAAATGATGATAGATTGCACCTTTTGAAAGATTTGTTTCGTTGATGATGTCCTGCAAGGATGTTGCGTCATACCCTTTTTCGACAAACAGATGGGTGGCAACATCCAAAATCAGCTTTACGGTTTCCTCCGGATATTTGTTTCTTGCCATCCCGCACCTCCATACAAACCAACGGTCTGTATAAAATATAGCAGAGAAATTTCCTTTTGTCAACCCTCATGTGCATTATCCTCTATGCAGACATGAAATTAAACAGTCGGTAGTATGAAAATATAAATCGTTCAAATAATATCACATGAAATGTAAAATTACATTAGGTGATATTATGAAGTTAGAGCAAGACAAACGGCGATTTGATTTTCACGATATAGGACGGGCCATCAAGCGGGCTCGGGAGGCCAGCGGGATGACACAGGAGCAACTGGCCTATATTGTTGACCGCTCTCCACGCACGATCATGTATAACGAAAATGACGGCCAGCACCCAAGCCTTAATACTTTTTATCAACTGGTCACAATGTTTGACATATCAGTAGATCAGTATTTTTACCCATCCAAGAACGGCGGGAGCGAATGCAGAAAACGCATTGACGCCATGCTGGGCTCTCTGGACGAAAGAGAATTGAAAATTGTAGAGGCCACCATCCAAGCGATGAAAGCCGCCAAGGAAACGGAGGATGCGTAAGAAAGCGTGACCTCCGTTTTTGCGCCATGTAGCGGGATCGCACGAAACGGCAAGCAGGGCAGGTGTGGCCACACCTGCTATTTTTGCCGGGCCGCTGGCCCCGCAAAAATGCTTGTTGGGGAGCTCCCCAAACCCGCTGGACTTCGGGACAAAGTGTCCCAAAGTCCCGGCGCTATGCGCCTGTTGTCTGCGGCCTGTCGCTATCGCTCCTGGGCCTTATTTTCCCGCCCGTCCGTTACGCCGAGCAGGTGATCAATATTCGCCTTGACCGCCACGGCCTGCCGCATATCCGCCTGGGCCTTGCGGTACTCGGCATAGAGGGCTTTTTTCTTCCCCGCCAGCTCCTGGCGGGCCTTTTTCATATCCGCCATTTTCGGGAGTTTCTCCCCGGCCAAAAGCTCGTTGAGCGCCGCCTTTGCCGTCCGGTAGTCGGAAAGCTCCGCCTCGTGCTGGGCCAGATATTTTTTACTGTACCGGGCCGCCTTGTAGCCATCGAACACGGGCCGGGTCTTGGCATACTCCACTGTAGCCGCCATGAGCCCGGCTGTCTTTTCGAGGGCCGCCTCCGTTTCCCGCAGTTCCCCGGAGAGAGCATGAAAACGCTCCACCGCCGCCTCGGTGCTGGCCGCCATCGTTTCATAGTCCATAAGGTCATGCTCCCGCAGATACTGGAGGGCGGCGGCCATCTGTTTGAGGTTGTAAACCTTGGCCCACCGTTCATAGGCCGGGCCCTTGCCCTGGGCCATGCGCCGTTGAATATCTATGATCAGATTGACACGCCGGGCCGGAGCCGGGGCCTCGTCTGCCAGTACCGGGATGGGCCGCTCCCCGGCGATCACCGCCCGGATGTCTCCGGGATCAAAACCGTCCCCGAGGGTGGAGGAACGCAGGCGGGTGGGCTTATCCTGGCCGGGAGCAAGAAAGGAAATCACGCCGCCCCGCCCATGCTTTACCGCAAAGCCGGACTCTTCCATAAGCCGGAGGAACGCCGCAAAGTCGGCGGGCTTTTGCTCCAGAGCCGCAACGATGGCCTGCCGTACCCTCTGCTGTGCGGACGGGGGCCGCTCCCCGATCCACTGGCCGTAATGCAAGAAACGGCCCTTGCTATGGAGCTTTGGATGCTGGATCACGGACAGGTCATTTTCCAGACATACCCGATCAGAGAGCCGCCGCAGAGCCCCCGCCGACCTCCAGAAGTCCCGGAATTTCCGAGTATAGTCCAGCGAGATCGGATTGTAATAAATGTGGTTGTGGATATGTTTTTTATCCGTATGAGTGGCAACGAAAAAGGCGTGTCTGCCCTTTGTCCAGCGCATGGCTGTTTCATAGCCTACCCGGTTGGCCTCCTCCGGGGTAATCTCCCCAGGGGCAAAGGACTGACGGATCTGATAGCAGAGCACATCAGCCTCCCGCTTTTGTTCCCGGCCCGTGACAGCCTTATACTTTGCCTTGGAGAGCAGGAACTCGGCATCGGCGGTCTGGTGATCGCACTCATAGGCGGAAATGAGCTCCCCGCCCTGGGTTTTCTCCGGGTTCTTCCCATAGTCCAAACGGTCTTTCAGAGACTGCCCAATGGTTTCCCCCTTGCTGATATGGTGGGTAATGAGTCTGGTGGTTGCCGTAAATATCCCTCCTCTCCATAAACGATTTTCGCCACCTCGGGACACTTTGTCCCGAAGTCGAGAAAACCGGGGAGCGGCATATACCACTCCCCGGAGAGATTAGAGCTCCACCACGGCGGCGAGCTTTTTTAGCAGATCGGACAGCGGCCCCCACAGGGCCTCATAGTCCTTTTTCAAAGCGGCGATTTCCTCGGGATAAATCCCGCCGTAGGTGTTGGCCTGGATTGCCACTTGATTGAGATTGTTTGAGCACCGCCGCTGGAGCGATACCAGTTCCCGGACGGGCGAGAGGTCAACATGGAGCACATACCCGTTGAGGGCCATTTTCCGCATATAGGCCCCCATATTGCGGATGCCCGCCTCGTCCATGCGTTCTTGAATGAGAGCCTGCTCCTCCTCGGATACCATCACATGGAGATGGACAGGGCGGCGGCGCTTTTTCATCGTTCCTCCCGATCCCGTCCACGGCGGGGGCTGGGCGACTCCAGCACCTTATCCAGAGCTTTTTCCTTTGCCAGCGTTCCAGCCTCCCGCATCTGCTGGGCAATCGGGCGGGGTCTGTCGGGATTGCCGGGGGCTGGGCGCAGTTCATAATCCGCCGCCTGTTTTTCCGTCAAAGGCCGGGTGTAGGTCAGATGCCCCCAGGCCGGAAATGCGCCGCCCTCCACAGGGATGCGCTGATCGTAGTTGACGATCTCATCCGGGGCATTGTGGGACGGCTTGGGGAATGTCCCGATGTCCACAGGCCGCTGGGTGGAATAATACTTGTAAAGGCCGGGGGCCTCGGTCTGCACGATCTCCACATGGTAAAGCCGCTGGTAGTCCTGCACCCGGGCCGAAAAGTCCTTTTCCATAGCGGCCAGGTTGTTACCGTAATGCCCCCATTCATACTGCCGCTGGCCGTCCTTATCATCGTAACAGGCCCATGTGACATAGGGGGATGGGGCCGTGGGATGATGCCCCAGCGCAAAGCCCCTGCCGTTTTCCAGCATTACAGCCTTCAAAATGGAATAGCCTTGATTTTTGTCCATAGTAACTCCTTCCAGAAAGCCGGGACTTCGGGACACTTTGTCCCAAAGTCCCGGCGGATAAATGTTGACAGCATTTCGGCCCTTTGGGGGCGGGACATAGAATCCTATTGCCCGCCCCCAAAACGGCCTGTAAAAGCCTTGTTACAAGCGGGTTTTCGGGGGCCTAATTGTCAACAGTCCGGCCCCGTTTTTTCCGCATATATTCCCGCTGTTGGCGGCGGTGGGCTTTTAAGGCGCACGCCTCCGAGCAGTACGCCTGCCGCCTGTCCGGGGCCACGGCTCCGCCGCATACCGGGCAGAGCTTGAAATCCGGCCTGGGGCCCTCGGTCAAAAGGGCCGCCTCCAACGCCGGGTCAAGGGGCAGGACGGCCTCCCGGAAATAGCGGCAAAAGCTCCCCGTCCAGCATTTTCCGAACATATAGCACTCACACTCCAGCGGCAGGCATCCATATTCCCGGTCATAGTTGGCGCACCATTTCACCACAAGGGAGCGGATGGCCGCCTTTTCCTGCCGGGTCAGCTCACGACCCACTGCCTTACCTCCCGCCAGCCGGAGACTTCAAAAGCTCCTTATAGCAGGACACACACCGGATGCCCCGCCAGTAGGCACAGCCACAGCAGGCGGAGCCTTTGGGCGGCCTGCTCACGGCAGGAGCCTGCGGCCGGGGGCGTTCCTTCATCATTCGTTCTAAGGGGCTGTTTGTAAAATTCATTCCTCGTCCTCCATTTCCTCGGGTTCGTCCTCGTCCCAGGGCGGCATATCGTCCCCAACCTCATAGTCCTCCAGCTCGTCCCCGTAGTCCTCCCCGGGCCCGGCGGCCTTTTCCTGTTTGGGGCGGTAAATCTTAAAGTACCAGCCGGCCCCGCCTCCGATTACCGCAAGGGCCAGAATGATAAGGAGCGTCCCGGCGTTGCCCTTTTTCTCCGGCTCGGGCTCTGGCTCCTCCACCGGGTCAGCGACGGGCTCCGGCTCCGCCCCCACGCATTTCCCCATATTCACAGAACAAACCGGGCAGTCGGTATTGACAGCCCCCGCCGCACATTTCTCAGCGCAGGAGCAGACCGCCGCCTCCGCCCCCGCTGCCTCGGCAGCGGCCAGCAGGTCGGCCTCGTCCACCATGTTCAAAAAGTAGGTTTCATACTGCTCGCCTTCCTCGTCCACGGGCTTGTCATAGTCGATGACGAGATAAAAGGTAGTCCCGCCCCTGGCCTGGACGGTAATAAACTGCTTATTGGTGTGCTCGTCATAAAGGAGATCACGGGTCACAAGGTTTCCCTCCTCGGAAAACCCCTCGCCCGGCGTGACCGTGGGCTCGGCAGGCTCCTCCGTGACGGCGGGCTCCTCCGGGTCAAGCCCCTCCCATTCCTCGCCGCCCCCGGCATAGGCCGTTGTGCTCAATCCGCATAAAAGAACAGCGGCGCAAAACGCCGCTGTCAAAACTTGAACTCGTTTCATAGATTAGTTTTCCTCCTTTTTCTCGGGCTCCGACTTCGGGACACTTTGTCCCAAAGCGCCGCCTTTCAGCTTTTCAAACAGGAGCGGGAGCTGGTCAAGGGGGATGCTCATGCCCCGCACGATGTCCACGATCTCGCTGTTTTCCGCTTCCAGTTTCTTTTGTTCCAGCTCCTTGAGCCGGGCCTGCTGTTCACTGATTTTGGCCTTGACCTTATCAATCTCGGCCTGGATTTTCATGCTTTTCGCTGTTGCCATAAATACCTCCAATCATGGTAAACGCCCGTAGGCGTAGAAATGAGACTGCCAGTAGCTTGTATTCAAATTTGCGTAGCCGATGGGATCTCCACAGTGGAGCATCCGCCCATCCCCCACATAAATCCCCACATGGCTCACGCCCGGGGTATTGTAGGTGCCCTTAAAAAATACAAGGTCGCCGGGCCTGGGGGAGCCCACCGGGGTACAGATGTTGTAAAGCCCCTGTGCCCCCAGACGGCCCACATTCCAGCCCGAATGGTTGATAACCCAGGACACAAAGCCGGAGCAGTCAAAGGAAGTGGCCGGGCTGGAGCCGCCCCACACATAAGGGTAGCCGATGTATTTCTCGGCCTCGGTCAGTATGGCGGCAAAGGTTTCATCGTCCAGATATTCCGGGGGCACCTCATAGCCGCCACCAGGCTGGCCCGTGATGTATCTGTTTACATAGGGCGAGTCGGGGAACAGGTCGGGGCGGTTGCCAAGGGTAGACATATAGATGGCGTACCGGGATAGCTGATCCTCGCCCATAAGGGAAACGGGCAGATGGGATAAATCCGCATTTTCCAGCGTGACATAGCAGATGTAATAATTGTAGGGAACCTCCACATCGTAATCGTTGCCTTCTCTGTCGGTGCGGGTTTCCGTCCGGTAGCGCACCTCCACCACCACTTCCTCGGTGAGAATGTACTGGCGGTCAAAGAGCGTTTGCAGAGTGCCCTCCACCTGGGGGAGCGTCCACTGGCCCTCATGGAGCGAACACAAAATAGAAAGCAGTACATAGGGATCATGCTCGATCCCGTCCAGGTCGAAGTGGTACTCGTCATAATCGTGGGTGGCCTCGTAGGTATCAAGATAGCGCCCCAGCTCCGCCTCCAAACCGCAGTAGGAGGCCTCAGCCCCCAGCATATCCCCATCCTCGCAAGGGTAGGTGCTGGCCCCGACAGCCCCGGCCCCGGCGTTCCCCAGCATTACCAGCGAGGACGAGCAGGACTGCATCATAAAAATAAGCAGAACGCAGACAAGAGCGATCAGGGAGCCAACGGGATGGCGTTTCACAAAGCCCGCCGCCTTTGCCGCCAGCTTTTCCGTGGCGGCGGCAGTTTTCCCGGCGGCCTTTGTACCATGCCTGGCGGCCTCTCTTGCCCGCTTTTGGTATTGCTTTCTCAGCCGCTGTTTCTGCCAGTAGCGTTTGAGGGCGCTTTTCGCAAGCTCCGGGTGCTCCTGAGCGGCGGTGTGGAAATGATAGTCCGCCTTGGCCTTGATAAACTTCGCCTCGGCCCGGCTCACCGCTTTTGCCGGGTGCTCCCGGATTTTGCGCTTTACAAACCGGGAGCCGTACCGCAGGCCGGACTCGCCCACAAGCTCGGAGCGGTGGGCCCCCTCGGTGCCTACATTTTCCTGCTCCACCTCAAAAATCTTGCCATGCACAAAGCCGTGGACGGAGCCCCCGGCCACACGGCCCGCCCGTTTCACCGGGCCGGGCTTTTTGGGCGGTTTCTGTTTTGCCAGCTTTTCCCTGGCGGCCCCCAGCTTTTCCCCTTGTTTTTCCATGCGGAGCTTGCTGGCGGCGGCCTGTTCCTGCTGGCTTTTCTGTCTGAATTTGGACTTGGGAGACTTTGGGACACTTTGTCCCGAAGTTCCCTCAGCCGTTGCCCCGGACTGCTTTTCAGAGCCAGCCCCAAAAGCAGAGCCGCCCGAATCGGCGGCCCCGCCCCCGGGGTCAGTGGGGCCTGTCTGCGCCCAGGGCTCCGGGCGTGGTTTATTCGGTTTTCGTTTCATTTCTCATATCCTCCGGGCGGGTGGTCAGCAGGTTATAAATCTCCCCCTTGGGGAAACGGTCAACAAACGGGATGGTCACATTCCCATAAAACAGCAGGCCCTCGCCGGAATTAGAGTGGGTGATGTAGGAAAGCTGGTGCTCGGAAATGCCGAGCTGTCTGGCCAGAATTGCCCGGTCGCTCTGGGCCTGGGACAGCAGGATCATAAAATCCGTGTTGTCCAGAATGTTCTCGATCTCCCGGCTGGCCAAAAGGTCTTTCACATTCTGGGTTAAAGCACTCGGGACACAGCCCTTTTTGCGGAGCATCTTCCACACCGCCACAAAGTAGCTGGCGGTCAGCGGGTCACGGAGCAGGACATGGAACTCGTCAAAGTAGCACCAGGTTGCCACGCCCTCCCGGAAGTTAGTATCTACCGCCTGGGAGACAAACTCGTTTGTGATGTGCATGGCGATTTTGCGGAGATTTTCTCCCATGTTTTTCAGCACAACGCACACCACCCGGCTGTCCGTCTTTACATTCGTGGGGTGGTTAAAAAGGTTTAAGGAGCCTGTGCAGTAGAGCTCTAACGCCGTTGCCACACGCCGGGCCTCGGGCTCCGGCTGTTTTAGGAGCTCCTCATACAAATCCTGCAAAAGCGGGGTTTTCGTATTCCCAAGCCCCAGCGCCTGCTCCCGGTACACCAGCCGCACACAGCGGTCAACCACCGTTTTTTCAATGGGCTGTAAGCCCTCCTTGCCGCCCACCACCAACTCGCACAGGGAAAGAAGAAAGTCTGCTTTCATGGAAAGAGGGCTTTCCCCGGCGGCCATGTTGAGCTCCACATCCATCGGGTTTAAGTGGTGGGGGCTGTCCGGGGCAATTTCGATCACCTGCCCGCCCAGCCGTTTCACCAGCGGGGCATACTCGCCCATCGGGTCAACAATGATAATCCGATCCTGGGGAATGGTAAGAAAAACATTTAAGAGCTCCCTTTTTGCCGCAAAGGATTTCCCCGAGCCGGTGGAGCCCAGATACATCCCGTTGGCCGACTTCAATTTTTTCCGGTCAGCCATGATGACATTGTGGGAAAGGGCGTTCATGCCGTAGTAGAGGGCCTGCCCGTCCATCCGCAGTTCCCTTGTCATAAAGGGGATAAAGATCGCCGTGGAGCTGGTGGTCATGCCCCGCTTAATTTCCACCTCGTTCACGCCGAGGGCCAGCGAGGACACAAAGCCCTGTTCCTGCTGCCAGTCCAGCCGCTTTAAGGCGCAGTTGTATTTCTGGGCGATGCCGCCCACGGTAAACACATCGTTTTCCAGCCGCTGGCGGGTGGGGGCAAGGTTCACCACCGTAAAGGTCAAGAGGAACATCCTCTCGTTGCGGGACTGGAGGTCGGCAAGGAGATCGGCGGCGTCCTTGGAAAAGGTAATGAGGTCGGGCGGCAGAATGTCGGGGTCATATCCGGCCCGGACAGCTTTCCGCTGTTCCTCCACCTTCATTTTTCCAATGTCGGAGAGTTTTCCCTTAATGGTTTTAATGGCCTTGAGCTGATCTACCGTCTGGATATGGAGGGTCACGGTCATCTCCGCATCCAGCTCCAAAATCTCCGCCAGCAGTTTATCCGAAAGCTCGGACGCTAAAATCTGCAAGTAGGACACGGCCCCCCAATACTGGCCCACCCGGAATAAGCGGGACTGCCGAAAGTCAAAGCTGTCCGGGGCAATAAAATCCTTCGTGCCCAGTCCCGTCTGCGGGATGTCCTTCCACGAAAAGCGGAACGGCTCCCGGCTCCCCGGGTGCATCTGGCTGTGGAGCAAAGCCAGCCTTGCCCGCCCGTCCATCGGCTCCGAGGGAACGCCCAGCCGCTTAAAGTTCCCCATCACATCGGCCTCCACACGCTCCAGACGGGGCCGGGCCTCAGCGATCCCCTCGGCAGGTATGCCAAAGGTGATATATTTGGAGCGTTCAATGCCGTTGTTGGAACGGGCGATCTGGTTTTTTAACATCCCGGTAAATTCCTCCCGGACGCTGTTAAAATCATCGTCCGCCTGGGGGATGTTCACCTTGTAGCGGCCCCGGGAGTGGGAGCGGCGGTTGATAAAGGAAAGCTGGAACGGCAGAGAGCTGTCAAAATAGTTGAGGAATGAGCTCCAGCCGCTAAAGATCGCCGTCTGATCCTCGGTGCTTGCCACGGAATAATTGATGTCCTCATATTCCACGGTTTTCGTATAGAGCCCGCCGGGGAGCTTGCACACGCCGTCCGGGTGCATAGAAATATAAGGGATAGACTGCTGGGCGGAGATGGCCGCCCGGCCCTTACCCTTTGCGGCTTTTCGCCCGCTTTTTTGTTTTGTTGTCTGCAATCGTATCCTCCTTTCTCACAGCGCCCCGCCCGGTAAAGGGGGCGTAAATGTTTTCTGTCTGGTAGGGCCTTATCCCGGGGCGGGTAAACCGGGCCCGGATGATGTTCTTCACCACCTTTTCAAAGGGGAGCCCGTCTTTTTCGTACATAGCCAGCAGGAACGCCGGGAGCATGATCACCAGCATGGCAAACATGGCCCCGGTGTTGCCGATGGAGCCACGGGCCAGAAGATAGGACGGGATGCCCACCGCCGCCGCAGAGCCGAAACAGACAAGCTGGCGTTTGGTGAGGTTAAAGGCAATTTTTGTTTTGATCTTCGATAAATCGTTGGGTACATTCACATAGGACACGAATGATCCTCCTTTCCAGCCCCGGCCACTTCGGGACACTTTGTCCCAAAGTCCGGGAGCGTGCTTGCGACTTCATTTCCCCACACATCCCAGCCGGGCGGTGTCTGCCTTGCGAACAGCTCCACACGGGGCAGGTCGCCCATGAGGGCAACAATCTTTTCCCGAGCCTCGTCCGGCTTTTTGCTGTGGGCCTCTATGGGGGAAATGATAAACTGATGGATATTCGCCGCCTGCCGTTTGGGATGGCCCCTGGTAGCCAGCAGGCAGATTTCTGCGTTCCCCCTTGTCCAAAAGCCCAGCCCATAAAACCAGCTATCCGCCTTTTTATTCTTTTTCAGCCAGACAAAGGCCACGCTTTTATAGGTAAAGCCCCACTCCTTAATGAGCCGCAGAGCCTCGGGGAGCTGGGGGAAAGTCGCCCACAAAAAAAGTGCGCTGTCCCGGGCGGCCAGATCTGCCACCGGGAGCGCGCACAGCTCGTCAATCGTCATTGTGGGGTAGTGCCGCTCCGCCGCACCTTGCAGGCCCTTTTGGGCGTACCGCCAGGGGGGATCGGCGTAAATGATAGAATAGTCTCCGATAGTTACACTCCTTTCTGCCCGGCCTTTACCGCCTCCCCCGCCAGCCGGATGCGCTCCGTGGCCGGGGCATAGAAAGCCGGGGCGGTTTCAAAGCAGACAAAGCGGCGGCCCGTGTTGACGGCGGCCACGGCGGTGGTGCCGGAGCCAGCGCAGATGTCGGCAACGATCTCCCCGGGCCGGGTATAAGTTTTGATGAGATACTCGCACAGCTCCACGGGTTTCTGCGTGGGGTGGACGGTGCGCTGTACGGAAGAAAAGGTCAAAAGGTTTCCGGGAAAGCGCAGGCCGTCCTCCGATCCACTGCTGGAACGCAGGAATTTTCCATAGTTGGGGCTGTTGCTCCCCTCACGGGAAATTTTCTTATAGGGCTTGCCCTGTTCAAACTGCGGATCGTAATAGGGGAGCCTTTGATAGAATACCAAAATATTCTCCGTCCGCTTTAGGGGGGCCCGCCTTGCGTTGAGAAAGCCGGTACACCGGCTCTTGTACCATACCCACTCATAGCGGAGCATGGAGAGGTTGGAGGCCCCCAGCACCTTGTCATAGGGGCATTGTGCGAAAAAAAGCACAGCCCCCTCCGGCTTGACCGCCCATCTCACCGCCTCCCAGAGCTCCGGGAGGGGGAGCGGCACATCCCAAAAATTCCGGGTGGTGCCGTAGGGCGGGTCGGTCAAAAGCATATCCACCGAGTACCGGGGGAGGGAGCGCAGGCCCTCGATGCCGTCCATAAGGAACAGCCCCTCCGGGCAGGCCGGGAGCTTTGGGACACTTTGTCCCGAGGTTTTCTCAGCGGTCATCCCGGGCCTCCTTTTTCTTTGCCGGGGCAGAGCGGGCGGCGTTTTCCTTTCCCGCCTCCTTTGCGGCCTGGGCCATCTGCTCCCTTATCGGGGCGGGCCGCACCGCCTCAGCTTTTGCAATTATATCGTTACTCAGTCCTGTTTCCTCCTTTCCAGGCATGGGGATGACAGCCCCGCCCTTATAGTCATAGCCTGCCGCATGGATTGCAGACAGGGTTTCCGCCGATACCTTTCCATTCAAAAGCAAATCGGTATCAGCCATAAACGCCAGCGTGTCCCGCTGGGTAAATTCCTCCGGGAGCTTGCCGTTCCATGTCCGGCGCATTTCCCCATCCGGGCCCGGTTTATACCGGGTGGGGGCCCGCCTTGGCATATCCCGCCTCCTTTCCGGCCTTGGGACAAAGTGTCCCGAAGTCCTGCTTAATGCGCCCCGAAAATGCGCTGGGCGATGCCGCCCGTCTTAAAGAGCATAAAGCATAAGAGAACCGTATAGCCAACGGTTCCCCAGATTGCCCCGATGGGGTCGCCGCTGGTGGCGATCCCCTGGACGAGCACTGCATAAATAGCGACACACACTAAAATGAGCATCCCTTGAAAGCCCACGGCGAACAGGGATTTTAAGTAGTTCTGCCCTGTGCCGCCAAGCTCTCTGTTGGCAAGAGTAGCCACGGGGAGGGGCGCTAAACTGGTCAGCAAATATATTTCAATCATTCTGCCATACACCAAAACAAAAATGATAATCCCCATGACCTGCATGGTCACGCCGATCAGCGAGGACTGGAGCCACAGGCCCAAAAGCGGGCCCAAGTCCATCCCCTCCAGCGTGGTTTCCAATGCGGCCAGCATATCCGGGGTAATGTCTGTAGAGCCCTGGATCAGCCCCGCCGCCCTGGAGATGGTACTCTGGGACACATCGAACACAGCCATCACAATGTTAAAAGTGTTGGAGAGAATGAGGATGGCACAAGCGGTTTTGAATACCCACTTGTAGATATTCGCCACATCAAACTCGTGCATATTGTTTTTTTCCAAAAGCATCTGTATCAGCTCATAGGTGGCAACAAAGGTCAGCACCAGCCCGGCAATCGGTAAAATCACCGTTTCGGAAAGCTGGCGGATGAGGGAGAAAACCCCGGCGTTCCATGCCGCCGGGGTCGTCCCTACCTGTACCGCAATCTCTCCGACTTTGGCATTGACGGTATCAAAGAGCCCCGAGAGGTTCCCCATAATTCCGTCAATCAGCAGCTCCTTCAGCCAGTCCGTGAGCCAGTCGGTGAGAAAATCCATAGGCCCTCCTTAGAACAGGCCAGACAGCAGAGGAATCAGCGTGGTGCCGATCACGATGATGCCGCCGCCAGCCATGAGCTGTTTCATGCCCTGGCTTTTTGAGCCAGGGTTGTCCGAGCCGTAGCCCTCCAGAAGATTGACTACGCCCCATACGCCAAGGCCAGCGCCGAGGGCGATCACAAGGGTCTGTAAAGTGGTGATAGCGGATGCGAAAAATGCCATATAGTCCTCCATTTCTCCGGGATATTCCCGGCTATGAAAAAAGCCGCCATTTCTGGCGGCAGTTACCGACTTCGGGACACTTTGTCCCAAAGCCCATTTATGCAAAGGCGTCCGGATCGTCAATATCGTCATAGTTGAGGATGTCCTCGTCCTCGCCTGTGAGCCCATTGTCCTCCACGGACACCTTATACACCTCGCATAGTTCCTCCGGCCCGGGCCGCCTGCGGCGGTTGATGAGCCTGTCAAGGTCAAAGGCGTTTTTGATTTTATCGGCCTCAGCCGTGTATTTGTAGTTGGGGTGCTTTTTCAGATCATATTTGGGGGAGAAGAACGGGGGCAGGCCCCGCAACTGCAAAATGCACTTGTCCCCCGGCATGGTTGCCAGTTCCGCCGGGGTCATCAGCTCCCGGCCCAGCCGCTGGTTATTCTGGCTGTAGCTTTCCGACTGGCCACGGGAGCGGCTGTCGGTCTGCATGGAGATAGTGGCCTTTCCCAGCCAGTTCTCGGAAATTTCCTTGATGGTGCTGGCCTCCCGGCCTCCGAGGAAGATCACGCTGTCCATATTTCCCAAAATCGTCTCAGCGTGTTTGTCATAAATAGCCTTGCACTGCGCCAACTGCTGGTAAAAGAGGGTCAGCGACACCTCCCGGGAGCGGATCACCGCCACAATCTTTTCAAGCTGGGGCACCTGGCCAGTGTTGGCCGCCTCGTCCCACAGCACCCGCACATGGTGGGGCAGGCGGCCCCCGTGGACATTGTCGGCCCGCTCGCACAGGAGATTGAACATCTGCGAAAAAGCAAGAGCCACAAGGAAGTTATAGGTCTGGGTGGTGTCCGAGATAATAAAGAACACCGCCGTTTTCCGATCTCCGATGCGGTCAAGCTCCATTTCGTCATAAGACATAATCTCCCGGAGCTGGGGGATGTCAAAGGGCGCAAGTCTGGCCCCGCAGGAAATCAAAATGCTTTTTGCCGTCTTGCCGCTGGCCAGCTTGTACTTTTTGTACTGCTTGACAGCGAAACAATCCGGCTTTCTCTTTTCCAGCCCGGAAAACATATAGTCCACGGCGTTCATAAATTCCTCATCATCCTCTTTGACCTCCATACCGGAAATCATATCCACCAGAGTATTCATGTTCCGATCCTCGGCGGGGCCCTCGAAAATGATATAGGCGATCAAAGCGCAGTAAAGCAAAGTTTCCGATTTTGTCCAGAACGGGTCGCCCTCCTTGCCCTCGCCTTTGGTGTTGGAAATGAGGGCATCCACAAATTTAAGGATGTCGGCCTCGTTCTTGATATAGGCCAGCGGGTTATAGTGCATGGATTTTGAAAAATCAATGCTGTTGAATACCTTGACCTTATACCCCTTTTTCTTTTGGAGAAAAGCGCCCACCTGGGACAGCACCCCGCCCTTGGGATCGACCACCACGAAAGAGGAATGAGCCTGGAGCAGTTGGGGCGTGAGCCAGAACCGGGTTTTTCCCGAGCCGGACGAGCCGATGACACAGCAGTTGAGGTTGCGGGCGTTGGCCGGGTTTTGGGGCCGGGTATTCATGGTAAGGAACTCCGTCCCGGTCAGAATGACATTGTTTTCAAACTTTGGATCGACAAAGGGCTTGATGTCTTTTTCCGTCCCCCACCGGGCCGATCCATACTCTTCATCCCGGCGGAATTTTTTAGCGTTTTTGCTTTTTACATAGATCAGCAGACGGAACGCCGCCGCCCCCACGATGCCGATCAGCCAGTCAAAGGGATTGACTCCCGGGGCGAAGTCGGCAAAGGCCGGGCCGATGGTCTGGCCCAGCCCGATCAATTTGTGGGCGAAATCCGTACCCGCCGCCAGCCGGTAGGCTGTCCCGATTTTCAGACAGGCCCACAGGATAAACAGGTAGGGGATGTTGGGTATCAAATATTTTTTTATGCTATCTGTCCTCACGGGCCGCCTCCTTTACTCGTTCTTTCGCCCGGGGCTTTTCCACCGCAAGCCGCTCCGCCGCCTGTTTCAGTTGCTCCCGGATAGGGATGCGTCTGAATTTTGACTGCGTGAGCAGTTTCCGGGAATAGCTTTCAAAGCAGGCGGTAACAGCGTCCGCCTGTCCCGCCTTAAAAAACAGCAGATATTTGTCCGGCCCAGTTTTATAAAAGGCATAGTCCACATTGAAACGGCGGGCCATACGGTCAAAGAGCCTGGGAGCCTCCACCTCAATGCTGTTTATATTTTCTCCGTGGGCCATGAGCTTTTTCACGCTCTGCCTGCCGTGGGGCCTTTGGGCCGCCCGGTGCCGTTTGGCGATCTGGCCCCCAGCCGCCTGGAGCACATAAGCCAGCCCCCGGGCCGTCAGCTTGCCAGCCCGGACAGAGATCGCTATGGAGCTCCGGGAAATTTCTTCATCAATCAGTTACACCGCCTCCTTTCTCCGCTTTGGGACAAAATGTCTCGAAGTGCCTTGTCAGCGTTCCTCCCGGCCTTTTTCGGTCAGCCGCCGAAAGCCCTCTTTTGAGGAACCGTCAATCACCTCTTTGTAAGCGGCCATCTGCTCCCGGATGGAAAGCTGGGGATAGGAAAACACCTTATGCTCGGCGGGGATGTCCTGGGGGCCGTGATAATATTCCCTAAAGTCTCCGCTGGTCTGAACCACATAGCCGCCTGGGGCCATGTGGCCGCCCTCGTTGATGGAGATGTCCCTGCCGTATGCCTCATAGTCAAAATAGTCTTTCAGTTCTTCCGGGATCGGCAGGTCCTCCGCCCAGTAACGGCCCAAGTCCTCCTCATTTTCAATCTCCGGATAAAATTCAAAGCAATCCAGATTTTGCGTCAGATTGATAATATCTGCCACACTGGAGGTATGCGCCCCCGTATGGAGCACTGCCTCAAATTTTTCAAGCTCACCTTGATCGAGTTCCGAGAGCAGGCAGGCCAGATGGTTGAGCTCGTCCAGATTTTCATATTCACCCAGATAGTCATAGAGCCCCAGCACATCGCCGTCAAAGCTGGTAATAAAAAATTCCTCGTACCGTATGCCGTCCACGCCGATATGTTTCAACAGCGCCTGCACCTCCTGGGGGCTGGTGGGAAATTCCAGTGTTTCTCCCACCAGCTCCCCCTCGTTGTATTTGCCGAGGTTGGTAATGTAAGCCTCAAACAAGGATGCCATCAGCGTTTGCCCTGGCCCTTGACGGTCAAAATGCCCTCAAGGGTGGTGGCGGTAATCCCCAGCCGCTGGGCCACGGCAATATCATTTTTCATGGCCTCGGTCATGCTGTGGCCGCATACCACCAGCACCCGGGAGCGGCGGAGCAGGTCACGGCCAATGTCAATGCCGCTTTTATGCTCCTCGGGTACTGCGTCATTGAGGAACAGCGGCAGATAGAGGGCGGGGCAGATCGGTGCAAAGCCCGCCTCATATACGGCCCGGCAATACTGGGCCGCCAGTTCTGCGTTTTCACTGTCGCCGCCAAACCATGCGGCGGTAATGTATGCAAGGGGTCGTTTCATAAGTAAAAACCTCCGTTCTAACATAAAATCGTTCAACCCTAACCCCCCGCCCTTTCCCAATCATGGGAAAGGGGGCGGCTCTGGAGGATATACCCCCGCCGCTTGGCCGGAGATAGCACAGCCGGGGCAGGCCGTAAAGGGCAAGCCGCCGCAAGCGGCGGGGCCGTTGGCCCCCTTGACGGCCCGCTCCCGACTGCGCTTTTTTATCCCCGGCGACGGGGGATATATACCACCAGAGCCATCGCAGAGGGGCAGAGCCCCTCGGGACAAAATGTCTCGAAGTGGTTACTTGTCTTTTTCCATTTTCTTCGGGGCCTTTGCCAGCTCGGGCGGCTGTTTCTGTTTCCACTCGTCCAGCAGGCCGATGATCTGCTCTTTCATTTTGGCCGGAGTGACCTCCTTGCCGAAATACTTTTCCAGTTCAGCAGTTGAAATAATCACGCCTCGATCCTCCTTTTTCTTTTCTGATAAGATACCGTCAATCACATCGCCGTTGAGCTTGCCCTCCTGATCCAGCTCCCGGAGCTTTTTCGCCTGGGCCACCGAGGGGGACGCCTGCTCCCCGTCAATGGAAACGGCGATCAGCCTCTGGTTTTTGGGCTTGATATAGGAAAGCTCCACGGCGGGCATAAAGCCCATCTTTTTATCGTCCACCTTGTCCAGCAGTTCCGGCACAAGGGAATTGAGCCGCAGATAGCGCATGACTTTTTTATAGTTCATGTCGTGGGCCTCGCCCACGATCTCCACGGAACGCTTGCCAATGTCGCCCTCGGCCACATTTTTCAGCCGCCCGCCCTGGTGCTTGATGTCCTCCACTTCCAAATCCAGCAGGGCGGCCAGCTCGCTGGGGAGCGTCTGATCCCTCTGCTTGTTGCTGTCCTTCATGGCCTGGACAGCCTCGTGGTCGCTCATATCCCGGACGATAAAGGGCATTTCAGATAGCCCGGCCAGTTCACTGCCCCGGCAGCGGCGGTGGCCCGCCACAATCTCATAGCCGTTTCCGTCCTTTTCCGGGCGGGCAAGGCCCGGCACCATCACGCCGTTTGCCTTAATGGATGCCACTGTCTCCTGCATTTTGGCATCGTCCCGCACCTTGAACGGATGGGGCCGGAATGTATGGAACGGATGCATCTCGGAAAGTTTCAGATACATGAGCTTGCCTTCCTCCACCGGACGGGGAGGGGTGACTGGCCCGGGCGGAGCCTGCTCCGGGGCGGCGGCCTTCTTTTCGGGAGCAGTTTTCCCAGCCTTTGGGGGAGTTTGAGCGTCCGGAGCCTTCCCGTCACTTCGGGACATTTTGTCTCGCTTGGACGGCTGGGCCTCGCCGGGGGCCGCTTTGTCAGCCTTGGGCGGGCGGCCCTTGCGGGGCTTTGCCGCCTCCTTGCCAGCGGGCTCCGCTTTATCCTCCTTCGGGGAACGGCCACGGCGGGGCTTTTTCGGTTCGCCAGTGGCGGGCTGTTCCGCCTCACCGGGAGCCTGCTCCTTTGTGGGGGCATCCCCGGCTTTCTCTACCTCAGCCCGGGCCGCCTTTCGCTTTTCGCCCATGAGCTCATTGATCTGCTCAAAGGACACTACCACATCGCCGGGATCGGGCTTTGCGGGCCCGGTCTGTTCCTGCTGGGGTGTGGGAGCGGCCTGTTCGGGAGCCGGGGCCTGGGGCTGGCCAGCCGTTACAGACTCGGGAGCCTCCGGGATTTTTTTCTCACCGGGGCCCGTGTTCAGTTTGTCATCTGCCATTCATTAACCTCCTTTTCGTTAAAGTTGCACAAATTTCAGGCTTAAATTTCTGTAATTATTTTTTACCTCCTTCCCGTCTATCCACGCAAAAAAGCCGCCCGGTTTTGATGGCCGGACGGCCTTTCAGCGTAATGTGATAGATCAAATATTATTTTTGTTGGTAGGCTCCGAAAAACCTTGTATTTGCGGTTTTCCTAATTTATATGGCCCTTAGGAAAGTTCGCCCTATGAAACTTTAATGGAAAAAATAGTTGTGATTCCGCTGAATATATGAGATAATAAAAGATAATGGCATCATTGTGGGCATTGAAAGAGGTTAGATGTATGTATTCGTTTGAAAGCCGGGTTCGCTACAGTGAGGTGGATGTAAATCAGGAACTGACCATAACCGGAATTATCAATTATTTCCAGGACTGTTCTACCTTCCAGTCAGAGGATCTGAATCTGGGGATTGACTATCTTAAAGGGCGTTGTCGTGCCTGGTGGCTGTCTTCCTGGCAGATTGTAATTGAGCGGTATCCAAGACTGGGAGAGGAAATTGTTATCAGTACCTGGCCCTATGACTTTAAAGGCATTTATGGATACCGGAATTTCACCATTCAGGACAAGCAGGGAAATTATCTGGTAAAAGCCAATTCCATCTGGTTCTTCTTCGACACAGAGGCTGGCCGCCCGGCGCGGATCAGTCCGGAAGATGTCCGGGGGTATGGAACCGGAGATGAAAAAAAGCTGGACATGGAGTATGCCGCCAGAAAAATCCCGGTGCCGGAGGCGTATCAGACTGCAAAGGAAATCCATGTAATGCGGCATCACATCGATACCAACCATCATGTAAACAACGCCCAGTATGTAGATATGGCTCGTGAAGCTTTGCCGGAGGATATTCGGATCAGGCAGTTGCGGGTGGAATATAAAAATGCGGCTGTGCTGGGAGATGTTATGACGCCCCAGGTCAGCCGGGATGAAAATGACTGGACCGTGGTTCTTTGCGGAGCAGAGGGCCAGACCTGCGCTGTGGTATGGCTGCAGGCGGGGGAGCAGAAGGAGAAAGAGAAGATCAGATGATAGAGTTAGGAAAAATTCAGACGCTGACGGTGCAGCGGGAAAAGGACTTCGGTGTGTATTTAGGGCAGGAGGGAGACGACAAACAGTCGGTGCTGCTGCCCAGGAAACAGGTGCCGGAAGGTACAAAGACCGGAGACAGCCTGGAGGTTTTTGTTTATAAGGACTCAGAGGACCGGATGATTGCCACCACCACGGTGCCGAAGCTGCAGGTAGGAGAGACCGCTGTGCTGCCGGTAAAGGATGTGGTAAAAATCGGCGCCTTCCTGGACATGGGGCTGGAAAAGGATCTGCTGCTTCCCTTTAAGGAGCAGAATCACAGGGTTCGCCCCGGCGAGGAATGCCTGGTGGCTCTTTATGTTGACAAAAGCGGACGGCTGGCTGCAACCATGAAAGTCTATCCTTACATGAGCGCTGAGTCCCCTTATAAAAAAGATGATAAGGTAACCGGAACCATCTACGAGATCAGCGAAACGCTGGGCGCCTTTGTAGCTGTGGACAACCGTTATTTCGGCCTGATCCCCAAAAAGGAGCTGTATGGCAGCTTCCATCTGGGAGATGTGGTGGAAGTCCGGGTAGTAAAGGTGCGGGAGGATGGAAAGCTGGATTTAAGCCCCCGGCAGAAAGCATATCTGCAGATGGATGCAGACGCTCAGATGGTCTTACAGGTCATTGACGAGTTTGACGGCGTGCTGCCTTTCAATGATAAGGCACGGCCTGAGACGATCCTGCGGGAGTTCCAGATGAGCAAGAATGCCTTTAAGCGGGCGGTAGGATGCCTGTTAAAAGAAAATAAAATCCGGATCACGGAAAAAACCATTGAAATGATATAGGAGGATCAAGTGGACACAATCGGGTACTATAATAAATATGCATCTGCAATCTTTGAGCAGACCGTAGAGCGGGACTTAGGAGAGGAGCGGCAGGCCTTTCTGGAAGAGATGGAAGAAGGAGATACAATCCTGGATCTTGGCTGCGGTTCCGGGCGGGACAGTCTGGCTTTCTATGAGCAGGGCCTTGATGTAACGCCTTTAGATGCATCGGAGGAGATGTGCAAGCTGGCGGAGATCCACACCGGCCTGGAAGTGCTGAATATGTCTTACGAGGATATGGAGTTTGACGAGGTATTTGACGGCGTGTGGGGCTGCGAGGCCCTGGTTCATGTGCCGGAGGATGAGATGCCTGTAATTCTCAGTAAAGTAATTGACAGCCTTCGTCAGGGCGGAACCTTATACCTTTCTTTCCATGAGGGAGATTTTGAGGGAACCCAGAACGGCCGTTATTTCTGTGAGTATACCCAGGAGAAGCTGGAGCGGATTTTAAAAGAGACCGGACGGCTGGAAATTCGGAAAATCTGGGTAACGGGAGAAGAAGCAGAGGGAGATAAAACCCTTCATGTGCTGGCCAGAAAAATTTCCTAATTCTTTTTGGGAAAATATTCCAAAAATTTGGTTTATCAGAAAAAGAAAGTAACGAAGAAAAACTGGTTTTCTTGGGCAGGATTCACAAGGTTTTTTCGTTAGACAATGAAAAAGCCCGTTTGAAAAAAGAAATTTATCGAAAGTACACATAAAAAGCAGACGCATTTCCGTCTGCTTTTTATATTTTCAGCACATTTCTGAGGCAGGGGGCAAATGTGCTAAAAAGGGAAATGGGATTTTGGGCATTTGCCATATGGCAGAAAAATTTTATATATTGTATCATTATTCCAGAAACAAGAATCAACTACGAAATGCGTCTGTATTTGCTTAACAAAAGGAGAGAACGATATGGCTAGTTTATCTTTGAAAAATGTAACCAAGACTTATCCCAATGGATTTGTTGCCGTAAAAGATTTCAACCTGGAGATCGCTGACAAAGAGTTTATCATCTTTGTAGGTCCGTCCGGATGCGGTAAATCCACTACCCTTCGTATGATTGCTGGCTTAGAGGACATCTCCTCCGGCGAGCTGTACATTGACGGCAAGCTGATGAACGATGTAGAGCCGAAAGACAGAGATATTGCCATGGTATTCCAGAACTATGCGCTGTATCCCCACATGAGCGTTTACGACAACATGGCTTTTGGTCTGAAGCTGAGAAAGACCCCGAAGGATGAGATTGACAAGCTGGTTCAGGAGGCTGCAAGAATCCTTGACCTGTCCCATTTATTAGACCGTAAGCCGAAGGCTCTTTCTGGCGGCCAGAGACAGCGTGTGGCTATGGGCCGCGCTATCGTTCGTAACCCTAAAGTATTTCTGATGGATGAGCCGCTGTCCAATCTGGATGCAAAGCTGAGAGGCCAGATGCGTATTGAGATTTCCAAGCTGCATCAGAGACTGAACGCTACCATCATTTATGTAACCCATGACCAGACCGAGGCTATGACCCTGGGTACCAGAATCGTAGTTATGAAGGACGGCGTGGTTCAGCAAGTAGATTCTCCGCAGAACCTGTACGACAAGCCCAACAACAAGTTTGTAGCAGGCTTCATCGGCGCTCCGCAGATGAATCTGATTGACGCTACTGTTGCTAAAGACGGCGCAGATGTAACTCTGACCTTTGACGGCCACACCATCGCTTTGCCGGCAGAGAAGGCAAAAGTAATGGAGGAGAAAGGTTACATCGGCAAGATCGTTACCCTGGGTATCCGTCCGGAAGACCTGCATGATGACGAGGCTTATCTGGCTGCGTCTCCTAAGAGCATTATCGAGGCTAAGATCCGCGTATACGAGATGCTGGGTGCAGAAGTATTCCTGTACTTTGACATCAACGAGACCAACTGCACTGCCCGCGTAAATCCGCGCACTACTGCAAGACCGGGCGATACCGTGAAGCTGGCTATGGACCTGTCCAAGATTCATGTATTCGATAAAGATACCGAGCAGGTAATCGTGAACTAATACAAAAAGGCAAGCAAGCGAGCAACATACTCGCTTGCTTTTTTTTGCATTTTGCATTAAGATATATCTTAGGGTATTGTCAGGTTTGGCAGTTTCATCCATGTTTTTGACAGAAAGAAAATCAGAGAAGGAGCGTGCGCTATGATTTCAAATCAGATTCTTCAGACAACCATTGACGGTCTTAAGGGAATTACCAGAATTGATCTCTGCATCTGTGATACAGAGGGAAAGGTGCTGGCTTCCACATTCCCGGACGCAGAGGAATATGAGAATTCGATCCTTTCTTTTGTGGATTCTCCGGCAGACAGCCAGGTGATCCAGGGTTATCAGTTCTTTAAAGTATTTGACGAGCATCAGTTGGAATATATTCTGCTGGCCAGAGGCGCCAGTGACGATGTATATATGGTAGGAAAGCTGGCTGCATTCCAGGTTCAGAACCTGCTTGTAGCCTACAAGGAGCGGTTTGATAAGGATAACTTTATCAAAAACCTGCTGTTGGATAACCTGCTGCTGGTAGATATTTACAACCGGGCCAAGAAGCTGCACATTGAGACCAATGTAAAGCGGGTGGTATTTTTAATTGAAACCCAGCATGAGAAGGATGTAAATGCTTTAGAGACAGTCCGCAGCCTGTTTGCTACTAAGACCAAGGACTTCATTACTGCAGTAGATGAGAAGAACATCATTCTGGTGCGGGAAGTAAAACCGGGCGAGGATTACGCAGAGCTGGACAAGATTGCCAACATGATTTTAGATATGCTGAATACGGAGGCCATGACTAAGGTTCATGTGGCTTACGGCACCATCGTGGGAGATATTAAAGAGGTTTCCCGTTCCTACAAGGAGGCCAAGATGGCTCTGGATGTAGGAAAGATTTTCTACAGCGGAAAGAATGTGGTGGCTTACAGCAACTTAGGCATTGGCCGTCTGATCTATCAGCTTCCTCTGCCTCTGTGCCGTATGTTCATCCGGGAAATCTTTGACGGCAAGTCTCCGGATGAGTTTGATGATGAAACCTTAACCACCATTAACAAATTCTTTGAGAACAGCTTAAATGTGTCTGAAACATCCAGACAGCTTTACATCCACCGGAACACTCTGGTGTACCGTCTGGACAAGCTGCAGAAGGGGACTGGCCTGGATCTGCGGGTGTTTGAGGACGCCATTACCTTTAAGATTGCATTGATGGTTGTAAAGTACATGAAGTACATGGAGAGTCTGGATTACTAATTATGATAGAAATTTCAAACATCAACAAAACTTACGAGACCGGAAATAAGGCTCTGAAGGATATTAACATTCAGATTGCAGACGGGGAATTTGTCTTTATTATGGGGCGCAGCGGCTCCGGCAAATCCACCCTGTTAAAGCTTCTTTTAAAAGAGGCAGAGCCTACTTCCGGCCGCATCGTGGTAAACGATATGAACCTGCAGAAGATGCCCCGCCGGTATGTGCCCAAATACCGCAGACGGCTGGGAGTTGTATTCCAGGACTTCCGTCTGTTAAAGGATCGGAGCGTCTTTGAGAATGTGGCCTTTGCCCAGCGTGTGGTAGGGGCGTCTCCCAGAACCATCCGGGAGTCTGTGCCGGAAATGCTGAAAATGGTTGGCCTTTCTGCTAAGTATAAGATGCTGCCCCGGCAGTTATCCGGTGGTGAGCAGCAGAGGGTAGCCATTGCCAGAGCGCTGATTAACCGGCCGGAGGTGCTTTTGGCTGACGAGCCTACGGGAAATCTGGATCATCAGAATGCCATTGAGATCATGAAGCTGCTTAAGGAGATCAATGAGGGGGGAACTACCGTAGTGGTGGTAACCCACAGCCAGGAAATTGTGGAGCAGATGGGGGGAAGGGTTATTACCCTGGAGCGGGGAAGGCTGATTAGCGATGAAGTGAAGGGCGGTCATTCAGATGAGACTTAGTACATTTTGGTATTGCCTGAAACAGGGCGTGAAAAATATATGCAGAAATATCTGGTTCTCGCTGGCATCGGCAGCCACGATTTCTGCGTGTATTTTTTTATTTTGTTTATTTTTTTCTATTATTGGAAATATTCAGTATATGGTGCAGCATGTGGAGAGTACAGTGGGCATCACGGTGCTGTTTGATGAAACTTTGCCAGAGGAGCAGATTCTGGCGCTGGGAGAGCAGATTGGACAGCGGACGGAGATTAAGTCCATGAATTATGTGTCTGCTCAGGAGGCCTGGGATACCTTTAAAACCGAATATTTTGCAGGCCACGAGGAACTGGCGGAAGGCTTTGCGGACGATAATCCGCTGGCAGGTTCTGCTTCCTATGAGATTTATCTCCACGACATTGAACAGCAGGAGGGCCTGGTAGCATATTTAGAAGGTTTAGAGGGTGTACGCCAGGTGAATTACTCCAACACCACAGCAGCAGGCTTTTCCAGCTTTAACAAGATGATCAGCCTCTTGTCTCTGGTGATTATCGGGGTGCTGCTGGCCGTAGCGGTGTTCCTGATTAACAACACCATCTCTGTAGCGGCTGCGTTCCGGAAACAGGAAAGCCAGATTATGCGTCTGATCGGCGCTACCAACTTTATGATTCGGTCGCCGTTTATTGTGGAAGGCGTGCTGATTGGACTGATGGGAGCTGTCATTCCTCTGATTGGAATGTATTTTCTGTATACCAGAACAGTGGTGTATCTGATGGAGCGGTTCCACATTTTGTCCAATATGCTGTATTTCATTCCCATTGAGGAGATTTATCCCCTGATGGTAGGTGTGGCGTTGATCTTGGGCATTGGAATCGGTTTCTTCGGCAGCTTTTTCACCATCCGCAAATATTTAAAGGTGTAGGTGTTATATGAATCATAGAAAAAAACAGACCTGTCGCCGGGCTGCAGCCTTTGGTCTGGCGGTGCTTTTGGCAGCAGGCGGCATTTTTCCGGCCTATGCTACCAAAAAGGATGTGGAGGACGCCAGGAAAAAGGCAGGCTCCATTGAGGAAGAAAAGAAGAAGGTAGAGAATTCTTTAAAAGAACTGGAAGGGTTGAAAAGCGATGCAGTGGCCTATGTCCGCCGCCTGGACAATGACCTGGAGCGGATAAACAGCGAGCTGGATCAGCTTTCCGGCCAGATTGCTGCCAAGGAGACGGAGATTGCTGCGACAAAACAGGAGCTGGAGGCAGCAAAGCAGACGGAAGAAAAGCAGTATGCAGACATGAAGCTTCGCATAAAATATATGTACGAGCAGGGCGATACCAGCTACTTGGATATGCTGTTTCAGTCTGATGACATGGTACAGTTTATGAACCGGGCTGAGTATATCCAGAAGATTTCCGAGTATGACCGGAAGAAGATGGAGGAGTATGCAGCCACCAAGGAGCAGATAGCCTCTCACGAGGTGGAGCTTGAGACGGAGCATGGGGAGCTTTTGGGACTGCAGGAACAGACTCAGGCCAAGCATCAGTCGGTGGAAACATTGCTGGCGGAGAAAAACAGGGAACTGAAGAACTTTGAAAGCCGGATAAATGAGGCGGAGGGCCAGATCAGTGAATATGAGAAGGACCTGAAAGCCCAGGAGGACCGCATTAAGGCTCTGGAGGCGGAGATCAAGCGGAAGGAAGAAGAAGCCAGAAAAGCGGCGGAAGCTGCAGGAAAGCAGTATAAGACAGCCAGTCTTGGAGATATTAGCTTTATATGGCCGCTGCCGTCCAGCAGCCGGATCACATCTGCGTTTGGCGGAAGATCGTCGCCTACTGAGGGGGCGTCCACCAACCATCAGGGGGTGGATGTGGGAGCGCCCACAGGTTCTCCTATTCTGGCAGCGGCGTCCGGTACAGTGGTGGTATCTGCATACAGCTATTCGGCAGGCAACTACATTATGATCAACCACGGCAGCGGAATATATACGGTGTATATGCACTGCTCTCAGCTTCTGGCCTCAGAGGGGCAGGAAGTGAAGCAGGGACAGACCATTGCCAAGGTTGGCTCCACCGGATATTCTACAGGGCCTCATCTTCATTTTGGGATCCGTTCCGGCGGCAGCTATGTGAATCCGCTGGCGTATGTAAGCCCATAATCATTTCGAGGGCCAGAGACCGGTACATGGGACTGATAAGACAGAAAGACAGGTGACATTGTTGGAAAAAGAATATAAAAACAGGAACAGATTCTGGAAAGGTGTGCTGGTGGGAGCCATGGTGACTGCTTTTGCAGGGCTGTCCATTGTAGGAGTGGCGTCCGGCATCTCCATTGTGGGCCGGACGGTAATCCAGAACCAGAACACGGAGTCGGTGGAAAGCTCCGGCGGAGCCACGGCGGCAAAGGAATCCCTGGATTTAGAGCAGGTTCAGAATAAGCTGGATTTTTTGGAAGAGCTGGTAGGGGATTACTTCCTGTTTGAAGAGGACATCCATGCAGCGGATATGGAGGCCGGAATCTACAAGGGCCTGCTGGCAGGCCTGGGAGACCCCTATACCACCTATTACACAGCACAGGAATATCAGGCCATGACGGAGGAGACGGAAGGGGTCTACTGCGGCATCGGCGTTCAGGTAAGTCAGCGGTATGATACCGGCATTATTACGGTGCTGCGGGTGTTCCCGGATTCTCCGGCAGAGGAGGCGGGAATCCGCAAGGGCGACATCCTCTATAAGGTAGGGGATTTGATGGCTGCGGAGCAGGATCTGGACACCCTGGTGAGCCAGCATATCCGGGGCGAGGAAGGCACTTTTGTGGATATGACTATGATGCGGGACGGAGAGGAAATCCCGGTTCATGTGGAGCGCCGCATGGTGGAAAATGAGACGGTGGAGGCCCAGCTTCTTCCGGACAAAACCGGCTATGTGCTGGTGACCCAGTTTGACAGCGTGACAGCAGACCAGTTTACCAACCAGATAGAAAAGCTGGAGAAGGAAGGCATGGAGCGACTGGTGATCGACCTGCGGGACAATCCCGGCGGAGTGGTGGATTCCTGCGTGGAGATGGCAGCGTATATTCTGCCGGAGAACCAGCATGGCGGTACCATTCTGTCAACCTCAGATAAAAACAGTGAGATTGAGCGGTATTACAGCAAAGACGGCAAGCTGCATCATGAGGTTTCCGGCGGCATGGATCCTCGCTATCCGGTAGAGGACGGCCATGAGCTGGATATGCCCATTGCAGTCCTGATTAACGGCATGTCCGCCAGTGCGTCAGAGGTGTTTGCGGGAGCTCTTCAGGATTACGGCAAGGCAACCCTGGTAGGAACCACCTCCTTCGGAAAAGGTATTGTGCAGCAGCTTCTTCCTTTGGACGATGGCTCTGCCGTAAAGCTGACCATTGCCCACTACTATACCCCTGCCGGCAATGATGTTCATGAGAAAGGACTGGAGCCGGATGTGGAAGTAGAGCTGGAACTGGATGAGGATTTGATCGGCCAGTACGATGTGCCGCTGGAGCGGGATAATCAGGTGCAGAAGGCGATTGAGGTTTTAAAAGAGTAAAGAAGACTGTTTTGGGACAGTGATGAAAAAATCAAAAAAGAAAAAACAGGGAGAGGCAAGCCTGATTTTAGGCCGTCTCTCCCTGTTTTTCTGCGATTTTTCTTTTATAAATCCAGCTTCAAATCTCCAAATTTGATCCATCCAATCTTCCGCAGCACTTCACCGAACACCCAGGTCAGAATGGCAGGAAGAACGAAGCAGATTAAGAGAATACCCAGCCACATGCCGGCGCCGCCGCCCATGGCGGTGTAGATGCCAATGGGGCCTACCAGGCCGCAGGTGCCCATGCCGGAGCCGGCTGCAATATTTTCCAGCCGGAAGATGCAGGTGGCTATGGGGCCGGTAATCATGGATGCCAGAGTTGGGGCAATCCAGATGCGGGGATTTTTTACGATGTTGCCCATCTGCAGCATGGAGGTGCCAAGACCCTGTGCCAGCAGACCGCCTACGCCGTTTTCCCGGAAGCTTAAAACTGCAAAGCCAATCATCTGGGCACAGCAGCCGGCTGTGGCTGCTCCGCCGGCCAGTCCGTCCAGGCTCAGCATAATGCAGATGGCAGCGCTGGAAATGGGCAGGGTCAGGGCAATGCCGATCAGGGCGGATACTAAAATGCCCATGAAGAAGGGCTGCATCTCTGTAGAGGTTTTTACCAGCTCTCCAAAAGCGTTCATAAAGGCAGATACGCCGGGGCCTGCAAACTGGGCTATCAGCACGCCGGAAATAATGGTGACGCCGGGAGTTACCAGAATGTCAACCCGCGTCTCCTTAGATACCAGCTTGCCCAGCTCCGCTGCCACAATGGTAGCTAAAAGTGCGCCTACCGGGCCGCCCAGGGCGTTTCCTGCAATTCCTACGGCAGCGGCGGAAAACAGCACCAACTGAGGCGCCTGAAGGGCATAGGCGATGGACACGCCAAGAGCAGCGCCGGTAGCGCTTTTACAATACTCTGCGATAGTGTTAAACAGAGCAATCTGTGTTTTGTCTCCCAGGGTTCCGAAGATGGTTCCGATGAGCAGGGAGGCGAAAAGGCCGAAGGCCATAGCTCCCAGTGCGTCAATAAGATAGGTTTTTACGGTGATGTTTACATTTTTGCGGCGCAAAAATGCTTTGAAGCCTGTCTGTTCCATAATAAAATCTCCTTATTGTGATATTGTGGGACAGTGAGGACGCTCTGCTGTATTGCGCAGTGTCCTCTAGGCACACATTTGATTTCCCAGATCAAAGCAGTTGCTAGTTATCTTACCATAGATTTTCAGAAATGCAAGGAAAAGGGACAAATATCGCTGAAATCGTTATCAAATTAACAAATACCTGCAGTGGAAAATAGAGGGGGGATGTGCTATACTGGTTCTGATTACCTATTTTTGAGATGGAACTGGAAATTACAGGAAGCAGGAGAAGACCGTATGAAAATTCGTGACATTTTGGCAGAGGGAAAGCCGACGCTCTCTTTTGAGGTGTTTCCCCCGAAAACAGAGGATAAATTTGATTCTGTGGAAGCTGCGGCAAGGGAGATTGCAGCGCTGAAGCCGGCGTTTATGAGTGTGACCTACGGTGCAGGCGGCGGCACCAGCAGCTATACGGCGGACATTGCGTCGGCGGTAAAAGCACAGGGAGTAACGCCCTTGGCTCATTTGACCTGCGTTTCCTCTACCAGGGAGAAGGTTCACGGCGTGCTGAGAGAACTGAAAGACCGGGGGATTGAAAATGTGCTGGCTCTCCGGGGAGATATTCCGGCAGACGGCAGGGTGGAGAAGGACTACCGCTATGCGTCGGAGCTGATTGGGGAAATTAAGGCAGCAGGGGATTTTTGCATCGGCGCAGCCTGTTATCCGGAAGGCCATGTAGAGTCTGTAAATAAGACGGCAGACATTCAGCATCTGAAAGAAAAGGTGGAGGCCGGCTGTGATTTCGTAACCACTCAGATGTTTTTTGACAACAATATCCTTTACAATTACCTGTACCGGATTCGGGAACAGGGTATTACAGTGCCGGTGGTGGCAGGGATTATGCCGGTAACCAATGCAGCCCAGATTAAACGGATCTGCTCTATGTCCGGCACTTATCTGCCGTCCCGGTTCAAGGCCATTGTAGACCGGTTTGGGGACAATCCGGCGGCCATGAAGCAGGCGGGGATTGCCTATGCAACCGAGCAGATCATTGACCTGATTGCCAACCATGTCAATGGCATCCATGTGTATTCCATGAATAAGCCGGATGTGGCGGAGCAGATTAAACGGAGCCTTTCGGAGATTGTAGGATAAAATGGAAGCAGGAACATGGAGCTGGAATGACCGGGAGATTTTGCGGTATCTGGGGTGCAAAACAGCAGATACGCCGGAAACTGTCCGGACATTGATTGAGGAATGTAAAACCGAGCTGGAACAGTCTGCTGCTCCGAAGGCGGTGTGGCGGGAGTTTCCTTTGACTGTGCAGGGCCAGGAGATTGATATGGGGTGCCTCAAGACAAGCAGCAGGCACCTTTCCCGGAATTTAAGGGATTGTGACCGGATTTTACTGTTTGGTGCTACCTTGGGAGCTGGTGTTGATATTCTTCTGGGGCGCTATGAAAAGCTGCAGCTAAGCAAGGCAGTGGTGCTTCAGGCCTCTGCAGTGGCTATGCTGGAAACCTACTGTGATGAAACGATAAAGCAGCTAAAGGAAGAATACCTGGCAGAAGGCGCTTATCTGCGGCCCAGGTTCAGCCCAGGATACGGAGATTTTTCGCTGGAGTGCCAGAGGATGATTGTACCGGCTCTGGATTTAAACCGGCGGATTGGAGTGACATTGACAGACGCTCTTTTGATGCTGCCGTCTAAGTCGGTGACGGCAGCAGTGGGGATCAGTCAGGTTCCGGCAGACTGCCGGGTGGAAGGCTGTGAGGTTTGCGGAAAGAGAGACTGCCTGTACCGGCGGTAGGAGGAGAGAGATGAGTATTTTACAGGAATTGAAGGAGCGGATTTTGTTCTGCGACGGAGGCATGGGAAGCCTTTTGCAGGCTGCCGGACTGAAGGCGGGAGAACTGCCGGGCACATGGAATATCTGCCGTCCGGAAGTAGTGGTACAGATTCATAAGGAGTACCTGGACGCTGGGGCGGACATTGTAACGGCAAATACCTTCGGGGTGGACCGGTTAAAATATCATGAAGCAAGTGAGTATAAGCTGGATGCGGTGATTGCGGCTGCCATAAAAAACGCCAGGGAAGCAGTGGCCCAGAGTGGGAAAAAGGCCTGGGTGGCCCTGGATCTGGGCCCTACGGGAAAGCTTTTGAAGCCTTTGGGAGATCTGGGTTTTGAGGAAGCAGTGGCACTCTACAAAGAGGTGATTCAGATTGGCGTCCGGGAGGGGGCGGATTTGATCCTGATTGAAACCATGAGCGACAGCTACGAGACCAAGGCGGCAGTGCTGGCGGCAAAGGAAAGCTGCAGTCTGCCGATATTTGTGACCGTAACCTTTGATGAGCGGGGCAAGCTTTTAACCGGCGGAACTCCCGCCTCTATTGTTGCCATGCTGGAAGGACTGGGCGTGGATGTACTTGGCATTAACTGCGGTCTGGGCCCGGCTCAGATGAAAGAAATTTTAAAGGAAATGCTGGCTGTATCCTCTACGCCGATCATGGTAAATTCCAATGCAGGACTGCCTCGTAGTAAACAGGGACAGACTGTTTATGACATCGATGCAGACCAGTTTGCAGAGATTATGGAGAAGATGGCGGTTATGGGAGTCAGGATTGTGGGAGGCTGCTGCGGAACCACACCGGAACATATCAGCAAGGTGGCAAGCCGGTGCAGGCATCTGACACCGGTACCTGTGACTGCAAAAAAACGGACGGTAATCAGCTCCTTTGCTCAGGCGGTGGAAATTGGGAAAAGCCCGGTCATCATCGGGGAGCGTATCAATCCTACCGGAAAGAGCCGGTTTAAGCAGGCGCTTCGGGAGCATAACCTGGAATACATTTTGCAGGAAGGGGTGACCCAGCAGGATCATGGTGCTCATGTGCTGGATGTAAATGTAGGGCTGCCGGAGATTGACGAGGCGGCTATGCTGGAGGAAGTGGTGAAAGAGCTGCAGAGCGTCATCGACCTGCCCCTTCAGCTGGATACGGCAGATTCAGCAGCCATGGAGCGGGCCATGCGGATTTACAACGGAAAGCCGCTTATCAATTCCGTCAATGGAAAAGAAGAATCCATGAAGGCGATTTTTCCATTGGTGAAGAAATACGGCGGCGTAGCAGTGGCTTTGTGCCTGGATGAACATGGGATTCCGGAGACTGCTCAGGGAAGAATTGAGATTGCAGAAAAAATTTATCAGAATGCTGCGGAGTACGGTATCGGTCCGGAAAATATTCTGATCGACGCGTTGTGTCTGACCGTCAGTTCTGACAGCAAAGGCGCCGTTACTACTTTGGAAACCCTGCGGCGTGTGCGGGATGAGCTGGGAGGCAAGACGATTCTTGGCGTGTCCAATATTTCTTTTGGACTGCCTAAGCGGGAGATTATTAACGGAGCTTTCTTTACCATGGCGATGCAGAACGGCTTAAGTGCAGCCATCATTAACCCTAATTCTGAGGCGATGATGAACGCTTATTACAGTTTCCGGGCGCTGATGGATTTAGATCCTCAGTGCGGAGATTATATTGGGGCGTACGGCGGTCAGGGAGCAGCGGCAGGCACTGGAAACGGTGCAGGAGCTGGTCAGGGGGCGGCGCTGTCTTTGGCAGTCAGCATTGAAAAAGGTCTGCGGGAACAGGCGGCTGCGGCAGTGACAGAGCAGCTGAAGGACAGAAATCCTCTGGAAATTATCAATAGCCAGATGATTCCGGCTTTGGACCGGGTAGGAAAAGGTTTTGAGAAGGGAACTTTATTCCTGCCTCAGCTTTTAATGAGCGCAGAGGCGGCCAAGGCAGCCTTTGAGATTATCAAAGTCCGCATGGATGAAAGCGGCGTGAAGCAGGAGAAAAAGGGAACGGTCATTCTGGCTACGGTAAAGGGCGATATTCATGACATTGGAAAGAATATTGTAAAGGTTCTTCTGGAAAACTATGGTTATCAGGTATTGGATTTAGGCAAGGATGTGCCTCCGGAGCAGATTGCAGAGACGGCGGTAAAGCAGCAGGTGAAGCTGGTAGGCTTAAGCGCCCTGATGACTACCACGGTGCCTTCTATGGAGGAAACCATCCGTCTGCTGCGGGCCAGCGCCCCCTGGGCAAAGGTGATGGTAGGCGGCGCAGTGCTGACCCAGGATTATGCAGATTCCATGGGTGCAGACCGGTACTGCCGGGACGCTATGGCATCGGTGAACTATGCAGAGGAAGTGTTTGGCTGACAAGGCGAAGAAATTGGAGGTAAAATATGGGAAGAAAGAAGTTTGGGAAACGCAGAAAATGGGGGCAGACAGCAGCCGTTCTGGCGCTGTGTCTGGCGTTTACAGCGCCAGCCGGCATTACGGCCCATGCCCGGTTAGCGGAGCATCTGAGAGTGGAAAACGGTCAGTTTATCCGGGCCAATGGTACAGCCATAGAAGGGGCTTTGGCTAAGGGGATTACTGTGTCCAAATACCAGAACCGGGCCGGGCAGATTGCCTGGGATCAGGTGGCTGCAGACGGCGTGACTTTTGCCATGATCCGCCTGGGTTATCTTAATGATCTGGATCCATATTTTGCAGAAAATATGCAGAATGCTGCAGCCAATGGCATCCGCACCGGCGTATTTTTCTATACCCAGGCCATGGACGAGGAGACAGCCCGGCAGGAGGCCCATTTTGTTCTGGATCAGATCAAGGATTATCCGGTTTCTTATCCGGTAGCATATGATGTGGAGTCTCAGCATTTGCTGGATATGGGAAAGACTCCCCAGGAAATCACCAGCCAGATCAATGCATTCTGTAAGGTAATTGCAGAGGCTGGTTACCGGCCAATCGTTTATGCCAATAACCTGTGGCTGACTACTTATATGGATACCAGCCAGATTCCCTACGATATTTGGTATTCCAGGTATGAGACATCGGTCAATGCTTATCCCAACCGGACAATCTGGCAGTATACAGACGCCGGAGCTGTGGCCGGGATTACAGGGGATGTATGTATTGAGGTGGCGTTTGCCGATTACAGCCAGTTGTTTCCGGGAACCGGCTGGCGTTATATCAATGGAAGCTATTACTATTATAAGGATTATGTGAAGCAGACCGGCTGGCTGCCGGATGGTGAAGTCTGGTATTATTTAAAGCCGGACGGTAAGATGGCGGCGGGGGAGACCTGTCAGATAGACGGTGTGGAGTATGGTTTTGGCGCTGATGGGGTCTGGCTTCCGTAACAGAAAAGGTAAAAATACAGCTTGTATTTGCCCCTGGATTTCGGTAGAATAGGATATAGGCTGAACAGGAATCTGCTCTGGAAACGGAGGGATTCTATGAAATATGACAAACTGCGGAATGAGAAGCTTTTCAGCATGGGAAGATGGCTGCTTTTGGCTGCTCTGGTGCTTTGCGCAGGCTGCTTTTACAGCTGCGGCGGCAAAGGAGAAGCTCCGGAGCCTGTTTTAGCGGCTGCGGAGGCTGGATTTTCTGAGGAAAGGCAAAAACCTGTTATAGAAGAAACAGGGGAAACCCAGGAAGCTGAGGGCCGGGAAGCGGGAACAGAGCCGGAGACAACAGAACCGGAAACAATCCCGGTCTGCTATGTGTATGTCTGCGGCCAGGTTCATCAGCCCGGCGTTTATGTGCTGGAAGAAGGCCAGCGGATTTATGAGGCGGTGGAAATGGCTGGCGGCCTTACTGCAGAGGCGGCAGACGGTTATCTGAATCTGGCGGTGCCGGTGAAAGACGGCATGAAGATTCAGGTTCCGGATAAAAGCCAGGCTGCAGACCCTGTTTGGGCTGCAAAGGCTGGTCTGTCAGGGGAAAGCGGTATACCTGGCAGTGCAGCTTCCGGAAGCGGAGGACCGCAGATAACCGCAAAAGTCAATTTAAACACGGCCACCAGGGAAGAACTGATGACCTTAACCGGCATCGGCCAGTCACGGGCAGAGGATATTATCCGGTATCGGGAAAAGAACGGAGGATTTGCCCGGATTGAAGATATTATGAAGGTTTCCGGCATCAAGGAGGCCTCTTTTGAAAAGATAAAAGACCAGATTACTGTATAGAAATCTGGCAGACTGCATACAGAAGACAGCAAAGGGAAGTTTTGTAGGAGAAAGAGCATGGCGAAGATTTTGGTAGTAGATGATGAAAAACTGATTGTGAAGGGCATCCGCTTCAGTCTGGAGCAGGACGGCATGGAGGTGGACTGCGCATACGATGGCGAGGAGGCCATTGAACTGGCGAAAAGGACGGAGTACGATGTGGTGCTTTTAGATGTTATGCTGCCTAAGTTTGACGGCTTTGAGGTGTGCCAGGCAATCCGGGAATTTTCAGAGATGCCCATCATCATGCTGACAGCCAAAGGCGGAGATATGGATAAAATCCTGGGCCTGGAGTACGGCGCAGACGATTACATTACCAAGCCGTTTAATATTCTGGAAGTAAAGGCCCGCATCAAGGCCATTATACGCCGCAGCAGCAAGCGGGGGAAAAAGGACGGCCAGGCGGAAAGCAAGATGGTGACTGCAGGAGATTTGTCTCTGGACCGGGAAGGCCGCCGGGTGTTTATTGGAGAGCGGGAGATCAATTTAACTGCCAAGGAATTTGACCTTTTGGAGCTTTTGGTGTGTAATCCCAACAAGGTTTACAGCCGGGAGAGCCTGCTTACCTTTGTATGGGGAAATAAAGCCTCTGAGTCCGGGGATGTGCGTACGGTGGATGTGCATGTGCGCCGTCTGAGAGAGAAGATTGAGCCCAGTCCCAGCGACCCTAAATATGTACACACCAAATGGGGCGTAGGGTATTACTTCCGCGTTTAGTTGAACATGGCGTAAAAATATTTGCATCATCAGGCAATGTGAGGAAGGAAGAATAAAAATATGGATGTTTTGGTCAGACCAGTCAGAATGGGGGACCTTGACGCTGTGACCCGGGTGGAGGCAGTCTGTTTCCCAGAAGCAGAGGCCGCAACCCGGGATTCTTTTTCACAGCGGATAGAGACTTTCCCGGAAAGCTTTTTTGTGGCGGAGCTGGATGGAGAGATTATCGGATTTATCAATGGATGCGTTACAGACAGCCCGGTTATTTTGGATGAGATGTTTGAGGACGCCGGGTATCATAAGCCGGATGGGGCTTATCAGAGTATTTTTGGTCTGGATGTGGCGCCTCAGTGGCAGCACAAAGGAATTGCGTCCCGGCTGATGCGTCACCTGATTGAAGATGCCGAAAAAAAGGGTCGCGCAGGGCTGATCCTCACCTGCAAGGAGAGGCTGATTGGATTTTATGAGCAGTTCGGTTACCGGAATCTGGGGGTATCCAAATCAGTTCATGGCGGGGCCGTCTGGTATGATATGATGTTGACGCTTCCGGACGGAGGGAAAACAGTAAAACAGGAGCACGGCTGGAAGCTGCGCTGGCGGCGGCTGGACAACACGGCAAAAATATTTCCGGTTATTGCCAATGAACAGGTAAGCCAGGTATTCCGCATTTCTGTAACCTTAAAGGAAGACATAAATCCGGAACTTCTGCAGCTGGCTCTGGAGGAGATTCTTCCGGAAATACAGAATTTCCGGGTAAAACTGCGGAGAGGTCTGTTCTGGTACTATTTTGAGGAGAATACCCGGATTCCCAGGGTGCAGCGGGAGAATACCTACCCATGCCGTTACATCGATCCTCATGGAAATCAAAAATTCCTGTTCCGGGTAAGCTATTATGAGCGGCGGATTAACCTGGAGGTGTTCCATGCTTTGACAGACGGACTGGGGGCTTCAAATTTCCTGAAAAGTCTTACCAGAAGGTATCTTCAGTTAAAGTGGGGGCAGGAAGGGGGAGCCGTTGTTAATGAGGCGGAGTGGCCGGAGCGGCCCAGGTTTCAGACTAGGGACAGCTATCTGGAAAACTACAGGGAGATGGAACATCAAAGCTACAGTTCCCGTCCGGCTTACCGGCTGGAGGGTCCTTTCCTTCCTCTGGGAACCGGTCAGGTGCTTCACGGCTATGTCAATGTGAGCAGCTTAAAGGAGGTGTGCCGCAGGCACGATGTCAGCATTACCAAGTATCTGGCTGCGGCGTTGATCTGGTCTATCTGGCAGGAATACCGGGATGGGAAAGGCGGAAAGCTGCCCATTGTTTTAAACCTGCCCATTAACCTGCGGGCGTTTTTTGGATCGGAGACGATGGCTAACTTTTTTGCAGTCAGCCTGATTGGCTGCCGGTTCCAAAATTCGGAGATGAGTTTTGATAAACTGGTTCAGATCATCAGCAGGCAGATGGATAAAAAGATTGACCGGGATAAGCTGGAAGCTGGTATTTCCTATAATGTTTCCAATGAGAAGAAATGGTATCTGCGGGCGATTCCGCTGGTGATCAAGCGGCCTATTCTGCAGATGGTATTCCGTATGAAGGATCGGGCCTATACCACCACTCTGTCCAATATCGGCCCCATTCATATGGAGCCGGAGTATCAGGGCGAGATTGACCGGTTCCACATTATGATTGGCGTTTCCAGAAGTCAGCCCTTAAAGTGCGCAGTCTGCGCCTGGGGCGATGAACTGGTGGTGACCTTTACTTCGGTGTTTGCAGACAGCAGGCTGCAGCGGCGGTTTTTCCAGAAACTGAAGGAAGACGGCGTTTTGGCGCGGCTGGAGGGAAATGAGCTGTGCGGCGCCAGAAAGCGGGATATGTATCCCAGAATCCGCCGGGTCATTATCCGGCAAAAGGGCGGAGAGGAAAAAGCAGCCCGCATGGCCCGGAAAGTAGGGCATACGGGTGGCAAGGCGGCAAAAGGCATATTTGAGTATGCCAGCGGCAGGCGAAGCTGGAAGGATGAGCTGTCCAGGCGGTTCCATGTGTAGGAAATGCCGGGCAGTCGGATATGGAAATACAGCAGTATCAGGAGGAAAGTTTGAGACAGGAACAGGTAAGTCTGCGGGGACGGCTGGTGCGGGACATGATGAAAAACATGATGGATTCCGCCATGGGACACAAGTTCCAGACCGGGGAATACCGGGCTAATCCGGTGGAGCCGGCATGGGTATGCCCGGCAGATTATGAATATGAGTTGATTGATATGGGGCTGTTTAAAATGGAGTATCTGCGCCCGGCCGGAATTTTTACCGGAAGGGTAGTGCTGCAGATCCACGGCGGAGGATACATTGGCCCTATGAAAAATACTTACCGGGATTTTGCCATGCAGTATTCTAAGCGGAGTATGGGTGGCGATGTTCTGACTGTGGATTACCGGGTGGCGCCTGAGCATCCGTTTCCGGCGGCGCTGGAAGATGCGGTTATGGCCTACTGGTGGTTGATTGAAGAAAAAAAGTATGACCCGGAGAAGATTATTTTTGCGGGAGATTCTGCGGGAGGAGGACTGGCTTTGGCGTTGGCCCTCTATCTGCGGGATCGCGGCCAGCCTATGCCGGCCGGCATTGTGCTGATGTCGCCTTGGACAGATTTAACCTGCAGCGGCCAGTCCCATACCACAAATTTTGACCGGGATCTTCAGTTTGGAGGAACCAGGGACAACATGCTTTACAACAGCCCGTACATTGGAGATGCAGACCCGAAGGATCCGTATGTGTCGCCGGCTTTCGGACAGTATCACGGATTTCCGCCGGTGCTTCTGCAGGTAGGCAGCGAGGAGGTACTGCTTTCGGACACGCTGGTAATAGCGGAAAAGCTGCGGGCGGCCCACGGCACGCTGCGGCTTTCCGTTTATGACGGCATGTTCCATGTGTTCCAGATGGCCCTGCGGTTGATCCCGGAAAGCCGGGACGCCTGGGATGAGGCGGAGCGGTTTTTGCAGATCATATACGGAATAAAACGGAAGCCTGAGGGCAAGGTGGTCCGGGTAGTCCGGTCTGGAGGCCGAAGAAGGAGAAAACGGTGAAAATTACCTTAGTAACAGTGGGAAAAATCAAGGAAAAGTTTTATACAGACGCTATCGCAGAGTATTCCAAGCGGCTGAGCCGCTACTGCAGACTGGAGATAATCCAGGTTCAGGACGAGAAAACCCCGGACAGAGCCAGCGAGGCGGAGGAACGGCAGATTAAAGAAAAAGAAGGCCGCCGGATATTGGACCAGATTAAAGACGGCGCCTATGTGATTGCCCTGGCGATTGACGGAGAGCCGCTAAGCTCCGAACAACTGGCAGCCAGGCTGGACAAGTTAGGCGTCAGCGGTCAAAGCCAGATTGTGATGGTTATCGGCGGCTCTTTGGGCCTTTCTGATGAGGTGCTTCGGCGGGCTGATTACAAGCTGAGCTTTTCCAAAATGACCTTCCCCCATCAGTTGATGCGGGTGGTGTTGCTGGAACAGATTTACCGGAGCTACCGGATCATATGCGGGGAGCCGTATCATAAGTAAAATCGTAAGAAACCTGTCAGAATTCCGATACCTTTCTCCCGTTGCAGTTTCCTGGGAAATTTTGTATAATTAAAGCAACATTTTACGGTGAAGACTGTAAAAAGGAGGAAAGTGTTATGAAACAAAACAGATTTTGGAAACGGACTGTGGTATTTGCAGCAGCGGCATTTATGGCAGTGGCCGGGACTGTGACGGTCTGGGCTTCTACAGAAAATTCCCAAGATAAGCTGGAGACCATTGGGGATAATTATTGGGATGAAGATGATGTTACCATTGCACGGTGGGATGAGATTGAGAACGCTGGCAGATATGAGGTGACTCTGTATCGGAATAACAAAAAAATAGGAACCATTAAAACCAAGCGGAAATATTATGATTTCCGAAGAATGATTACCAGAGAAGGGGATTATGTATTCCGGGTACGGCCTCTGGGAAAGAGCAGCAGTTATGAAGATGGAGAGTGGTCGGAGTATTCTTTGGAAAACTACATCAGTAAAGACTATGCAGAGCTTTTAAAAAGCGGAAAAGATATTGACGATGTCAACAGCGGCCCCGGTGCCCAGGGCGTAGAGCGGCCGTTAACTGACGATATAGGTGTGGTCTATACTGCCAAGTGGATTCCGGAGGGAGACCGGTGGCGCTACCAGAAGTCGGACGGCACCTACCAGGGAGTCGGATGGCTTTGGGATTCGGCAGCTCAGTTGTGGTATTATTTCGGCGAAGACGGTTACATGATGACAGGCTGGATTGAGGTAAACGGTGCAAAATACTATCTGCAGCCCTCCGGCGCCATGGTAACCGGGCAGCAGACCATTGACGGTGTGGCGTATCAGTTTGACGCCAGCGGCGCGCTGATTCCATCCTAAACATTTAACGAAAAACAAGAATAATTCACCCCTTTTCTCATATACATTTTTGTATGAGAGGAGGGGTGATTTTGGATTCATGGGAAACGCTGACCCGTATATTTTCCCGAAATATCCGGGCAATTTTCAGTAAACTGCCGGCAGCGCCGGAGCACATTCAGGAGATTCGTCTTCGCATCCAGGCGCCGCTTCTTTTAATCTGCAATCATCAGGAATTCTTTCTTACACCCGAAGGCGCATTCAGCGCCAATCCGAAAACTGCATATCAGGTAACCCGGCAGGACTTAAAGGAGACCTTGGAACAGGTGGGAAGTCATTCGCTCTATGCCTTTGAGGAGGAAATCCGTCAGGGTTTTATTACCGTTCCCGGCGGCCACAGGATAGGACTGGCCGGAAAGGTGGTGGCGGACCAGGGAAGCATCCGCAGCATGAAGTTCATAACCTTTCTCAATGTGCGGCTGGCACATGAGGTGAAGGGCTGTGCTGATGCAGTGATACCCCGTCTGTTTCACCGGGGAACCATGCTCCACACCCTGGTTATTTCCCCGCCTCGCTGCGGAAAGACCACCCTTTTGCGGGACATAATCCGGCAGGTATCAGAAGGGGAGACAGGCGTCAGACCCGGCATGACCGTGGGGGTGGTGGACGAGCGTTCGGAACTGGCCGCCTGCTATCAGGGCATACCACAGAATGATGTGGGAATCCGGACAGATGTGCTGGACTGCTGTCCTAAGGCCCAGGGAATGATGATGCTGATCCGCACCATGGCACCTCAGGTAGTGGCTGTGGACGAGATTGGCAGCAGGGCAGACTTAGAGGCTATGGAACAGGTGATGAACTGCGGATGCAGACTGCTGGCTACCGTTCACGGCAGTTCTGTGGAGGATATTCGCCGAAAACCGGTGTTGAAAACCATGATGGAGGAACAATGGTTCCAGCGCTGCGTTGTTTTAAAAGGCGGAACTGCCGGAGCGGTTGAGGGAATCTATCAGGCCGATGGTCAGCGGATTTTGTAGAACGGCAACATCCGGAAAAATGAAAACAGGAAAGAAGGGAATAAGATGACAATACAAATCTGGATGCGGATAGCCGGGGCAGTGTGCACAGTAGCCGGGGCGTCGGGGCTGGGATTCTGGCTGGCTGGCCAGTACAGCCGGCGGCTGGAGGAACTTCTGAAGCTGCGGCAGATGATATTTCTTCTGAAGGGGCAGATTCTCTATGCCAACGCTACGTTGGCAGAGGCTTTTGAGGAGGTAGGAGGCCGGACAGAAGGGGCGCTTTCAGAACTCTTTCAGAAGGTAGCCAGGCGAACGGCAAAGCAGGACGGAGAGCTGTTTGGGGAAATCTGGCAGGCTGAGGTGAAGACATGCCAAAATTCGGTTCTGACAAGGTCGGACATGCAGGAGTTAGCCGGGTTAGGCGCGCATCTGGGGTACATGGACCGGGACATGCAGGAGCGGACGCTGCTTTTATATTTGGAGCAGTTGGATTTGACCATTGACGGGCTGCGGCAGCAGAAGCAGGAACGGTGCAGAATGTACTCCAGCCTGGGGATCATGGGCGGTCTGTTTTTGACGATTCTACTAGTTTGACAACTTATATGCAGCAGGGGAAGGAGCAATGGAATGGGGGTTAATCTGATTTTCCGAATCGCCGCAGTGGGGATTTTGGTTTCTGTAATCTGCCAGGTGCTAAAGCACAGTGGAAGAGAGGAGCAGGCGTTTCTGACCAGTCTGGCAGGACTGGTTCTGGTACTGTTCTGGATGGTGCCGTATATTTACGAACTCTTTGAAACCATTAAAAATCTGTTTGCATTGTAGGTGGCATTATGACGGTAATTACAATCGGAATTGTGGGAATGACGGCGGTGCTTTTAGCGGTACAGATGAAAAATACCAGGCCGGAATACGGCACTTATCTGGCCATGGCCGCCGGCTGTTTCATTTTTTTCTATGGGGCTTCCAAGATGGAAAGCATTTTAGATGCCATGGGGCGGCTGCAGGATTTGATTCAGATTGACCCGGTGTATCTGGGGACGCTGATTAAAATGACCGGCATCACCTATATCGCAGAGTTTTCCAGCGGCATTTGTAAGGACGCCGGATATGGGGCGGTCGGCACCCAGATTGAGATTTTCGGAAAGCTTTCTATGCTGGCAGTCAGCATGCCCATTGTGCTGGCCTTGATGGAGACGCTGAAAGGAGTGCTGGGATGAGGCGGCTTCCGGTAACGCTTCTCCTGTCGATGATTCTGGCTCTGGCCTTTTCTCTCCCTGCTCGTGGAGAAGCTCCGGAGAGAATGTTTGAGGCAGTGGAGGCGGCTCTGGGAGGGGAACAGATTGCAAATCTGGAAGACATTGATCGGTACTTAAATAGTGAAGCTGGATTTTCCGGTTTTTCTTTTTCGCAGATGGTAAGGCTTTTGCTGGAAGGCAGAGGAAAGGAGGCCGGGCGGCTGATACTGGATATTTTTCGGGAAGGCCTGTTCGGCGAAATCAGCCGGGGCGGGAAAATGGTGGGACAGCTTTTGATGCTGGGCCTTTTGGGTGCAGTTTTTGCCAATTTCTCTCAGATTTTCTCTGGCGGACAAATGGCGGAAACGGGATTTTTCATGACCTATCTGATGGCGTTTACATTGCTGGCAGCTTCATTTTCCGAAAGTGCAAGTCTGGCTGGAGATGTACTTTCCAGACAGGTGAATTTTATGAAGGTACTGATGCCTGCCTATGCGGCGGCTGCCGTCTGGGCAGGAGCAGGGATGGCGTCGGCAGCCTGGTATGAGGTGGTAATGCTGATAATCGGAGGCGTCCAGTGGCTGTATCTGCATCTTTTGCTGCCGGGAGTGCGGGTTTATCTTTTGCTGGTGCTGGCAGACCATATGGTAAAAGAGGACATGCTGTCAAAGCTGACGGAGGCTTTGCGGTCCGGAATTTCCTGGGGGATGAAATCTCTTTTGGGGCTGGTGCTGGGGTTTCAGTTGATTCAGGGGATGGTGCTGCCTTACGCAGACGCAGTAAAAACCACCGGGATTCAGAAGCTTTTGCAGGTGATTCCGGGAGTGGGTACCGGAGCCGGAGTCGTGGCAAAAATGGTGCTGGGCTCAGGGGTTCTGATCAAAAATACAATCGGGGCCTCTGCCGTGGTGGTACTCATTATTATCAGTCTGATTCCGATTGTGAAGCTGGCCGTGCTGTTTTTGTGCTGCCGGGGAGCTGCTGCGGTTTTGGAACCTGTGGCAGACAAGCGGCTGGTGGCCTGCATCAGCAGTGTGGCAGACAGCCAGAAAATGCTGCTGGGGCTGGTGACGGCAGGACTGCTGCTGTTTGCAGTTACTATCGCCCTCATCTGCCTGGGAACCAACGCCGCTTATCTGGCATAGGGAGGTGATTCTTTTGGAAGCCTGGTATAGTTGGGTACAGAACCTGGTAGGCTTCTTTCTGTTTATGGCGGTAATTGACAACCTGCTGCCGGGAAAGAATTACCGGAAATATATTCGTCTGTTTGCAGGAACGGTGCTGATTCTTCTGGTGCTTAAGCCCCTTACAGGAGGCCTGCGGCTGGAGGAAGCCATTGCCCGGTCCTATGAATCCTTTGTATTCCAGTACCAGGCTGATGATTTACAGGAAGAACTGCTTGGAATGGAAGCCCAACGGCTGGAGCAGATGATTCGTCAGTATGAGGAGGCAGTGGCTGTGGATGTGGAGCAGATGGCTGCGGAGGAAAAACTGGCAGTGAAAGACTGTCAGGTAACCATAGACGGAGATGCCCAGTCGGAAACCTATGGGCAAGTAGTACAGATTCAGGTAGTGGTGACCGGGGTGGAGGATGAAAACGGAAATTTGTCTGATGGACCGGAGACGGTGGAAACTCCTGAGGGAAGCAGAGCAGAGCATCCGGTGGAGCCGGTAGCGCCTGTGGCAATCGGAGCGCCTGCGGCAAAAGCGGCAGCGTCTGCGGCAATCGGAGAAAGTGAGGCGGAGCCGGCAGCAAACCTGCAGCATTCGGAGCTTTCCGGCCGGATTCTGCAGCTGCGGCGGAGATTGGAAACCTATTATAATCTGGAGGAGCGATATGTGGAAATTCAAATTGCCAAAGGGTAAGGAACGGTGGCTGTTTCTTTTGTCAGCAGGGATAATCCTGTGTATTCTGGCCTTTCCCATGGATGGGGGAAAGCCGGAGGCACAGCCGGTGCAGCCGGAGCCGTCCGGGCTTCTTACGGAGACTGCAGAGACAGAAGCGGCCAGAGAGGCAGCCGGACAGGCAGAAAAACAGTCAGAGTTGTCCGGCAGCTACGAGGCCCGGCTGGAACAGCGGGTAAAGGATATTTTAAAAGAGGTAGATGGAGTGGGAGAGGTGGATGTGATGATTGTGCTGAAATCCACTGGGGAGAAAGTAATCCAGATAGATGATAAAACGGGGAATTCTGTTACGGAAGAACAGGATACAAACGGCGGCACAAGGAAAATCCAGAGCCAGGAGGCAGAACAAAGCACAGTGCTGGTGACCGGAAACTCCGGCAGTTCCGGCTCTTTGGGAGGAACGGGAACCGCTCCCATCGTCAAAAAAGAACTGTACCCGGAGTTATCCGGTATTGTTATCACAGCAGACGGCGGCGGAAATCCTACCATACAGGCAGAGATTTCCGCTGCCATGGAGGCATTGTTCGGGTTGCCGGCTCATAAGATCAAGGTGCTGAAGCGGGCAGAGCAGGGGTAAAATTTACCCTTGCTTTTTCTTTAAGATTTTCCACAGTCCGATCAGAAGCAATACAGCGCCTGCAGCGATGGCGGCTGCCGGAAGTTCTCTGGAAATTTTTCCGGCAATAAAGATGGCAGTAGGGCCGTCTCCCCCGCCGATTGAAAAAGTGGGGAACAGGAAATAGCGGATTCCGGTAAAGAGAAGAATAACTCCCAAAGCGGCCCAAAGCAGCCCTATGAGAATCCTGCGGCGAGCCAGTTGCTCCTGGTATTTTATCAGCTCCAAAGCAGCATCCATAAGATCCTGAATTTCCTGGGGATTCACCGGAATTTTGTCCTGCTTTTTACATTGAATCAGTTCGGCAACGGTAATGTCGAGGGCTTCTGCCAAAGATTCCAGATTGCTGATGTCAGGAAATCCATTTCCGGTATCACATAGTTAAAGATATTGGTATCATTCAATCAATTTTGCCGATAAAGCGATAGAAGATTTCTACCTCCTGTTCCCGGCTTCCGTCCTCACTCTTGACCGCTTCATGGACAACGATTTTTTCAATCAGCGTATTCAAAAGTTCGGCGGTCAGTTCCGTTGGATTGACACATTCTTTCATTAAGGAAATCCATTTTTCTGCGTCTGCGGCACTCTGATTTTCAGCGGCAATAGCGGCTTGAAGCTGTCCGATTTTTCCGTCCAGTTCCGCCTGCTCGCTTTGGTATTTCCCGGACAGCATATTGAAGTTATATTCTGTGATACGCCCCGCCGCCCAGTCCTCATACATACGGGAAAACAGAGCGTCCACTTCGGCTTTCCGCTTCTCCGCCTTTTTCAGTTCAGCGGCCTGTTTCTTCCTTGCGGCGGCCTGTCCCTTGTCGCTGGCGTTTAACAGACGCTTCAAGAGTCGTTCTTCATCGTGCTGTACCAGTCCCGACCAGTATTGCAGACGGGAGAGGACATAGGCGTAAAGCACATCATAGCGGATATAGTGCATGGAACATTGGCGTGTGCCTTGCCCGTTCTTGCTACAATGATAGTAACCATAGGGCTTGCTGTTCTGCCTGTTCTCTCCGTAGGCCAGCGACCAGCCGCAATCCGCACACTTTATCAGTCCCGCAAAAATCTGCGTCGTGCCGTTCTTGCGTTCCCGCCGGCGGCTTGCTATCTGCTCCTGTACCTGCTGGAAAACCTGTTCGCTGATAATCGGCTCCTGCGTGTTCTCCACCCGCACCCATTCACTTTGGGGCTTGCGTATCCTCCGTTTGTTCTTAAAGGAAATGTTTGTTTCCCGGTAGTGGATTGTATGGCCGATATAGGTTTCATCTTTCATAATGCTCTTGACCTGCGCTATCGTCCATGCGTAGCTTTTTTCCTCCGACGCCCCCGCATAGATGTTTGCGAAAGTCCCGTCACGCTGGAAGTTGATAAATCCCGGCGTGGGAACCTTTTCCGAAATCAGTATTCTTGTGATACTGGCCGCCCCTCTGCCATGAAAGGCAAGGTCAAAAATCTTCTCCACTATCCAGCGGGTTTCCTCGTCGATTATCAGCTTGTTTTTGATTTCTGGGTGTTTTCTATACCCGATAGGGGCGTATGCGCCGATACGCTGTCCGGCGGCAAATTTCGCTTTGAAAGCGGTTTTTACCTTACGGCTCGTATCTTTGGCAAACCACTCATTGAACAGGTTTTTGAAAGGTACAAAGTCGGAAAGCCCTTTCTCTGTGTCCTCGTTCTCCGCAACGGCGATGTACCGCACCCGTTTTTCCGGGAACAGAAATTCCAGATAGTAGTCCATCATCACATGTTCCCGCCCAAAACGGGACAGGTCTTTCGTGACAATGCAGTTTACTTTTCCAGTGTCTACATCGTCCATCATGCGCTGAAAATCCGGGCGTTCAAAGTTTGTCCCGCTCCAACCGTCGTCTACATATTCCCCGACTACATGAAGCCCTTGCTCCTTTGCGTACTGTTGCAGGATCGTCCGCTGTGTTTCAATGCTTACGCTGTCGCCGTAGTTCTCGTCGTCCCGGCTCAATCTCAAATAAAGTGCTGTGTTGTAAATCGTAGTATTGCAAGGTTGTTTCACCGTAAAAAATCCTCCTTTTCTAAACGAAACAACCCACGCTTACAATACTTTTGCTCTATGGCAATTATATCATAAGCGTGGGTGTTTATCAACGATGTGGTCTTATGCGGAAGCCTTATTTTCCGCTGTATGCCGGACTACATCAACAATCAAATCGCCAAGGGGCTTGCCCCCCGTGGCAAAGTGTTCGGAGATTTTAATACGGGTATTCCCACATACAAAATACTGTGTGCCGTTTTCCGCCGTAACGAGTTGCCCGGTCTGTTGTACTAAAATATCGTTCTTGCTTTTTGCCATTCAGCCCTCCATATTCAATTTTCAAGGTACAATGCCGCACAGGGGCGGCGTGAAATTTTGCTTATATTCAATCACCTTTTCTTTGTGTATCGCTGTTGCCGCTTTACCTCCGCCAGTACGTCCGGCGGGATACGGTCAACCAGCCTTTGGATATTCTGCAATTCGCTTTCCAGCTTCGCCCGTTCCATGCGGTCTTTCATTTTGCCGCTTTCGCTGGCTCTGGCTCTCGCTTCCAGCTTTTGATTTTCTTCCAGCAGGTCATTGATTGTGACCTTATATTTCTTCAACTGCCCGGAGAAGTTCTCCATTTGCGGAAACCACTTTTTCAGCATGGCAAGGGCTTCCTCTTTCTTCTTCCCGGCGTTCAGCGGGGAAATACTGTCCAGCGTGGCTTCAATCGCTCTCGCCTGTTTGGAGAGGTTGACCGCCTGTTTGAAAAGCCGGGTGGGGATATGCTTCCGGCCTGTCTTGCTGGCGCTCTCCCCACGCTCCAAGTCGGGATATTTCTCCACCATATAGGCGTGAAAATCGTCCTGCCATTTCGTCAAATTCGCCCGGTTGCCTATGATTTCTTTGGCGCACAGGCGGTTGTCCTTTGTCAGCGGAACGAAAGTCAAATGCAGGTGGGGCGTTTTCTCGTCCATGTGTACCACCGCCGACACGATATTTTTCCGGCCTACCCGGTCAATGAGAAAGTCTGCCGCCCTCTGGAAAAAGGCTTGTATCTCCTTTGGGGACTTGCCCTTGAAAAACTCCGGGCTGGCGGTTATCAGCGTATCCACAAACCGGGTGCTGTCTTTCCTTGTCCTGCACCCCGCCTGTTCAATGCGGCTCTGAATGAAATGGTAGTATCTGCCCTCCGGCTTGACGATGTGGAAATTGTACTTGCTCCGGCTGGTGTCAATGTCGGGATTGCTGGCGTACTGGTCTTTCTGTCTTTCGTGGTGGGCTTCCAGCGGTCTTGCCGGGTTGCCCTTGTGCTTCTCAAATCGCAAAATTGCGTGCTGTGCCATAAACTCCTTTCCCCATTCCTTTCCTATCCGGGACTTTTCCACAGGAAAATCCCGCCGGAAATATCTCTGATAGGATTGGAATGGATAAGATATAAATAAATCGTTTTAATCTCTGTATTTCTATATACCGTCCGGTTTTCGTACTTCAAGAGGATTGATTATCGTACTCTATGAGTACGGTTTTCAGCCCTCCGGCGTACCGGAACCGGATTTCTTGAAGTCGGTGTTTGAAACCGCTTCATAGGATTTTGGGTAGATACGGTTGGGTTTTCCACAGCCCTGTTTCTGTATCTCCACAAGCCCCGCATACTGCAACTCCCGCAGGGTGTTGACCGCTTTCTGCCGCCCACAATGGAGCAGGGCGACCACCTCGCAGATTGGATAATACAGGTAAATGCGCCCGTACTCGTCCGCCCAGCCACTCTTGCGGGACAACTCCGTCCGGCGCAGGATAAAGGCGTACAGTATCTTTGCTTCATTGGACAGGGGCGTAAATGTAGGGGCTTCAAAGAGAAAATTCGGGAGCCGGGTGAAGCTGACCGATTTCTCCGGCTGATGAATATAAATCGTGTTTGTCATAGTGTGCTTTGTGGACAGTTAGAACGGCATTTCCGGGGGCGGACGATATTTTATATGACCTGCCCCGGTTCTGCCCTCTGGAAGCCTTGTAAATCAAGGCTTTTTTCCTGCCTAATTGTCCACGCTTGACCTCCTTTTCCGTTCACTTTCCGCTTTCTGCCGCCTGTGAACGCTGGCGGCGCAGTCCGGGCAGTATTTTGCCCGGTTGGACTTTGGGACGAACACGCCGCCGCAGACCTCACAGCGTTTCAAGTCCTTTCCCCGAAAAATCTCTGCTTCCAGCGTCCTATCCTGCGGCAAGACCGACCAGCGGAACCACTTACAGCAGACGGAGAAAGAAATCATCTGCGGGCAAGTGCGGCTGTCCCCGTCGTCAAGGGCGATACAGTCCCCGCCCTCGCAGTTGCAGCACTCCCGGCGGATAAGGGCGTTTGCCTGTTTTCTCTGTGCCGGTGTCATACGGTAGAGGGAACCGTCCGGCCTGCGTTCCAAGGGCGGCAATCGCTTGTATAAATTTTCTTCCATGCGTTCCTCCGTTTCTCTGTTGCCGTTCTCTCCGAAAAGGCTTCCTGCCCCATTCCTGCGGCGTGTTCCGGCGTTGGCACGCTCCCCGGACTTCGGGACATTTTGTCCCGAAGTGGCTCGTTGCGGTGCTTCCCATGCCGGGATATTCCTTTTCGGACGGTCATTCGATTTTCAAGGTGCTGTTCCGAACGTTCGTAAATCCAGTTTATCAGAAAAAAATGCAAATCCCGGATTGTTGCGAGAATTGCATTTTCCCAAAGTCTATACTTTTGAAATTGCATTTCTGCAATTATTCTGTATAATGGAAGCATACGGAGGAGGTGCGTATCTATGGCTTTACCCGGAACACCCGGACAGCGGATTTCCGACCTTTGCAACGGGCGGCATATCCCACAAAAGGAATTGGCAAAGAAAATAGGGATTTCCCCCTCTCAGTTGAGCCGGATCGTCAGCGGGGAAACAAAGACGGTCAGCAGTGATGTTCTCATAGGCATTGCGAAAGAATTTAGAGTGTCAACGGATTATATTCTGGGCTTGTCAACAGTGAGCGTCCAAAAGAGTTATGACATATCGGAATTGGGATTGTCCGAGGGAGCAGTCCGGGGGCTTGTAACGGGAATGATAGATGTGGAAATTCTCAACCGCTTGTTGGAACATAAGAATTTCCCACGCTTGATAAGCCTGATACAGATTTATTTTCAGGACACAGTGGCAAGGGGCGTTATGGCACGAAACCAGGTAATCGAAATAGCAACATCTTCGCTGTCCGATTTAATAAAAGACCGCCCGGAATACCGGGCGGAAGCAAGACAGGATATACAGTTTATGAACGCTCAAAAGCTGGGGGAGCATGAAGCGGAGATTGAGAAAATCAAGAATGTATTTATGTCTATCCTGCGGGACATAAAAAGCGATATAGACAGCGGGGAGCCGCCGGAGGAACCAGTGACCGCAGCCATGTTTCAAAATATCCAGACCGCCGCACAGGAGCAGAAGCAGGAATTACATTCCATTGATGATGTGACGGCGTTGGTTGCAGAACAGCTTGAAAAGGTCATGCCGCTGGACGAGGAAACAAATGAACAATTCCAGCAGTTGATGAAGAAAATGATTGAGCGGGCAGGAAAGTAATATTTTTCATTTTAGATTTCCGAATTGTTTCCGAAATGCCTTCATTTTATTGCCAATTAGAAATGGCAGGGCTATACTTATATGTGCAACTGAATATAAATGTCTTCGGGGCAGGGTGACTCTTATGTAACAGTATCGGTTCATAAGCAAGAATTCCCGATTGGCGGTTAAAGTCCGCGAGCGTTAAGCGCATGATTTGGTGCAATTCCAAAACCAACAGTAAAGTCTGGATAAAAGAAGATGACTAATATTGCAAAAATCTTTATTGAATTATGCCATTGTTAGCACCTGAAAGACAGTTCCTTTCAGGTGCTAATTTTGAATATGGAGGAAATCTAAAATGAACAACAAAACCCAAAAAATGACAACCGTTGCTATGCTTTGTGCAATCGCCTATGTGGTTATGGCAGTAGGAAGAATACCGATTGTTTTGTTTCTCAAGTACGACCCTAAAGATGTTGTAATTACTTTGGGTGGTCTAATCTGGGGGCCATTAACATCTTGCATTGTGTCAATAATCGTGTCTTTTATTGAAATGATGACGGTTAGCGATACTGGTATTTTGGGTTGCATTATGAACATTGTATCTACCTGCTCTTTTGCCTGTACCGCAGCTTTTATTTACAAAAAAAGACACACCTTACATGGAGCATTGCTAGGATTGATTTTAGGAAGTATGGCTATGGTTGCAATTATGCTTTTGTGGAACTATTTAATAACACCGCTTTATATGGGCTATCCCCGTGAAGCAGTCGCAAAATTGCTCTTGCCTGCATTTTTGCCGTTTAACTTACTAAAAGCCGGACTAAATGCCAGTATTACATTTTTCCTGTATAAACCAGTAGTAACCGCGTTGCGAAAAAGCGGATTTATTGAAAGAGAGAATGTGAAAAAGAGTAATAAGCCAATCGGACTACATCTTATTTTCACAATGATAATTGTGACTTGTATTTTGATTGTGCTGTCTATGAATGATCTAATTTGAGGATATGCTGATGAAAGAAAAGAATATATCTTTATGCGGTAAAGTTGTTCACGGCAGAGGTATTGGAAAACTTGTAGGAAGCCCTACCGCTAATTTAGAAATATTGTCAAAAGAAAATACACCACTACCGGGAGTTTATGTTTCATCTGTTTGTTGGAACGAAAACACATATTATGCCGTTACCCACATAGGGAAGCGTCCTACCATTGATAATGACGAAAATATTTCAATAGAAGTCCATTTGCTGAATTTCAATCAAGATATTTACGGAGAAAAACTTCTTGTTGAACTATATACCAGATTAAGAGAACCGCAAAAATTCAGCGATTTATCGGCGTTGTTAAATCAGATTAGACGAGATTGTATAGCAACAAGGGAATTTTTTAATTTGAGTGATTTGCCGACTACATTATACATGGACATAGAAAAGCATAAGGTATCAGTTGAAAATACAGAAGTATTTTTATCAACGAAAGAGTTTGATATTTTGTATCTGCTATATTCTAATCCAGACGTTACGTTTAGCAAAGGACAAATTTACCAAGCTGTATGGCATGAATTTTCAAACGACTATTTTCATGCTGTGGAAAACACGATTTATCAAATCAGAAAAAAATTACGTCCATATTTGAACGACATGGATTGTATAAAAACGGTTGTAGGATATGGCTACAAATTTCAACTGAATAGCAAAGCCAGCCGAGCCAGTCAACGGTCAAGATGAACAGCGCATTTCATGCGCCGCCGTTGACAGTCCCGCCCGTCTTTGCTGATAGGCAATCAAGGCGGGAAAGCCTTAAAATGGCTTCCCGCCCATTTCAATTTTGAGAGAAAAACCCGTCTGCTTTTTCATGAGTGTGTACACAAGTTCGGGACATTTTGTCCCGAAGTCCGGCGTGGGACGAGGGACGGGGGCTTTTATATACGCCCTGTCTGCTGATGAAACCAGTCCTGCGCTTGCGGCTCCACGTCACGCAATCACAGCCCTGTTTTCCTGCCGCTTCAAACGCCCTTGCCCTCCCCGGCGGCAACGGCATTTTACGGCAACGCCGACAGAGCGTATAACACACTACACTTTGCAAGCAAAGTCGTGTGCCAAAGGGGCGCTGCCCCCTTTGGATTCCCCCACAAGAAAAGACGATACGCCACCCCTCTGCGGGGATTGCATATCGCCTTTTCTTGTTATTCAGCCCTCCGGCTGTATCGGTTGAGCAAAAGTCAGCGTGGGTTTTGGTGTGGTATCTTTAACTAAGTGAAACTCCCCGTTCCCATTTACTGATGGCCTTGTCCGTCACATGAATTTTTTCTGCCAGCTGGGCTTGAGTCAGGCCCTTTTCTTTTCTCAATGACAGAATGAAGGAACCAAGTGTTTTTGCGTCCAATGCAGCATCACCTCCTTGTGCCCATTATACTGGAAATTCCCTGTTTTTTCAATCTACTCATCGTTTACCAGGTGAGATGAGAGGTCTGCAGGGGGCGGGCGGGAGCGATTCTTGTGTTTTCATATCTCATATGCTATGATGAATTTGCAATTATCCTAAGGCAAAAATACATTATGGAAAAAAGCCCTATGAAAATAGAAATAGGCAAAGCCTGGAATGATAGAAGATGGAGAGGTAATATGGATAACAGAGTTAATTATGGCAACAAAGCATCCAGGAAAGCCTGTAATAGAATTATCATGGCTATAAATAGCGTAAGACCTATGACTAGAAAAGACCAAAGGTTCGATTATGCTTATGCTATCTTTTTGACTGTTCTTGGTATATTTGTACCAATGTTTTGTATTCCTTGGTTAATGACAATAAATAAACCTTTAACCGCCCTAATAGTTAGTGCTATATCGATAGGAATTGCTGCAACGATTGGCTTAAGCATACGAGGGAAAATCCTTAAATCTTTTTATATAATAAATGATGCACATAACTATGTAACGATTAAAGATGGTAATGAGAAGCTTGAAGATTTTTTTAAAATTGATGAAGTTTTATTGTCTACTATCCCACAAAATGATTGTTATATGGATGTACTTTATAACTGGTTGTGCTGGCGTAAGTTAGTAAATCCCAATGAAGAAGTAACATGGTATAGAGTTGATTGTAAAATACTTGAACCATATCTAAATGAAGATAGCGACTTATCAGATCAAGATTCAGTATTATTTATGACTTTTAAGAAGCGTTTACCGAATGATGCCACACGCTTTTTTGTAGAAGCAGCAATTTTAGGTGTTTGTCTTCTAAAATAATGTAAAAGCATCTACTTCCAATTCACATGACAATTAAATAATCGATTTTCAATAGAAAATAGTCCGAAGTAAATTCCAGTTTATTGGAATGGAGATTTGTCATAAAATCCTTCCTTCCACATAAGATAAAAGTACGAAAGCGGGTGGAGTAAAAAGGAGTGTGTCAGGAATGAGATTAAAGAAACCGGCGGGATATTTGAAAGAGGTCAATATGAAAAAGCTGTTTCGGAGGAACCAGATTATCATTACCACACTGGCAATTATGATTGCGGCGGCGGGATATTTAAATTATGCCGGGCAGAAGGAACTGGAGGCCAATGCAGACGGTCTTTATCAGGTGGGGGCACTGGAGATTTCGGACGAGGATATTTTGGCGGAAAACCAGGCGGCCAGTTATGATTTTGGCGGCGCTTTTGAGGAGGCCCAGCCTCAGGCAGAAGGAAATCTGATGGAAGCAGAGGCAGGCAGCGCAGGAACAGACGGTACCGCAGACGGCGGAACGGAAGGTTCCGCAGGAGAGCTGGGGAGCGCAGGAGGAACAGCGGCGGAAACCGGAACAGTTGGGACGGAGCTTGCAGCAGGCGGCACGCAGCTGGCAGAAATTGAAAGCTGGGATGAGGGAGAAGAAACCGGCATGGATAATCCGGGCGAAGCAGTTTTAACCAGCGGAATCACGGTTTCTGACTACATAGCCAATGTGCAACTGAACCGGGAGCAGATTCGGGCCAAAAACAAAGAAACCTTAAACAACATCATCAATAATACGAACATTGAAGAAGGTGCCAAGCAGGACGCCATCCAGTATATGATTTCCATGACGGCGGTATCAGAGAAGGAAAATGCGGCGGAGACCCTTCTGCAGGCCAAGGGCTTTGCAGATCCGGTAGTCAGTCTGACAGACGGCCAGGTGGATGTGGTGATCAACGCCGCCAGCATCACAGACCAGCAGCGGGCCCAGATTGAGGACATTGTAAAACGGAAAACCGAAGTGGGAGCCGAAAATATCGTAATTACCCTGTTGAATTTACAAGAGTAAATACCCCTTTCCAAATCCGTCCACATTTGCTATACTATAACTAGTATTGAATCTGAATGATTTAGGAGGGATTTACCGTGGCAGAACTGGAAGGAAGAAATACCCATAAGGTATATGAAAACGATACAATCGGAGAAGTGCGGATTGCAGATGAGGTTGTGGCTATCATCGCAGGCCTTGCCGCCACTGAGGTGGAGGGTGTAGACTCCATGGCCGGAAACATCACCAATGAGTGGGTCAGCAAGCTGGGCATGAAAAACCTGTCCAAGGGCGTAAAGGTAGATGTGACAGATGAGCATGTATCCGTAGACCTTTCCCTGAATATCAAATATGGCTTCAATATCCCGGATGTCTGTGCAAAGGTGCAGGACAGGGTAAAATCCGCCATTGAGAACATGACCGGTCTGACGGTTTTAGATGTGAATGTCAAGATTGCAGGGGTAAATTTAGACGAGGAGAAGTAATATCGTTTTTATCAGAAACAGAAAAACAGCCAGGACTGCCGGGAAATGCGGCGGCCCTGGCTGTTTATGTGATAGGAAATTACTCCGCAATGTTCCTATTACACGAAAGGCACATCCTTTTTACTACAGAACCGGAGAATGACAAGAAAATATCAGTGCTTGCAATTTTCAAAAATCGTGTTATAATGCGAGGTTGTACTTGACGGAATATGTATACAGTAAAGGTGGAATTTGACATGAAAACAATGCTGCGGTTTTTGATTTGCCTGGGAGTTATCCTGGCAGTTGCTCCGGGGACGGCTTTTGCGTCAGAAGGAGCCCAGGCGGCTGCGTCTGTGCCGCTGTCTCTCTGTATTCCCTTTGCAGGGCTGCTTCTCTGCATCGCAGTGCTGCCTCTGGTAAAAGGAGAGTGGTGGGAGGCCCATCAGCCTCTGGTGGTGGCTTTCTGGGCGGTTTTATTTATTGTACCCTTTGCATTGCTGTTTGGCGGCGGCCATACCATGGAAACGGTGCTGGAGTGTATTGTAGGCGATTATCTGACCTTCATCGTGCTGCTGTTCGGACTGTTCTGCGTGTCCGGCAACATCAGTATGGAAGGAGACCTGGCCGGTTCGCCCAGAATCAATGTGGGACTTCTGCTGATTGGAACGCTGCTTTCCAGTTGGATTGGCACCACCGGTGCCAGCATGCTGATGGTTCGCCCGGTCATCAAAATGAATTCTTGGAGACGAAGAAAAAGCCACATTATGGTGTTTTTTATCTTCCTGATTTCCAACATCGGCGGATGCCTGACTCCCATTGGAGACCCGCCTCTTTTAATGGGCTTTATGCGGGGCGTGCCCTTCTTCTGGAGTCTGCATCTGCTGCCCATGTTCCTGTTTAATGTGACAGTGCTGCTGTTTGTGTTCTACTGGCTGGACCGCCGGGCATACAGAAAGGACATTGCCCAGGGCTGTAAGCCGGACATTTCCAAGCCCGGCACGGAAGTGAAGCTGATTGGCCTTCACAACCTGATTTTTCTGGTGATGATCGTGGCAGCCGTTATTTTAAGCGGAACCCTGCCTGGAATGCCGGCGTTCCAGACTGGAGAAGGAACCGTACGGGGCATCCATATTTTTGGAGAGGTAACCCTGACCTACCCGGCTGTCATCGAAATGGCAATAATCCTTTTGGCTGCGTGGTTGTCTTTTAAAACCACAAACAAAGAAGTGCGCCGGAAAAACCACTTTACCTGGGGCGCCATCAAAGAGGTAGCAGTGTTGTTTATCGGCATCTTTATTACCATGCAGCCTGCCCTGATGATTTTAAAGGCCAACGGAGCCAGTCTGGGGATTACAGAGCCCTGGCAGTTGTTCTGGAGTACCGGCACCCTGTCCAGCTTCCTGGACAACACCCCTACTTACCTGGTATTCCTGACTACGGCAGGTTCTCTGGGCTTTGCGGAGGGCATGACTACCAGCCTTGGCATGGTACCCGTTGCCATGTTGGAGGCAATTTCCTGCGGCGCTGTGTTTATGGGCGCCAACACCTACATCGGCAATGCGCCCAACTTTATGGTGAAGGCGATTTCCGATGAAAACGGTATTCGGATGCCCTCGTTTTTCGGCTACATTGGTTGGTCACTTGCATTTCTGGTGCCGGTATTTGTACTGGATATGCTGGTGTTTTTCCTGTAAGGAGGTGGACGAACAATGGAATACACAAAGGAAATGCTTCGGGAACTGGCGGAGCATATCTATGATCTGGACGCAGAGGTCTATACCCAGTTGGGTTCTTCTCTGGGCCGGGTATTTACCAGAGACAGGGAAAAATGCGTGGATGACATGGTAGAAATGATGTCCGTCCGGGGGGAGGCCCATTTCCTGCGCAGTGAGCTGGCTCTGATCAGCAACATGGCCCGGACCATTCCGGATAAAGAGGTGCGGAAGATGGTTATGACAGAGTACAACCGGATTCTTACGGAGGTAAACAGCCTTCCCACCAGCTTCTCATCAGAGGATATTCTGGACCAGAGCCTGGCTAGCTTAAACGCCTTAAACCTCCAGAACCGTTTCTCCCAGGAAGACCATCGGATTATCTGCATCGGCCGTACCTACGGCAGCGGCGGAAACGAAATTGGCTTTAAACTGGCAGACGCACTGAAGATCAACTTTTACGATGCGGAGATTTTCTCCGAGGTGCTGAAACGGCTGGAGGCAGAGAAGGACATGGTAGAGGATAAGGCAGGCTACCACTTCGGCCCCAAACAGACGGAGGTAAAGCGGGCCTTTGCAGCTCCTGAGCGCCGGACCTTAAAAGAACTGATGCGGGAGTTCAGCCGTTATCACGGCCTTTCCAAGCGGGATGCCGTCTTTTTCAATCAGAGCGATTTAATCTGCGATATGGCGGAAAAAGAGGACTTTATTGTGATGGGCCGCTGCGCAGATGTGATTCTCACCAACAACCGGATTCCTCACATCAGCATTTTTATTACGGCCCCGTTCGAGCAGCGGCTTCACCGGATTATGAAGATTAACGAGCTGGATGAAAAGCACGCCCGGAAGATGCTGAAAGAGATCGACCATCAGCATGAGCGGTACTATCACTTTTATACCGGTCGGAAATGGGGCAATGCCGTCAATTACGATTTGTGCGTCAACAGCGCGGCTTACGGCATCGAAGGCTCCGTAGAGTTTATTAAAAGCATGATTCTGCGAGAACGCTAATGAAGAAAATGTTGGAACATATAGTTGTGCACTTTTTTGTATCGTTGTCCGCTTGCTTTCATGCTTCGCTGTATATTCCAATAGTTTCGCTACCAACGGAATACAATAATTCCGGCAATGGCAATCAGCGCCCCGATGGCTTTCTTCCATTCAAAGGGCGCTTTTTCTACGCCGAAAAGGCCGAACAGTTCAATGCAGTAGGCTACGATAATCTGGGTTATCACGATCAGCAGCGTGGCCTTGGCCGGGCCCAGGCTGTCCATACTGCGGATGACAGTGTAGGTGATGAAAGCGCCGATCAACCCTCCGGCCAGCATATACCAGGGACGAACCTGAAAGATGGCTGTAACCGGGCTTTTGTCCGCAAAGAACCACAGCACCACACAGGTGAGAAAGGCAGTAAGCTGAACCCATCCGGCAGAAACCCAGATACCGGTCTGCTTCGTCACCTCTGTATTTAACACCCCCTGGATGCTCATAAGTGCGCCGGAAATCAGCGCAATCAAAAATCCCCACATAGATTTGTTCCTCCATATTGCAAAAATGTAAAATGATGTCTTTCTAGTCTGCTCATATCTGCAAAAAATTATGCGTGGGCGTTGTGAAACAGGGGAAAATATGATACAATAACCCATAATAATTCAGGATGGCGGGAAAACAGCTAGGAAAGCATGTGTTAAACTCGCTTATAAACATACTTTCCCGGCTGTTTTCTCATCGGATGAATATCCGATGCATCTTGGCCGTTTACGGTCAAGATGATAAGCCGTCTGAAAAAGAAGAACACTGACAGAATGAAGCGGCAGAGGCAGGGGCCTTTGTCTGCCAGGAGGAAAAACGGATGACCAGACGAGATATGCGGGAGCATTGCTTTAAAATGCTGTTTGCAGCAGAGTTTTATTCTACAGAGGAGACCTCTGCCCAGGCAGAACAGTATTTTAACTCGCCGGAGGAGGATGACACTGCAGAGGACGGCTCTGTGGCCGTAGTTCATCAGGTAGATGTAGATGAAAAGGACCGCCGGTTTTTGATCGACCGGGTAGAGCATATGACAGCAAAAATTCCGGAGCTGGATGAAAAGCTTAACGAAGCGGCATACGGCTGGAAGACCCGCCGCATGGGCAAGGTGGAGCTGACGATTCTTCGCCAGGCGCTTTACGAGATGACCTATGACAGTGAGGTGCCGGAGAAGGTAGCCGTTAACGAGGCAGTGGATTTGGCTAAGAAATTCGGCGGCAAGGAATCGCCGGCGTTTATCAACGGCGTGCTGGCTAAATTTATGACAGCAGAGTAATATGGCCAGTATCTATTCTGTTTCACAGGTAAATTCTTATATTAAAAATATGTTTGCCCAGGACTTTGCCCTCAGCCGGATTTCCGTGCGGGGGGAGGTGTCTAACTGCAAATACCACACTTCCGGGCACATTTATTTCACACTGAAAGACCGAACCGGGACCCTTGCGGCGGTAATGTTTGCCAGCCAGCGGCGGGGTCTCTCTTTTCAGTTAAGGGAAGGTCAGCAGGTGGTGGTGACCGGTGCGGTGGATGTGTACGAGCGGGATGGAAAATACCAGCTTTATGCCAGACAGATTGAGCTGGACGGCAGAGGCGATTTGTTTGAAAAATTTCAGAAGCTGCGGGATGAGTTAGAGGAAATGGGTATGTTTGCGGCAGAGTATAAACAGCCTATTCCCAAGTATGCCGCAAAAATCGGTGTGGTAACGGCCAGCACCGGCGCAGCCATTCAGGATATACGCAATATTGCGGCCAGACGGAATCCTTTTGTGCAGTTGATTTTGTATCCGGCTCTGGTGCAGGGAGACGGGGCGGTGTCCAGCATCGTAAAGGGAATTCAGGTGTTGGATTCCATGAATCTGGATGTGCTGATCGTGGGCCGGGGCGGCGGTTCTATTGAAGACCTTTGGGCATTTAACGAGGAACCGGTGGCAAGAGCCATCTTTGAGTGCCGTACCCCCATTATCTCTGCTGTAGGCCACGAGACAGATGTGACCATTGCCGATTATGTGGCAGATTTGCGGGCCCCAACTCCTTCTGCGGCTGCAGAGCTGGCAGTGTTTGATTACCGGCAGTTTGAGGAACAGCGGTCTGTATATCAGGCGGCCATTACCAGGGCTATGAACCGGCAGCTTGAACGGCGCCGGTTCCAGACAGAGCAGTACCGGCTGCGGTTAAAGCTTCACGACCCGGAGCGGCAGATCAGGGAGGGGCGGCAGCGGCTTTTATCCGCCCAGGAACAGATGGAAGCAGTAATGGAACGGAAGCTTTTAGAGGCCAGACATCGGCTGGCTATTGCAGGCGGGCGGCTTCACGGCTTGTCGCCCCTGGAAAAAATCAGCCGGGGCTTTGGCTTTATTACAGATAAAAATAACCGGCGGGTGGAGACCGTAGAAGCGGTAAAACCTGGAGATTCCATTTCTGTTCAGATTACAGACGGGCGGATCATGGCTCAGGTAAAGGAAATTGAGCCGGTGAAAGGAGCAGGGCAGCCATGAAGAAAACCATTGAGCAGACTTTCGCAGAACTGGATGAGCTGATGGAAAAGCTGGAGGCTTCCGGCACCACGCTGGAGGAATCCTTTGTTTACTATAAAGAAGGTATGAAACTGATCAGGGAATGCGGAGAAAAGATTGATAAAGTAGAAAAGCAGATGATTGTTCTGCAGGGAGGAGATGCAGATGGAGAGGCGTGAGGAATTAAAAGTCCGGACTCAGGCAGTGGAGCAGATTGTGGAGTCTTATCTTCCGGCAGAGGAAGGACATCAGAAAACTATTTTTGAGGCCATGAACTACAGCGTGCGGGCCGGCGGAAAGCGGCTTCGCCCTATGCTGATGCAGGAAACCTACCGGCTGTTCGGCGGAACCGGGCGGGAGATCGAGCCGTTTATGGCAGCTATAGAGATGATTCACACTTCCTCCCTGATTCACGACGATCTGCCCTGTATGGATAATGACGAGCTGCGCCGGGGACTTCCCACTACCTGGGTAAAGTACGGCTACGACATGGCAGTGCTGGCAGGAGACGCCCTGCTGATCTTCGCTATTGAGACGGCAGCAAAAGCCTTTGCCCTGACAGAGCATCCGGAGCGGGTTGGCCGGGCGATCGGTCTGCTGGCACAGAAAACCGGTATCTATGGTATGATTGGCGGACAGGTGGTGGATGTGGAGCTGACTGATAAGCCGATTTCTGCAGAGAAGCTGGACTTCATCTACCGGCTGAAAACCGGCGCATTGTTAGAGGCGTCCATGATGATTGGAGCTGTTATGGCAGGAGCAGACGAGGCTTCCATTCAAAAAACAGAAGAAATGTCCTCCGCTATCGGTCTGGCATTCCAGATTCAGGACGATATTTTGGATTTAACCAGCACGGCAGAGCAGTTGGGCAAACCGGTGTTAAGCGATGAAAAGAATCATAAGACTACTTATGTAACCCTGGAAGGCATTGACAAGGCAAAGGCCGATGTGGCTGAAATTTCAGAGCGGGCCGTGACTGTTTTAAAAGAACTGCCGGGAGAAAATCCGTTTTTGGAAAGCCTGATTCACATGCTGGTAAACCGGGAAAACTAAGGATTATGAAGTATAAAAGCGCTGCCAAGAAACAGAGGTGTGGTGTTATGATTTTAGAACGCATTGAGGGGTCGTGGGATGTAAAAAAACTAAGCCCCCAGGAAATCAAACAGTTGGCTGATGAGATCCGCCGGTTTCTGATTGAAAAAATCAGTGTGACCGGCGGCCATCTGGCGTCCAATTTAGGCGTGGTGGAGCTGACTATCGCCCTCTATCTGGCCTTTGATCTGCCGAAGGATAAGGTGATCTGGGATGTGGGACATCAATCCTACACCCACAAGATTTTAAGCGGACGCAGGGAGCTGTTTGACGATTTGCGCCAGTACGGCGGGTTAAGCGGCTTCCCCAAGCGGAAGGAAAGCCCTTACGATGCTTTTGATACCGGTCACAGCTCCACCTCCATCTCAGCAGGCCTGGGCATGGCTCAGGGGCGGGATATTAAAGGGGAGGACTATGCGGTGGTTTCCGTCATCGGGGACGGAGCACTGACGGGAGGCATGGCCTATGAGGCCTTAAACAATGCAGCCCATTTAAACAGGAATTTTATCATTGTGCTGAATGACAACAACATGTCCATTTCGGAAAATGTAGGCGGCATGTCCCGGTATTTAAACGGAATCCGCTCTGATACCGGATATAATGAGTTAAAAAAGCATGTGTCCGGCGCCCTGTCTAAAATTCCGGTTATTGGTGAAGGGCTGGTGGACAAAATCAGCCGTACCAAGGAGAGCATCAAGCAGTTGGTAATTCCCGGAATGCTGTTTGAAAACATGGGTGTTACTTATCTGGGGCCAGTGGACGGTCATGATGTAAAAGCTCTGGTAAAGGTCTTTAAGGAGGCTCGCCGAATGGACCATGCAGTGCTGGTTCATGTGCTGACAAAGAAGGGAAAAGGCTATGGCCCGGCGGAGAAAAATCCGTCCCGGTTCCACGGTATTGATTCCTTTGATGTGGCCACTGGAAAGCCTTTGAAGGTAAAACAATATCCCAGCTACACAGATGTATTTTCCAAGGAGCTGTGCCGGCTGGCAGAGCATAATCCCAGGATTGTGGCGGTGACGGCGGCTATGCCGGACGGAACCGGTTTAAAGGCCTTTGGAAAGCGGTATCCCAACAGATTTTTTGATGTAGGAATTGCAGAGCAGCACGCTGTAACTTCAGCAGCAGGAATGGCAGCAGCCGGTTTAAAGCCGGTGGTGGCAGTCTATTCCTCCTTTATGCAGCGAGGATTCGACCAGATTCTTCACGATGTCTGCATTCAGAACCTTCCGGTGGTATTTGCCCTGGATCGGGCTGGGTTAGTAGGAAGCGATGGAGAGACCCATCAGGGGATTTTTGATTTGTCCTTTTTATCCTGCATTCCGAATATGACGATTTTGGCTCCCAAGAATTTATGGGAGCTGCGCAGAGACCTTCAGTATGCATTAGAGGTGCATGAAGGGCCTATTGCCATCCGCTATCCCAGAGGACAGGCTTACCGAGGGCTGAAAGAGTTTGATGCTCCGGTGGAGTACGGAAAAGGGGAACTGCTGTTTGAAGGCAGCCGGATCGCCCTTCTGGCAGTGGGGAGCATGGTCAGTACAGCGGAGCATATCCGGGACAAGCTGACTGGTCAGGGCTTTACCTGTACGCTTGCGAACGGCCGCTTTATCAAGCCGGTGGACTATGAACTGGTGGATAAGCTGGCGGCTGTCCATGAGCTTTTGGTGGTGCTGGAGGAAAATGTGCTTCAGGGCGGTTATGGACTGCAGGTGAAGGCCTATGTTCAGGAGCATTTCCCGGAGACAAAGGTGCTGTGTATCGGGCTGCCGGACGCTTATGTGGAGCACGGCAATGTATCTCTGCTGCGGGAGACGCTGAAAATCGACAGCGACTCCATTATCCGCACCATGAGGGAGTTTTATCCGCCTTTAAAGCAGGGGGCGGAAGATAGGAAAGGGGAGGAAGCACCTTCCCAGATTACGATTATGGAAGATTGTTCAGAGGAAAATACATGAAAGAGAGATTGGATATACTGCTGGTAAACCGGGGGCTGGCTGCCTCCAGGGAAAAGGCGAAGGCAATTATTATGTCCGGCATCGTCTATGTGGAAGGCCAGAAGGAAGACAAGGCCGGTTCCATGTTTGAAAACGCTGCAAATATAGAAGTGCGGGGCGCTGCCTTAAAATATGTAAGCCGGGGCGGTTTAAAGCTGGAGAAGGCCATGACCCATTTTGGAGTGGAGCTGGCAGAGAAGGTCTGCATGGATGTAGGATCTTCCACCGGCGGCTTTACAGACTGTATGCTGCAGAACGGCGCAGAGAAGGTTTACGCAGTGGATGTGGGGCACGGACAGTTGGACTGGAAGCTGCGCAATGACCCTCGTGTGGTCTGCATGGAAAAGACCAACATCCGTTATGTGACTCCAGAGGATATAAAAGACAAGATCCAGTTTTCCTCCATTGATGTTTCCTTCATTTCCCTGACGAAGGTGCTGGAGCCGGTAAAGGCTCTTTTAGCCGATGACGGCCAGATTGTCTGTCTGATTAAGCCCCAGTTTGAGGCTGGCAGGGAAAAGGTAGGAAAAAAGGGGGTTGTGCGGGAAAAGAGCACTCACCTGGAAGTGATTCAGAAGGTGATGGAATTTGCGGTCGGCATTGGCTTTGAGGTGCTGAACCTGGAATTTTCCCCCATTAAAGGGCCAGAAGGAAATATTGAGTATCTGCTGCATCTTAAAAATCATCCGGCGGGAGAGCATCATCCGGATTATCAGGTGGACGAAAAGGCTGTGGTAGAAGCAGCCCATGAAAGCCTGCAGGCGTAAGGCGGCAGGGGGAAACGGGAGAAACCTATGAAACAGTTTTATGTCATCGCCAACCCTCAGAAAGAGGGAACAGAACGGGCGGCACGGGTCATCGCCTCTTATTTGGAGAGCCGGGGGGCGGTCTGCAATGGCAGCGCCCAGACCATGGATGAAAACGGGCAGAAGCAGGGCTATACAGATCCGGCAGTGGTGCCGGAGAAAACGGAATGCGTCATTACCTTAGGGGGAGACGGCACCCTGATTCAGGCGGCTCGGAATTTAGTGGATTTAGAACTGCCGTTAATCGGCGTCAACATGGGCCATCTGGGGTATCTGACCCAGGTATCTCAGAGCGAATCCGTGTTTCCCATGCTGGATTCTTTGCTGGAAAACCGGTTTACCATTGAGCGGCGGATGATGCTGGAGGGCCGGGTGGCCGGCCCGACCGGCGTCCGGACCGGCATTGCCTTAAACGACATTGTGCTGACCCGGAAAGATGTGCTGCAGGTATTGAACTTTCAGGTGTATTTAAATGGAGTAAAGCTGAACGAATATATGGCAGACGGCATTATCGCCGCCACCCCAACCGGGTCTACCGCTTACAATTTATCTGCAGGCGGCCCCATTGTGGCACCGGGAGCGGAACTGATTGTGCTGACCCCTATCAGTCCCCATTCTTTAAATTCCCGCAGTATTGTGTTTTCGGCCCATGACAGCGTCAGTATCCGGCCATTGGATTTGGAGAGCAAGCAGCAGACCGCCGTGTTTGATGGAGACCATGTACTGGAGATTTTGCCGGGGGATACTTTGGAAATCCGTCGGGCAGACCGTTACACCCGCCTGATCCAGTTGGACAATGTCCCGTTTCTGGAAAATCTGAGGAAGAAAATGACCCGCGTATAAAATAGGAGGAACCCCATGAAGGTGGATAGACATACTAAGATTGTAGAGCTGATCGGCAAATATGAAATAGGAACCCAGGAGGAGCTGGCGGAACGGCTCCGGCAGGCCGGGTACAAGGTAACCCAGGCCACAGTGTCCAGAGATATTCGGCAGCTGAAGCTGACGAAGGCGGTGGGAGAGAGCGGCCGTCAGCGCTACATGGTGCTGAAGAATCCCAAATCCTACAGCGATAAATACATCCGCATTATGCGGGACGGTTTTGCTTCCATGGACATGGCCCAGAATATTCTGGTGATCAAGACGGTGTCCGGAATGGCCATGGCGGTGGCAGCAGCCCTGGATGCCCTCCATTTTGAGGAAATTGTCGGCTGTATTGCCGGAGACGATACGATCATGTGCGCAGTCCGCAGCGTAGACGACACCATTCTTTTAATGGATAAGGTGCGGAAGCTGCTGGAAGGATAGGAGGCGGTTGTATGCTGTTGGAGTTACATGTGAAAAATCTGGCTCTGATTGAGCAGGCAGATGTAGAGTTCGGCGACGGCTTAAATATTATGACCGGCGAGACCGGCGCAGGAAAGTCCATTATTATCGGCTCAGTCAATCTGGCCCTGGGGCAGAAGGCGTCCAGGGAGATTATCCGAAGCGGCGCAGAAGCGGCTTATGTGGAGCTGGTGTTCTCTGTGGAGGAGGGCAAAAGAGCTGCCTTAGAGCAGTTGGATGTCTGCCCGGATTCGGACGGCATCCTCATTATTACCCGAAAAATTACGGCTGCCCGCAGCGTCAGCCGAATCAATGATGAAACCGTTACGGCTGCTCGTCTTCGCCAGGTAACCGGTCTGCTGCTGGATATTCACGGGCAGCATGAGCATCAGTCTCTGCTGTATCCCTCTAAACATCTGGAAATTCTGGACGCCTATGCAAAGCCCCGGATCCATTCCTTAAAACCGGATATTGAGTCTGCCTACCAGCGCTACAAAGCCCTGGGAGAGAAGCTGACCGAGATGAGCGGCGATGCAGAGAGCCGGAAGCGGGAAGCGGATTTTCTCCAGTTTGAGATTCAGGAGATTGAAGACGCGGCCCTGAAAGAAGGAGAGGAGGAGACTCTCACGGAGCAGTACCGCCGGTTTTCCAATGGCCGGAAAATCCTGGAAAGCCTGTCTGCCGCCTACGATGCCGTAGAGATGGAGGGACTTGGCCGGGCTATGTATCAGATGAGCCAGGTGGTGGCCTACGATGAAGCACTGCAGCCGATTCAGGATCAGCTTTACGATGCAGAATCCATCTTAAACGATGCCCGCCGCGCCATCAGCAGCTACATGGAGGAGTTGAATTTTGACGAGGAGGAGCTGGCCCGGATTGAAGAACGGTTGGATTTGATTCACAATTTGCAGGCAAAATATGGAAAAACGGTGGCCAAGATTCAGGAAACGCTGGAGGAAAAACGGATTCGGCTGGATGAACTGGAACATTTCGATGAATACCGCCGGCAGACTGAGGAAGAATATAAGGAAGTGACAACTGCGCTGGAAGCACTTTGCCAATCTCTTTCTCAGGAGCGGCAGGCAGCAGCAGAATCTTTGACAGAAAAAATCCGGGCAGGTCTGACGGAACTGAATTTTCTGGATGTTCGGTTTACTATGGAGTTTACCCGCTTAGACCACTTTACAGCCAACGGCTTTGACGAAGCAGAGTTTAAGATTTCCACGAACCCAGGAGAACCGGTGCGGTCGCTGGGGCTGGTGGCGTCTGGCGGCGAGCTGTCCCGGATTATGCTGGCCATCAAGACTGTGCTGGCAGACAGTGATGATATTCCTACCTTGATTTTTGACGAAATCGATACTGGTATCAGCGGCCGCACGGCTCAGAAGGTATCCCAGCAGCTGGCAGTGATTGCCGGAAGCCATCAGGTTATCTGCATTACCCATCTGCCCCAGATTGCAGCCATGGCAGACAGCCATTTTGAGATTGTCAAGTCGGCAGACGGTGGAAAAACCAGAACCCAGATTCATCGCCTGAGCCAGGAGGAAATGGTGGAAGAACTGGCAAGACTTTTAGGTGGTGCAGAGATTACAGACGCAGTGCGGGAGAATGCCGGGGAGATGAAGCGGCTGGCAGAGAGGCAGAAGCATTTAAAATAAAATAGTGGTAATCGATCAGAACCAAATTTTGCTTGGTTTTGATCGTTACAAAAACTTACAGTGTGGTTTTTTCAGAACCCTCACATACTAGAAGGGAGCTTTCATAAGGCTCCTTTTCCTTTTCAAAAATTTCGGCATCTGAGATAAAAAAGAGGAGGTATGTGAGATGACAAAACGGCAGCAGTTTCGCAGATACTTAATCTGGACCTTTTGGCTTGGGCTTTTGTTTACCATTGGCTTTACCTGGTACTATCTGGAACGGCGGATTCCGGACCGCCTGAGCATCGTGGCCAGAGAGCAGGAGGAATTTCACCTGGAACTGCCTTTTGAGGTAAGCCTTTCCAGCGAGAGCGAGGAGGTGGTTCTGGGAAATGAATCCAACATTCCGGCAGGGGAAGTACGGCTTAAAATAGATGAGCCCCTTTCTCTTTATGGAAAGAATCAGGGCAGCTATCAGCTTGATTTAAAGCTGTTTGGAAAGATTCCCTTTAAGGATATTGAGGTGGATGTGGTGGACACCCGGTATGCGGTGCCCTGCGGTATGCCGGTTGGCATATACCTGAAATCCAAAGGCGTTATGGTGATCGGAACCGGCCAGGTGATGAACAGCCAGGGCCAGGAGGTGGAACCGGCTTACGGTATCCTGCAGTCCGGAGATTACATTGAGGCCATCAACGGCCAGCCGCTGAAGGATAAGGAGGCGCTGATCAGTCAGTTGAACTGTATTGGAGAAAGCGAGGCCCTTCTGCGGGTGCGCCGGGAAGGAGAAGCTCTGGATGTCCGGATGAATCCGGTAAAATGCCAGGACGGCAGCTATAAGCTGGGGGCCTGGGTCCGGGATGATACCCAGGGAATCGGTACAATGACTTATGTGGACGAAGCTGGAAATTTTGGCGCTTTGGGACACGGAATCAGCGACAGCGACACCGGAGAGGTTGTGGAGATTGGAGAAGGGGAGCTTTATGAAACAGAGATTTTAGGGATTGAGAAAGGCACAGTGGGAACTCCCGGCGTTATGGCCGGCGTTATTTACTATGGCCCAGGTTCCAAGCTGGGCACCATTACCGCCAACACCGAGACCGGCATTTACGGAACGGTCAACGAGAAAATGGAAAAATCCCTGTTAGGCGAGTCCCTTCCCATTGGCTACCGACAGGATGTGAAAAAAGGCCGTGCCTGGATTCGCAGCAATGTGTCCGGCCAGCTTCAGGACTATGAAATTGAGATTCAGAAGGTGGACTTGAATCCGGTGCAGGAAAACAAAAGCATTGTGCTGAAGGTGGTAGACCCGGAGCTTCTAAAGCTGACCGGCGGCATCGTCCAGGGCATGAGCGGCAGCCCGATTATTCAGGATGGAAAGCTAGTAGGGGCCGTCACCCATGTATTTGTCCAGGATTCTACCAGAGGCTATGGGATATTTGTAGAAGATATGATGAAGCATTGAGTCCGGGCTGACCGGGAGTAACGAAGCGGCGCTGCAAGCTTGCTTGTAAAAGCCGTTTGGTCACTCCCGGTTAATTTCTGCCAGCGGCTGCAGTTCGCTCCAATAAAATGCACATTTTTCTAAAATTTTCCAGTTTTCGTTACAAATCTACTTTTTCATCGTTACTATATAGTGTGATTACTATTCAGAACCACATGAATTTTTGCTTGGTTCTGAACCGTAATGGAATGTAAACCTTGTCAAAAATTGACGATGAGAATTCGTTGCAACCAGACAAAGGGAGAGAGTATAATACAAAATATAACAAGAAAATGAGGAGGATTTGTAACATGACTGAGTTAAGCGTTGCCATTGCAGAAGATAATCCGTTAATGTTAGATTTATTAAATACCATGGTAGAGGAAGAAGACGGTTTTCGTGTAGTGGGAAAAGCTGGAGATGGCGAGGAAGCTTATCAGATGATCATGGACACAAATCCAGATCTGGTACTTTTAGATGTGATCATGCCAAAGCTGGACGGAATTTCCGTAATGGAGCGAGTAAAGCGAGAACGGGGCGGAAAGAATCTTCCGTCTTTTATTATGGTAACTGCAGCCGGAAGCGAGACTGTGGCAGCCGATGCTTTCCAACTGGGGGCCAGCTATTACATAATGAAGCCCTTTGACCGTGCTGTGGTAATGGACCGGATTCGCCGAGTCTGCCGTCGTACTGTCCGTCCCGCTGTCCGGGAAGACATTCGGCCTATGACTCCCTGCGTAGATAAACAGGAGTATATTCGTCAGCATCTGGAAAACGATGTTACCCAGATGCTCCGTGAAATCGGAATCCCGGCTCATATCAAAGGGTATCAGTATCTGCGTGATGCTATCGCCATCTCTGTAGAGGAGGAAGATATGCTGGTGTCTGTGACAAAAGTCCTTTATCCTACCATTGCCAAGCGGCATGACACCACCTCCAGTCGTGTAGAGCGAGCTATCCGTCACGCTATTGAGGTGGCTTGGACCAGAGGAAGGCTGGACGCTATCAACCGTCTGTTTGGTTACACCGTCAACAGCAGCAAGGGAAAACCTACAAATTCCGAGTTCATTGCCCTGATGGCAGATAAGATTCGCCTGGATTATAAAAGAATGTCATAAATTACCATGAAAATTGCATATTTTACTTCCTAAATCCAGCTAAATATTGTATACTATATCTTATGGAAGTCTGTTTGGGGACAGACTGGCATAAAGGAGGGGTTTTGGATGAAAAATATTTTATTTGTGGCATCTGAGGCAGTACCGTTTATCAAGACCGGAGGACTTGCAGATGTAGCAGGCTCCCTGCCTAAATGTTTTGACAAGCAGTATTTTGATGTGCGGGTTATGCTTCCCAAGTACATGTGCATCAACGAAAAGTGGCGGAATGAAATGACCTATATCAACCATTTCTATATGGATTATCTGGGGCAGAGCCGCTATGTGGGAATCATGCAGTATGTTTATGACGGCATTACATTCTACTTTATTGATAACGAGGCTTATTTCAGCGGCGCCAAGCCCTACGGTGACTGGCTCTATGACCTGGAGAAGTTCTCCTTCTTCTGCAACGCAGCCCTGTCTGCTCTGCCGGTTATCGGCTTTAAGCCGGATGTCATCCACTGTCACGACTGGCAGACCGGCCTGATTCCGGTATATTTAAAAGACCGGTTCCGGGGCGGTGAGTTCTTTGCAAACATCAAGTCTGTTATGACCATTCATAACTTAAAATTCCAGGGTGTTTGGGATGTAAAGACCATCCAGCGCTTCTCCATGCTGCCGGATTATTACTTTACCCCGGATAAGCTGGAGGCTTACAAGGACGGCAATATGCTAAAGGGCGGCATCGTCTTTGCAGACGCCATCACCACCGTAAGCCAGACTTACGCAGAAGAGATTAAGATGCCCTTCTACGGCGAGGGATTAGACGGCCTTATGCGGGCGCGGGCAGGCAGCCTGCGGGGTATTGTAAACGGCATTGATTACGATGAATTCAATCCGGAAACAGACCCCTTCATTGCACAGCCCTACAACGCCAAAAACTTCCGCAAGGAGAAAATTAAAAATAAGCGGGCGCTGCAGGAGCAGTTGGGCCTGCCGGTAGATGAAAAGAAGTTTATGGTAGGCATTGTGTCCCGCCTGACAGATCAGAAGGGGCTGGATCTGGTGCAGTATGTCATGGACGATCTGTGCAGGGACGATATGCAGCTTGTAGTATTGGGAACCGGAGACGAGCAGTACGAGAATATGTTCCGTCACTTTGACTGGAAGTATCATGATCGGGTATCCGCTCAGATTTACTACTCCAATGAGATGTCCCACAAGATTTATGCAGGCTGCGACGCATTCCTGATGCCGTCTCTGTTTGAACCCTGCGGTTTAAGCCAGTTGATGGCCCTGCGCTACGGCACTGTGCCGATTGTACGGGAGACCGGCGGTTTAAAGGATACGGTAGAGCCATACAATGAGTACGAAGGAAGAGGCACAGGTTTCTCCTTTGCCAACTACAACGCTCATGAGATGTTAGATACCGTCAACTATGCAAAGCGGGTTTATTACGACCGAAAGCGGGAGTGGAACAAGATTATCGACCGGGCCATGGCAGCAGATTTCTCCTGGCAGACATCGGCTCTGAAATACCAGGAGCTGTACGACTGGCTGATTGGATATTGATTGTCAGAGAAAAACAGAAGGTGCGGATTGCTTAAAAGAGCAGTCCGCCCCTTTCGTTCTTCTGAAAACAGAATAAGCAGAACATAAGAGACAGAGGTACACTATGACATTTTGGGATAAATTACTCAGCAACGAGGTTTTAATTTGCTCTGTGGCAGGCTGGATCGTAGCCCAGGTGCTGAAAACCATCATTGATTTTGCTATCAATAAAGATTTTTCTGTGGAGCGGCTGGTTGGCTCCGGCGGTATGCCAAGCTCCCACTCCGCCACGGTCTGCAGCTTAACCACAGCGGCCGGGCTTTGCTACGGCATAGGCTCCTTCCAGTTTGCCATCAGCTTTGTGCTGGCGTCTGTTGTGATGTACGACGCTATTGGCGTCCGTCAGGAAACAGGAAAGCAGGCCAAGCTTTTGAACCTGATTATGGAGCAGGATTTGTTTAAGATGAACAACCAGCAGATTCAGGAACGGTTAAAGGAGTTTGTGGGTCACACACCGCTGCAGGTATTGGCCGGGGCTATCTTAGGAATCGGGCTGACGCTGATGATCCACCAGCACTATCTGTAAGGGCAAAAAGCGGATGCAAAAGCGGATGCACAAAAGAATTGACAGGGCATTTGGAATATGCTAAGATAATTCGGTATGAACAAACGCCTTGGACTCAGCCGACCGGAGACTCCGACCATCGGCCTGGTCTGTGGTAAGTCTTTAATTATTTAGGAGGAAGTCATCATGATTTCAAAGGAAAAGAAAGCAGCTATCATTGCCGAGTACGGCAGAAAACCTGGCGATACCGGTTCACCGGAGGTTCAGATCGCAATTCTCACCCAGAGAATTAACGAGCTGACCGAGCACTTAAAGGTAAACCAGAAGGACCATCATTCCAGACGCGGTCTGTTAAAGATGGTAGGTCAGAGACGCGGTCTGTTAGACTACTTAAAGAAGACCGACCTGGAAGGCTACCGTGCACTGATCGAGAAATTAGGCATCAGAAAGTAATTGGTATGTCGTGGGTGGAGAGGCTTTCTCCACCCTGTTTTTCGTTTCATAGGAAAGTTCGCCCTATGAAACAGAAACGCTCCCCGGGATGCGCACTTCGCGCTTAAGGAAAATGTCTGCTGACGCAGACGCGCTCCGGCGCGAGAGTCCGGTGAACCGGACTCTTTGTTCTTTATGATTTCTCTCAGAAGACCTTTCCCGAAGCCGCTGCTGTACCTGCAGCCGGCAGATCGGTTGCAGGCAGAGCAGTAGTTTCGGAGTCTTCTGGTGAAAATAAAATAATAAAAAGGAGATTTAAACCATGTATAAAAGTTTCAGCATGGAGCTTGCAGGCAGAACCCTGACCGTTGATGTAGGCAGAGTGGCAAAGCAGGCCAACGGCGCAGCATTTATTCATTACGGCGATACCGTGGTGCTTTCCACGGCTACCGCGTCTGATAAGCCCAGAGAGGGTATCGATTTCTTCCCCTTAAGCGTAGAGTACGAGGAGAAGCTGTACGCAGTAGGCAAGATTCCCGGCGGCTTCACCCGCAGAGAGGGCAAGGCTTCTGAAAACGCAGTCCTGACCTCCCGCGTAATCGACCGTCCCATGCGTCCGTTATTCCCCAAGGATTACCGTAACGATGTCACCTTAAACAACCTGGTTATGAGCGTTGATACAGAGTGCCGTCCGGAGCTGGTTGCCATGCTGGGCGCAGCTATTGCCACCAGCATTTCCGACATTCCCTTTGACGGCCCCTGTGCTATGACCCAGGTGGGCATGATTGACGGCGAGTTCATCTTGAATCCGTCTCAGACTCAGTGGAAGAACGGAGACTTAAATCTGACGGTTGCATCCACCAAAGAGAAGGTGATCATGATCGAGGCCGGAGCCAATGAGATTCCGGAGGAGAAGATGATCGAGGCCATCTACATGGCTCACGGCGTAAACCAGGAGATTATCCGCTTTATTGACGGCATCGTAGCTGAGTGCGGCAAAGCAAAGCATTCCTACGAAAGCTGTGCCATTCCGGAGGAGCTGTTTGCAGCCATCCGTGAGATTGTGCCCCCTGCAGAGATGGAGACTGCAGTATTTACCGATGAAAAGCAGGTTCGTGAGGAGAACATCCGCCAGATTACCCAGAAGTTAGAGGAGGCGTTTGCCGACAACGAGGAGTGGCTGGCAGTTTTAGGCGAAGCTGTTTACCAGTATCAGAAGAAGACCGTCCGCAAGATGATTTTAAAAGACGGCAAGAGACCGGATGGCCGCGCTATGAACCAGATCCGTCCTCTGGCAGCAGAGGTGGATTTGATTCCCAGGGTACACGGCTCTGCCATGTTCACCCGTGGACAGACCCAGATCTGCAATGTCTGCACTCTGGCTCCCCTGTCTGAGCAGCAGAAGTTAGACGGTCTGGACGAGAACGAAGTCAGCAAGCGTTATATGCATCACTATAATTTCCCGTCCTACTCGGTAGGCGAGACCAAGCCGTCCAGAGGTCCGGGACGCCGGGAAATCGGCCACGGCGCTCTGGCAGAGAGAGCACTGATCCCGGTACTTCCCAGCGAAGAAGAATTCCCCTATGCAATCCGTACCGTATCGGAGACCTTTGAGTCTAACGGCTCTACCTCCATGGCTTCTACCTGTGCATCCTGTATGTCCCTGATGGCAGCAGGCGTGCCCATCAAGAAGATGGTTGCAGGTATTTCCTGCGGCCTGGTAACCGGCGACGCAGACGAGGATTTCATCCTGTTGACAGATATTCAGGGCCTGGAAGACTTCTTCGGAGATATGGACTTTAAGGTAACCGGTACTACTGACGGTATTACCGCTATCCAGATGGATATTAAGATTCACGGTCTGACCCGTCCCATTGTAGAGGGCGCCATTGCAAGATGCCGGGAGGCGCGGATGTTCATTATGGACACCTGCATGAAGCCGGCTATTGCAGAGCCGAGAAAAGAAGTGGGCAAGTATGCTCCGAAGATTGACCAGATTACCATCGATCCGCAGAAGATTGGTGATGTAGTGGGCAAGCAGGGCTGTGTGATCAACAAGATCATTGAGGAGACCGGCGTTAAGATCGACATTTCTGATGAAGGAAATGTAGCTATCTGCGGAACCGACAAGGAGATGATCGAAAAGGCAAAAGAGATCATTAAGAATATCGTTACGGATGTAGAGCCGGGACAGATCCTGACCGGTAAGGTTGTACGGATCATGCCGTTCGGCGCATTTGTAGAGCTGAAGCCCAAGAAGGACGGAATGGTGCACATTTCCAGATTGTCCGACAAGCGGGTTGAGAAAGTGGAAGATGTGGTAAACATCGGAGATATGGTAACTGTAAAGGTATTAGATGTGGATAAAATGGGCAAAGTAAGCCTGAGCATGAAACCCGCTGACCTTGCACAGAAGGAAAATTGATTCTATGAATAAAAAGGTATTTGCCGGAGTGCTGACCGCCGTTATGGCGGTCAGTAGCTCTTTTATGAGTTATGCAGATTCTGTAGGAGTAGCTCCGGGTCAGAATTCGCCTGAGGAGATCACGGCTATAAGCGGCGTGGTTACAGCAGGAGGAACTGACAGCCAGGGCGGCGCCGTGACTGCCGGAGAAGGCAGCAACCAGGGCAGTACCGTGACCGCTGGAGAAGCAAGTAGCCCTAGCGCCGCAGTAACCGCCGGGGGAAATGCCAGCAGCGGCGGTACCGTGACCGTTGGAGGCTCTCAGAATGCAGGCCCTATGGCCAGCCAGACCAGTTCTGGTGTCGTAGGGGCGGGACTGGCCGGCAGCAGTATGGGCTCAGGCGGCCCGGGAGTATCCGGAATCAGCCAGGTATCCAGAGGTGTGGACGGATTTGCCGGCACAGTGCAGAATCCAATCGTAACAGTGACAGGAACATACACTTACGACCAGATGAGCCAGGATATACAGGAGCTGTCTTCCCGCTACAGCGGTAAGATGCAGGTGAATACCATTGGAACTACCCATGACGGAAGAAGCCTGTATGAAATTATTGTGGGAAATCCCAGCGCAGAAAAGCATGTGCTGATACATGCCGGAATCCATGCCAGAGAATATATGACGCCTCTCCTGGTAATGAAACAGATGGAGTACGGCCTCTATTTCTACAACAGCGGCAGCTTTGAGGGAAGAAGCCTGTCAGATATGTTCAATCAGGTGGCAGTTCATTTTGTGCCTATGGTAAACCCGGACGGCATCTCTATCAGCCAGAAGGGCATTAACGGAATCCGCTCCGGCGCCCTGCAGGAATCTGTCCGGCAATGCTATAACAATGATGTCAGCTCAGGGCGCACCAGCATGGCCTTTGAACGGTACCTGCAGTATTGGAAGGCCAACGGCCGGGGCGTAGACTTGAATCAGAATTTTCCGGCAAACTGGGAACAGGTAACATCCGCTTCTTTTCCGTCTTATGCCACCTATAAAGGGCAGGGCCCGGTTTCAGAGCCGGAAAGCCAGGCTCTTTACAACCTGATGGATTCCCGAAGCTGGTCAGCTGCCATCAGCTACCACAGCATGGGAAATATCATCTACTGGGATTACACCGGAAATACAGTTTATGACCAGTCTCTGGACCTGGCAAACGCTATTTCTGCCAGAACCGGTTATCGTCTGGCCGGAAGCAGCGGTCACGGCGGTTTCAAGGATTGGCTCCAGATCAAGGAAGGCCCGGTGCCCAGTCTGACCCTGGAAGTGGGCAGCGTTAGCTGTCCCATGCCGGTAACTGAGTTTACAGATGTATGGAACCGGAATAAGGATGTGTGGGCTGCCCTGATGAAGTGGGCGATGGAACATTAAACAGGATAGGGTATCATTTTAAAGGAAGCAGAAAAGCAGGCTAAGGGCAGGTTTTTCTGTTTCCTTTCTTTTTGCTCACAAAACATCTGATTTCCATAAATTTAATAAACATTTAATGATTCCTTCAAATTCGGTTGAAATAGCAGCAGCGGCTATGGTATGATAATTTTGTACGGAAATGGTAAAAAGGATATAAAAAGAACATTTTACACAGGATGAGGAGGAGAGTATGGCTATAAGCGATGTATCCAACATATTTGGGTTCCTTGGGGGCCTGGGCATGTTTTTATACGGTATGAACATTATGGCAGACGGTATGCAGAAAACTGCAGGCGGCAAGATGCGCAGCTTCCTGGGGATGCTGACAAACAACCGGCTGCTGGCTGTAGCTTTGGGTGCGCTGATTACGGCAATTATTCAGTCCAGCGGCGCCACCACAGTTATGGTGGTAGGCTTTGTAAGCGCAGGTGTTTTGAATCTGTCTCAGGCAGTGGGCGTTATTATGGGCGCTAACATTGGCACTACGATTACGGCATGGATTGTATCCATGAGCCAGCTGGGAGACGCCTTTGAGGTAATGAAGCCCGGCTTTTACGCTCCGGCTATCATCGGCGTCGGCGCACTTTTGATGATGTTTTCCAAATCCCAGAAAAAGAAGACGGTGGGTGAGATTTTTGTGGGCCTTGGCCTTTTGTTTATCGGCCTGGATTTTATGTCCGGTTCCATAAGCCCCTACACAGACGCCCCCATCTTTGCCCAGGCCTTTGCCCTGTTAGGCGGAAATCCGTTTTTGGGTATGCTGATCGGTGCCCTGGTAACCGCCCTTTTGCAGAGCTCATCGGCGTCTGTAGGTATTCTGCAGACCCTGGCTATGAATGGAATTGTGACCACCAATGCGGCTATTTACATCACTCTGGGCCAGAATATCGGTTCCTGCGTCACTGCCATACTTTCCAGTATGGGCGGTTCCCGGACAGCAAAGCGGGCGGCGGTAATGCACCTGACCTTCAATATCATCGGCGCTGTTTTAGTGGGCACCCTGGGTTTTTTCCTGTTTGCCCTGCGGCCGGATTTTGCGGCGTCCAATATTAATGCAGTACAGATTTCCATTTTCCATACGATCTTTAACCTGACAATGACAACGCTTCTTTTCCCCTTTGCCAATGTGCTGGTGAAAATCTCCGGCTGGGTAGTTCGGGAGAAGCCGGAGGACGAGAGTGCGCCGGAAGACGACCAGGAAATGGCGGCTACGATGAAGCACTTGGACGAGCGTATTTTTGAGTCTCCTGCCTTTGCAGTGGAGACCGCAGCTCTGGAAGTGGTGCACATGGGCCAGATTACCCTGGAAAATGTGCGGCTGGCTCTCAGCAGCCTGTTGGACGGAAACATCGACCAGGTAGAGAACATATACAAAACCGAGCAGACTATCAATAATATGGAAAAGACTTTGACCGAATATCTGATAAAAGTGGACAATCTTTCCCTGACAGAGCAGCAGAAAAAGGTGGTAAACCATCTGTTTTACAGCATCAACGACTTAGAGCGGATTGGAGACCACGCAGAAAATCTGGCGGAACAGGCAGAATATATGGTGAAGCGGGGGCTGGACTTTTCCGGAACCGGCCAGGCAGATTTGCGGGCTATTGGAAACAGCGTTCTGAAGGCTCTGGAATACGCAGTAGACGCCAGGGCAAACCGCAGCATGGAATCCATCCGCAAGGTGAGCCAGTATGAGGATGATGTAGACAACCAGGAGGAGGAACTTCGGGAGAAGCACATCGAAAGGCTTTCCTCTGGTCAGTGCAAAGCAAACGCCGGCGTAGTATTCCTGGATATTATCAGCAACTTGGAGCGGGTATCGGACCATGCATATAACCTGGCCGGGTATGTGAAGAACGAATTATAAAAAAAGGACTTGCTATTTTGGTCTTAATTAGGTACAATGAGCATAGTTGATGATATTTTAACAATCAATAATTTTTCAACAGATTAGGAGGAATTTGTTATGGCAGTAAAAGTAGCAATCAATGGTTTTGGCCGTATTGGCCGTCTGGCTTTCAGACAGATGTTCGGTGCAGAGGGATATGAGGTAGTTGCAATCAACGATCTGACCGATCCGAAGATGCTTGCTCATCTGTTAAAATATGACACCGCTCAGGGCGGATATGCAGGCCACATCGGTGAGGGCTTACACACCGTAGAGGCTGGAGAGGACTCCATCACTGTTGACGGTAAGAAGATTACCATTTATAAAGAGCCGAAGGCTGCTGATCTTCCGTGGGGAGAGCTGGGCGTAGATGTAGTTTTAGAGTGTACCGGTTTCTACTGCTCCAAGGACAAAGCACAGGCTCACATCGATGCAGGCGCTAAGAAGGTTGTTATCTCTGCTCCGGCTGGCAATGACCTGCCCACCATCGTATTCTCCGTAAACGAGAACACCCTGACAAAAGAGGACACCATCATTTCCGCAGCTTCCTGCACCACCAACTGCTTAGCACCCATGGCTAAGGCTCTGAATGACTACGCTCCGATCCAGTCTGGTATCATGAGCACCATTCACGCTTACACCGGAGATCAGATGATCCTGGACGGCCCCCACAGAAAGGGTGACTTAAGAAGAGCAAGAGCTGGCGCAGCTAACATCGTTCCCAACTCTACCGGCGCAGCTAAGGCTATCGGCCTGGTTATTCCGGAGCTGAACGGCAAGCTGATCGGTTCTGCACAGCGTGTTCCGGTTACCACCGGTTCCACCACCATCTTAACCGCAGTTGTTAAGGGTAAAGACATTACTAAAGAGGGCATCAATGCAGCTATGAAGGCAGCAGCTTCTGCTTCCTACGGCTACAACGAGGATCCGATCGTTTCTTCTGATGTTATCGGTATGAAGTACGGTTCCCTGTTCGATGCTACCCAGACCATGGTAGCTCAGATTGCTGACGATCTGTACGAGGTTCAGGTTGTTTCCTGGTACGACAACGAGAACTCCTACACCAGCCAGATGGTTCGCACCATTAAGTATTTCGCTGAGTTAGCATAAGTTGTTGGCAGGTATATAATTAAGTAGACTCAACCAAGGGTCCGGTCTTATATGGGCCGGACTCTTTTTAGTTTTATAGGAAATTGTGCCCCTATAAAATAAAAAATCTCTGGCGGATGCACACTTCGCGCCTGAGGAAAATGTCTGCTGACGCAGACGCGTTCCGGTGCGAGAGTTCGCCTCGGCGAACTCTTTTTCATTTCATAGGAAAGTTCACCCTATGAAACAAAAACGCTCCGCGGGATGCGCACTTCGCACTTAAGGAAAATGTCTGCTGACGCAGACGCGCTCCGGCGCGAGAGTCCGGTGAACCGGACTCTTTGTTCCATTTTGCATGTTTCAAAATTATTTGATTTAAAGAGAGGGATAAATTATGTTAAACAAGAAAAGTGTTGACGATCTGAAAGATTTAAAGGGCAGAAGAGTCCTGGTTCGCTGCGACTTCAATGTACCGTTAAAAGAAGGCAAAATCACAGACGAGACCCGTATCGTAGCTGCTCTGCCTACCATCCAGAAGCTGACCGGCGAGGGCGCTAAGGTGATTCTGTGTTCTCACTTAGGAAAAGTAAAAAACGGCCCGAATGAGGGTGAGTCCCTGGCGCCGGTAGCTGAGAGACTGTCTGAAAAGCTGGGCAAGCAGATTGTATTCGTAGCAGATTACAATGTAACCGGCGAGGCTGCTCAGGCAGCAGTTGCAGCTATGAATGAGGGAGATGTGGTTCTTCTGCAGAACACTCGTTTCCGCGGAAAAGAAGAGACCAAGAACGGCGAGGAATTTTCCAAAGAGCTGGCCGACCTGGCTGACGACTATGTATGCGATGCATTTGGTTCCTCTCACAGAGCACACGCTTCCGTTGAGGGCGTTACCAAATTTATCTCTGCTAAGGGCGGTACCAATGCTGTTGGCTATCTGATGCAGAAAGAGATTGATTTCTTAGGAAACGCAGTAGAGAATCCGGTTCGTCCGTTCGTTGCAATCCTGGGCGGCGCTAAGGTTGCTGATAAGTTAAATGTAATTTCCAACCTGCTGGAGAAGTGCGACACCCTGATTATCGGCGGAGGCATGGCATTCACCTTCTTAAAGGCACAGGGCATGGAAGTTGGTAAATCCCTGGTTGACGATACCAAGTTAGACTACTGCAAAGAGATGATGGAAAAGGCTGAGAAGCTGGGCAAGAAGCTGCTGCTTCCGGTAGACGCTGCTGTAGCCGGCGCTTTCCCGGATCCGATCGATGCTCCTATCGATGCAAAGAATGTAGCTGCAGACCAGATTCCGGCTGACATGATGGGCTTGGATATTGGCGCTGAGACTGCAAAGCTGTATGCTGAGGCTGTAAAGACTGCAAAGACTGTGGTATGGAACGGACCGATGGGTGTATTTGAGAACCCGACTCTGGCAGCAGGCACCATCGCTGTAGCAAAGGCTCTGGCTGATACTGAGGCTACCACCATTATTGGCGGCGGCGACTCTGCAGCGGCTGTAAACCAGTTAGGCTTTGCAGACAAGATGAGCCACATTTCCACCGGCGGCGGCGCTTCCCTGGAATTCTTAGAGGGTAAAGAGCTTCCAGGCGTAGCTGCAGCAGACGATAAGTAAGCACTTAATGAGTGCAAGCCGCAGGCGCAGCAGGAATTTAGTGCGAACTTACTTCCCCGCACTTGGCGAGAGCAAGCCATAGGCGCAGTCTCGAACCTAGTAAGGGGAAGTTACATACATAGAAGGGGGGAACCTGTTATGGCAAGAAAGAAAATTATTGCAGGCAACTGGAAAATGAATATGACTCCTACCGAGGCAGTAGCTTTGGTGGAGGAGTTAAAACCGTTAGTAGTAAACAATAATGTGGATGTAGTGTTCTGTGTTCCGGCCATCGATATTATTCCGGCTATGAAGGCAGCAGAAGGCACCAACATCAACATCGGCGCTGAGAACATGTATTTTGAGGAGAAGGGCGCGTTCACTGGCGAGATTTCTTCCAATATGCTGGTAGATGCCGGCGTAAAATATGTAATTATCGGTCACTCTGAGCGGAGAGAATACTTTGCAGAGACAGACGAGACCGTAAACAAGAAAGTGCTTAAGGCATTTGAGCACGGTCTTACCCCGATTATCTGCTGTGGTGAGTCTCTGACCCAGAGAGAGCAGGGCATCACCATCGACTGGATTCGTCAGCAGATCAAGATTGCATTCCTGAATGTAACGGCTGACCAGGCTAAGACGGCTGTCATCGCTTACGAGCCTATCTGGGCAATCGGAACCGGCAAGGTGGCTACCACCGAGCAGGCTCAGGAAGTATGCGCAGCTATCCGTGTATGCATTGCTGAGATTTACGATGCAGCAACAGCAGAGGCAATCCGCATTCAGTACGGCGGTTCCGTATCTGCATCCAGCGCACCGGAGCTGTTTGCTCAGCCGGACATCGACGGCGGCCTGGTAGGCGGCGCGTCCTTAAAGCCGGACTTTGGAAAAATTGTCAATTACGAAGGTTGATCGAAGACTAACTGTTGCAAAATAATTTTATAACATGAATGTGTACAAGGCCGTGAAAAAATCGTCAAGTTTTTTCACGGCCTATATACATGCCGTTAAAAGTATAGTAAGATAAAGACCATGTTAATATTTCGGTGATTGTTGGAGAAGGCGGAAGACAGGTGAAATTTTGATGAAGCAGATTGATAAGAGGAAGTTCTGGAAAAATTTGGTGGTGACTGTAGGGATTTTGGGAATTGCCACATTAGCCTCTTTGCTGTATTTTCATTTCAGCAAAAACTCTACCAGCGTGGCTATGATTTATGTACTGGGTGTTATGCTGGTGGCCCGCTACACCATTGGTTATATCCCGGGTATTGCGGCTACGGTTTACGGTGTATTTGTTGTAAACTATGTGTACACTTACCCCTATATGAACATTAACTTTACGCTGGACGGCTATCCGGTGATTTTTGTGGGAATGCTGGTGGTGTCTGCCATTACCAGCGCCCTGACTACGAAATTCAAGAAGCAGAGCCAGATGTTGAATGAGCGGGAAAAGCTTCTTATGGATGCAGAGAAGGAGACTATGCGGGCCAATCTTCTGCGGGCAGTATCCCATGACCTGCGGACTCCTCTTACCAGCATTATCGGACTGACGAATGCCTATCTGGAAGCGCCAGAGTCTATGCCTGAGGAAAAGAAAATAGAGATTGTGTCCGGCATCCGGGAAGACTCCAACTGGCTGCTGAATATGGTGGAAAATCTGCTGACTGTCACCCGAATCCGGGTGGGAGACGCCAGGGTAAACACCAGTCCGGAGCCGCTGGAAGAGGTGGTTTCTGAGGCGGTAATCCGGTTTAAGAAACGGCTTCCCCAGGCAAAGGTGAATATCCGGGTGCCGGAGGAATTTCTTATGGTTCCCATGGATGCAGTGCTGATTGAGCAGGTTATCATCAATCTGCTGGAAAATGCAGTGTATCATTCCGGAACGCAGGATGGAATTGATTTTTTTGTGGAGCAGGAAGGAAATGTGGTTGCGTTTCATGTAAGAGACCATGGCAAGGGTATCGCTCCGGAACGGCTGAACACTATTTTTGACGGAGCCGGTATGGATGACAATGCCAGCGGCGATTCTCACAAAGGCATGGGCATCGGTCTTACCATCTGCAAGACTATCATCGCAGCCCACCGCGGAACAATTCAGGCAAGGAACCAGAAGCAGGGGGCAGAGTTTATTTTTACATTACCACTTGGGGAGGTAAAACAGGATGGCGAGTAGACAGACCATATTGATCATTGAAGATGAAAAGAATATCGGAAATTATATTGAGACTATAGTGATTTCCAATCAGTATAAAGCGCTGCGGGCGAAAAACGGCATGGAAGGGCTGTCTCTGTGCACCTCTCATCACCCGGATTTGATCCTTCTGGATTTGGGCTTACCGGATGTGGATGGAATGGATGTGTTAAAACGAATCCGAAGTTTTTCCCATGTGCCGGTCATCATAATTTCTGCCAGAACCCAGGAGCGGGAAAAGGTAGAAGCCTTAGACCAGGGAGCAGACGACTACATAACCAAACCCTTTGGCTCGGAGGAACTGCTGGCCCGGATTCGTACTGCCATGCGCCACAGCGTTCAGCTCAGCAATCTGATGACGCAGGAGCAAAAGTATTCCAAAGCCGGTCTGGAGATTGACTTTGACAAGCGGCTGGTAACGCTGGAAGGCAAAGAGATCCACCTGACTCAGATTGAGTATAAGCTGGTTTCCCTGCTGGCAAAAAACGCAGGCAAGGTGCTTACCTATGATTTTATTCTGAAAGAGATATGGGGGCCGTTTGCAGACACAGACAACCAGATCCTGCGGGTGAACATGGCGAACATCCGCAGGAAGCTGGAGAAGAATCCGGCAGAACCGTTTTATATTTTTACAGAAATCGGCGTAGGCTACCGGATGAAGGAGTAGCTAATAGCCGCTGTTGATAACCTTCCAGTCATCGGATTTTGTGGGGCGGGCGATGCTGATAAAGCGGAACGGATTTCCGTCCCGGCGGTCCTTTACCGTCAGTACCTTGTAGATGACAATGTTGCCGGGAGAATATTCCCTTTCGATGCCGGCGTTGGCGTAGTTGGCTTCGCCGGCGTCTACCGGGTAGATTTGGTCTACCCCTTCAAAGGTGATGTCTACTTCAGTGAAGTAGTGCATAGCCAGAGCTTCCGTTACAGCTAAATCTTCTTCTGTGAGAGCAGCCAGGTAGGATGGGGCGGCTTCGCCGGAGGTCTCCATGGCAATGGCCGGGCCAAATTCATCGTAAAATTCGGAGGGCACCATATTGATGGCCAGACGGTCTGCCTCCGGCATAGAATAATAGAAATCCAGCCATTTCAGAGTGTCCTCGGACACCTGTTCTTTTTTCTTGAAAATCCCTTCGTATTCCACTGTGTCTTCTGCAAGAAACAGCCGGTACTGGCCGTCCAGTTTTACAGCGGCGGCGCCTTCGGCTAACATCAGATAAGGCGTATTCTGGCAGGAAAAGTTAGCCTGGTATTCCTCTGCGGGAACTTCTTCTGCATGGACTTCACTTGTGAGAACGCCGTCAAAAGCGGCGTTAGAAGCGATGGCCTGATGGTCTGCGCCGATAGCCCTTCTTCCAGTATCTATCAAGCAGGCGCTGTCTAAAAATACCATAAGAGGCATGCCCTGAACGGCCTGGCCGTCTGCCGCAGGCGCCGGAATGTCTGCAGCCGCAGGAGCTGCCGCAGCCACCGGCTGGTTTGTCCCGGTCTGTATGGAATCTGCCCCGCAGCCAGCCAGAGAAACAGCCAGAGCAGTGAGGACAGTAGAAAAGCATAATCTTCGCATAGAAAACCTCCATTTTAAGATATTATAGCAGGAGACGGCGGAGAATACATTAAGAAATGATTAAAAAATCTGGAATTTTTTTCAAGAAAACAGGAGAGGGAGAGGACATTGAAAAGGACTGATAGAATTTTTGAGATTTTCCAGAGGCGGGGTTGACCGGTGCATGGAAATGGGATATAGTACCATCAATGGATAAGAAAATAGAAATGTAAGTGTTGATTATATATGGAGTTTACGGGTATGCAAAAGGCAAAAGAGAAGGTAAATCAAATTACAGAAGGTGTAATCTGGCAGCAGCTTCTGCTGTTCTTTTTTCCGATTTTATTCGGCACATTTTTCCAGCAGCTTTACAATGCGGCAGACGCTATGATTGTAGGCCGGTTTGTGGGAAAGGAAGCGTTGTCTGCAGTAGGCGGCTCCACCGGTATGCTGACCCAGATGGTGGTGGGCTTTTTTGTGGGCCTGTCCTCCGGCGCTGCAGTGATCATCTCCCAGTATTATGGGGCCAAGCGGCCGGAAATGGTGGGCTATGCAGTTCATACAGCCATGGCCTTTTCTATTTTATCCGGCGCTGTGATGATGGCAGTGGGCATCTGGCTGGCTCCCTTTATGCTGGAAGCCATGGGCACCCCAGAGGATGTCATGGATCTGTCGGTTCTGTATCTGCGGGTTTACTTTGCAGGAATCATCGCCAACCTGATCTATAATACAGGCGCGTCCATTCTGCGGGCAGTAGGAGACTCCAAACGGCCCTTAAACATCCTGATGGCCAGTTGTCTGATCAATATTGTGGTGGATGTGGTGCTGGTGGTGTTTTTAAAGATGGGGGTTCTGGGGGCAGCCCTGGCTACCATTATGTCTCAGCTATTAAGCGCTGTGCTGGTGGTTATCTGCCTGATGAGGACTCAGGATATGTACCGGCTGGACTGGCGGCAGGTGCGGCTGGACGGACGCATGTTAAAGCGGATCATCCGCATCGGATTCCCTGCTGGTTTGCAGTCTGTCATGTACGGTCTGTCCAATGTCATTATCCAGACCGGCATTAACTCTCTGGGAACCAATACAGTGGCAGCCTGGGCGGCTTACAGTAAGATTGATGCCGTATTCTGGATGATGGTAAGCTCCTTTGGCATTGCAGTCACCACTTTTGTGGGTCAGAACTACGGCGCAGGAAAGATGGATCGGGTGCGCAAGGGCGTAGGAAGCTGTATGAAAATGACGCTGGCAGCTTCGGCGGTAATGTCGGTGCTGATTTACAACTGGGGCGTGTATGGGTATCAGCTTTTTACTACGGACCAGGAGGTGATTGAGATTGGCATTGCCATGATGCGGTATCTGGCCCCGGTCTATGTGACCTATGTGGCCATTGAGATTCTTTCCGGCGCGCTCCGCGGCGTAGGGGACTGCTGGATTCCCATGATTCTGTGCTGCGTCGGCGTCTGCGTCCTGCGGGTCAGCTGGATTCTGCTTGTGGTGCCCATGAAGCGGGACATCTACACCATCATGTTCAGCTATCCTTTAACCTGGGTCATTACAACTATACTGTTTGCCGTATATTACCTGTTTTTCAGTCAGATGAAACGGAAAAGGGAGCGGTAAGATTTTACCGCTCCCATCGTCCGGAAGCCCCGCAGGGAAGCGCCAGGCCGGATTCTTTTACAGGCAGCCCGATTTCCTGGGCGTCCACATGGCCGCCGAATCTGGGGATGATTTCCGTAGACATCATATAGGTCAGCACAGCGGGAGCCAGGCCGGTGGTGTAGGAGTTAATGAGGAAGAACAACGGATCGTCTGACAGAAGCTGGACGCACAGTTTTACCAGAGGATGGATGGCCTCCTCGATTTTCCAGATTTCTCCCTTGGGGCCGCGGCCATAGGAAGGTGGGTCCATAATGATGCCGTCGTAATGGTTGCCCCGGCGGATTTCCCGTTCCACAAATTTTACACAGTCGTCTACCAGCCAGCGGATGGGGGCGTCTGAAAGGCAGGAAGACGCAGCGTTTTCCTTGGCCCAGCCTACCATGCCTTTGGAGGCGTCTACATGGGTTACTTGAGCGCCTGCGGCGGCAGCAGCCAGGGTGGCGCCGCCAGTGTAGGCAAATAAATTCAGTACCTTAACCGGGCGGCCGGCATTCCGGATTTTGTTTCCGAACCAGTCCCAGTTTACGGCCTGCTCCGGGAACAGGCCGGTGTGCTTGAAGCTGAAGGGCTTTAAGTTAAAGGTTAAGTCCTTATAGTTAATGGACCACTGCTGAGGAAGGTCAAAAAACTCCCATTCGCCGCCGCCTTTGACGCTGCGGTGGTAGTGTCCGTTTCTGCTGCGCCAGCCCCGGTGGTTTTTTGGCGTGTCCCAGATAACCTGGGGATCCGGGCGTACCAGCAGATACTCTCCCCATCGTTCCAGTTTTTCTCCTTTTGAGCAGTCAATTACCTGATAATCTTTCCAGCCGTCAGCCAGCCACATAGTAATCCATCCTTTCCGGAAATTCGTTCCTGTTTACTGTCCTACCATTATAATGGGAAGAAAGGGAAATCGTCAAGAAGAAAGAGGAGCGGACTATCGTAGGAAAAATGTAAGAAAAAAATGGAACTTTTTGTTGAATATTTGACTTGATTTTGTTATAGATACAAAAAATTAAGATTTTGGAAAAAGCTAGGAAAAAACCCCTAGCTTTTTTTATTGGCTAAGGGTTTTCGGATAAGAATATTTTGCTTTTGCAGTATGTGGTGCAAACACAATACTGCACGGCCTTCCTGGGAGAGGAAGGCCAGGAAAAAAGGAAAGGTGTTATACGCCGGTTAAATAATAACTTGGAGAGTCGATAGTTTTAACCTAAATACAGCTATGAATATTGCTATGATTACCATGAATATTGCTATGATTACCATGAATATTGCTATGATTACCATGAATATTGCTATGATTACCGCCATGAGCATACTAGCTATAATTCACAAACACCTATGTCGTTATTGTAAGTGCTGAAAGATAATTATTCAAGTTCTGAGGCATACGAAAAGATAGATTTTGTATGTTACCAAAGATGAAAAGGCTGTAAAAGTAATTTTTTTGTTGCTGTCAATAGAGTGAAAATTACAGGAGGAAAAAAGTGAAGGGGAATACGAAACGGAAGAAAATCAATGAAATTAAGACTGTAAATGCTTCTGTGCGATTGAAACCAACAGTTTATGAATATGTGATGCGAGCGGAAGGAAAAAGTTTCAATGAGAAATTTAATAATTTTGCCGAGTTTTGCATGACACGAGAAGCATTGCTAAGAAATCTTGAAGAGAGCTATCAAGAACGATTGAAGCAGCTGCAGTGTCAGGTAGATCAGTTGGATGAGCGTATAGAAAAAAGTAAAAGTCTTAAGAAGCATCTAACTATGGCTTATGAGGACATGCAAGAACTATATAAGCCTGTAAACAAAAGGTATTAGCTGTTTGGTGAGACACAACCGGATAGATAATATAAATCAATACAATGGAGGATAAGAATATGTGTATGTGCAAAGTAATCAGTGTAGTTAATAACAAGGGAGGCGTAGGTAAAACGACCAGTACTTCTGTTATCGCAGAACTGTTGGCCAGCGTGGGGTTGAGGATTCTTGTAATTGATTTGGATGAGCAATCTAATTTATCAATGTTTTTTGGCTCCTATGTAGAAGACAATGAAGCGGTAATTAGTGGTATTTCTGTGCCTGAGAAGTTTAATATAGCCGAATTATTCCGATACCGATATAGACAGCCGGAAGATGTAAAAACCCTGATTTCTGATACTAATGTTGAAAATGTAAGTATCATTCCATCAAGTAAGCGATTTCAGCGGATTGCATATGAAATCATGCAAAATCCTGGAAATAATAATATTTTGCTGAAAAAGGCCTTGCAGGGGATAAAAGATGACTATGACTTTATTCTGATTGATAATGCACCAGCCAGCAATATTTTAACGGTAAACAGTATGTTTGCCAGTGATTATGTTTTGGTTCCAGTGAAAACAGAAGGATACAGTTACAAAGGATTAAAGGAGACCATGGCAAGTATTCTTTATATAAAAGAGGAACATGATTTGGATAATCTTAAGTTCCTTGGTGTGTTTGCTACTCAGGTGAATCCAATAGCAAATGCATATAAAGAATATAGAACTATGTGCGAAAGAGATCTACAAGGGAAATTTTTTCAGATAGCAATCCGGCAGGATACAAAGATTAGTGAAGTAGAGCAGAAGTTCCGACCGGTACTTCAGTATTGCCCTAAGAGTAATGCTGTTAAAGATTATGTGCATTTGATTCTGGAACTGCAGATTCTTGCGGATGAGAGTGCAATGAAAATTACCGAAAAATACTTATAATGCCTAGTTGGAATATGATTCTGTGAAGGAGAATTCAATGAATAGAGAACATTTAGAGTATAATGTCTGGGAAATAAAGAAGTATAAAGAGATACCTTTTACTAATGGCAATGAGAAGATTGGAGAGGAAGAATATGATTAAGAAATATACCCAGGAAGAATTTAATCAGTTACCAGTGGAGGATGGAATAAAACAGTGTCCCATCGGTGATTACACAGCTATTAAGGAATTTAAAGACCGGTGTAGCTTCGGAAAAGGGTGTAGCTTCGGAGGAGGGTGTAGCTTCGGAAAAGGGTGTAGCTTCGGAGGAAGGTGTAGCTTCGGAGAGTGGTGTAGCTTCGGAGAGTGGTGTAGCTTCGGAGAGTGGTGTAGCTTCGGAGAATGGTGTAGCTTCGGAAAAGGGTGTAGCTTCGGAGGATGGTGTAGCTTCGGAGGATGGTGTAGCTTCGGAGGAGGGTGTAGCTTCGGAGAAGGGTGTAGCTTCGGAGGAGGGTGTAGCTTCGGAGAAGGGTGTGGCTTCGGAGGAGGGTGTAGCTTCGGAGACCGGTGTAGCTTCGGAGAAGGGTGTAGCTTCGGAGGAGGGTGTAGCTTCGGAGAAGGGTGTAGCTTCGGAAAAGGGTGTAGCTTCGGAGAACGGTGTAGCTTCAGAAAACATTGTGCAGTAGAGGATGGAATTGAAATAGTTAGCTTTTTGAAATTTGAGGGTTTTGGAAGTGAAAAACGCTGCACTTATTTCTTTAGAGCATCAGATGAAAAAATCTATGTAAGATGCGGATGTTTCTTCGGAGAACTATCTGCGTTCAGAAAAAAAGTTAAGGAAACTCATGGTGAAAGTAGATTGGCGTTAGGTTATCAGAAAGTGGCTGATCTGGCAGAGTGGCAGCTGAATATTGACCTTTGAAGGAGGATAAAGTGGTAAAGTTTTTAAAATGGGGCGATGACATGGAAGAATGGGGAGAAATAGAATGCCCAATGTTAAATAATGAGAGTGTAATGACATACTGCTTGAAAGGAGAACCTTGTTATTATTCATATACGGCACCGTTCGCAAACGAATCTGGAGAAATTGGATATTACAGATATGATCATGACGAAGGGTACTGGGACGAAGATACATTCTTTTGTCTCGGAAATAACTGAAATATGGAAAGATTTTAACAAAATTGCCGTTTTGTTAGGGAAGGGAGATTGAAAGATGGTTGCAATAAAAGAAATGGAAATGCCTTGTAATTGTTGGAATTGCGAATTGACACATGAAAATTTCATCGGATTAACAATCTGCTCATTAACCAGAACGCCCCTATATCCAATGGGTTCAAAAAATAAAAGAGAAGATGATTGCCCGTTGGTTGAGATTGAAGAAAGTGAGGGAAAAGACAATGAATAAAGTAAGTCGTGAAACTCTTTATGATTTGTACATAATTAGAGGAAAACCTATGCACGAAGTGGCGAAGGAACTAGGGATTGCGGTTGGTACTGTATATAGTAATTTCTGGGAAAACCGGGGAAAGAGAGGAAACAATGAATCCATTAGTATACATAAGTGTGGGGCTTCATTTTGAGGTAAAGGATGCTGAAATGTATGGCGGAGTAGGAAGTATAGGTTACACAGCAATCAACCTGAATGGGATTAGGGATATTAACCAGATAACAGATGAGTATATTGAAGCCCAAACGCAAGCAACAGCGAATTTCTTACATGTTCCGAGAGAGGCGGTTAGGCTAATATCGAAAGAAGAGTATGACTTAGAAACAGATGATGAAGATGAGTATTTTGAAGACGAGGACGATTTAGAATATTGAGAATTGCTTGAACTCTATTCCGGCGGAAGTGTTTTCGGATAGCAGGTATGTTGTCGAAACGCTTAACGGTAATTACAAGATTAAAAAGAATGTAGAGTTGTGGCAGGAACTTATGCGGGAGAAAGAGAAGTTTGCAGACATTCGGTTTATTTGGGTTAAGGGGCACGACAAGGACAGGCATAATATTGAGGTTGATAAAATGGCGGTTATGGAGGCGCGGAAAGTATGAAAGTTGAAGAATTTTTTGAAAATGCTAAAGAAATTTGTAATGTTTATAATTGGAAGTGTGAACAATGTCCTATTGGAGAGTATTGCTCTGACGGAATATTTGCAAGCAATTTAAAGGAAAGAACGAATATGATACAGTCTGTTGAAAAATCATATAAAGATTTGATGGAGGTGCGTATAGATAAAGATTTTTCAGAAGGATTTATGCACGACATTGCAGATTTACTGGAAGGTTGAAAAGAAAATAATACAGATAATGTCGATTTAAAATTCGTTTTAAAAGATTATGAGCTGAATGTGAACATTACATTTTCGATTAAATGAGACCGACATTTAATGTTTGATGGAG
>CATOIK010000004.1 GCA_951800645.1 uncultured Eubacteriales bacterium | reverse complement strand
GGAGTCGAGTGAACCCGGTTCACTGAAGGAGCCGGTGGAGCCGGATCCCTGAGTGGCGAGTGAACCCGGTTCACTGAAGAAGCCAGTGGAGCTGGATTCCTGAGTGGTGAGTGAACCCGGTTCACTGGAAGATTGCTGCATCCAGATTCCTGAGGAGTCGAGTGAACTCGGTTCACTGAAGAAGCCGGTGGAGCCGGATCCCTGAATGGTGAGTGAACCCGGTTCACTGTGTAGCTGGTGAATCCAGATCCCTGAGTGGTGAGTGAACCTGGTTCACTGAAGAAGCCGGTGGAGCCGGATCCCTGAGGAGTCGAGTGAACCCGGTTCACTGAAGGAGGTGAGAGAACCCGGTTCACTGAGGAGGTGAGTAAATTCGGTTCACTGATTGGCGTGGATTTATGGAAAACAATCCCGGCCAATAGAAAAGTTGTTGATTTTTCCACAGGCCTAATCCCCAATCCTTTCCCACAAGTCTACACCAACGACGACCAAAATCCTACAACGCAAAAAATGCGTTATAGGCAGGAATAGGGAGTTACACTCCAGGTCACAGATTGCTGGCAAAGCCAGCAACTATAAGGGCTTAAGCGGTGTAACACCTGCGGTTTTTTATGGGTTAAAATTTAATATGGTGTAACACTTTTATGAAGTTAGACTATATTTTACAAGAAAGATTAGTGTCACACCGATGAAATTATTGGTAAATTCCCTGTTGGAGCCTCCAAATTTAAGATGTAATCAATTATATTTTATTGATATATACATGTAAGCTCTCACAATCAATACGGCGTATTGCTTTACGAAAACTGATTATGATAGATAATGCAGGATGTTTGGAGGATCTGCGTGAATGGTTAAATAGAAGGGAGATATTGAATGATGGATTATATCATCACACCAACGGTGGGTGAAATTCATGTGCCGGGATCAAGAATTCAGGATATTCTGCATGATTGCCGGAAAGTAACAGCGGATACATCTTTACGGCTGACAAAATTCTTTGGTATTAGCCAAATTCAAATTTATCAGGTAATATAAAAATGTGATGGAAGAAAGGCAGTTGCGAAATATTCTCATGGTTGCCTTTATATGATGAATTTACTTGACATATTTCTACACTCCTCATATACTATTACTAGAAAGTGAGAATGATATTTGCTTTGAAAATATTGTTTGCTTACCAGAAGTGCTTAACAAATATCCAGAACGGTTTTTGCTTCGTTTGGTTTGAACGAGGCTATTCTTTGTGTTGGAAAAATTAGAATTTTCAAGGAGGTGTCTGATATGAGGGATGTATATGATTATGCAAAATTTTTCATAAAAGGTGGCGCCGATTCTATACCAAACACATATGACGGAAATATGAAGCTTCAGAAAATGTTAGTTCTGGCGGATATGGCTTATTTAGCACAGTGTGAAAAACCGCTTTTTGGAGATGATATACTTGCATTTGCAAATGGACTCGTTGTTGAAAAAGTGCGACTTAGATATAGGAATGATTATTCTGGATTAAAAGCAGATAGTGAAAGATTTAATCCGGATTTTGACGAAACAGAATATGAGACTTTAAATGCTGTAATAGGCGTTTATGGACATCTTACTGCAAAAGAACTTTCCGAATTAACCCATAGCTTCAATTCGTGGCGACAGGCATATAAAAATGGTACTAAGGAGAATGGTTACCACGATAAGACGGAATCAGTTGTGGATTTTAATGCTTTTCCAGAAGACATTGAAGCAGTAGGAAAAGCAGTGAGAGCATATAAGGAAACAATGAGAATGGCACCAAGATATGAAGTAGTTAATGGTGTAAAGTTCTATTATGACGATATGGTTATTACTGATGATATAATCGCTGAATTAGAACGCTTTTCCTATGTGTGCGAAGATGATGCATATAGTATTTGCAATGATGATGGAAGGCTGGTGATTTTTTGATGCCTAAGTCATTTGTTACAGGTCAGGCATTCTGGGGGAGAATATGTTTTCCAGATGGTGCAATGCCCGCATATGATAGACCATATCTTGTTGTGGGAGTAGATGGAGAATATATAGAAATTCTTACCGTATCATCAGTGGCAGGAAAAGAGTGGAAATTAACACTCCCAACGAATAAAGAAATTTATAAGTATGATCCACCTTTTCAGAAGAGAACATTTGTAAAATTAGATTCGCTGCAGAGGATACATACTTCTGTTTTAGTAAATGTTTCAATTTCAAGAGGTGGAAGAACGCTTGATGAGACAGAGCTTTCTGATATTATTGACTCAATAATAAGATATTCACCTTTATAAGCAAATGCTTTCATTTTTAAGAAATCAAACTATAATATAAATAACCAGTAGGCACCCACTCCAAAAGTGGAAGTCTACTGGTTATTTAGTGTTTTAACGAACACCGCCTATCCTGTTGGCAGACAGAGTGGGAATTTTATTTTTGCTTGTTTCTCTTATCGAGAAAGGCGATGAATGCAATGATAAGCCCAGCAAAGGATATAAGCAAGCCCAGTATCCCAGAGAATGTTTCAAAGTCTGTGTAAACAAGAAAAACTGACTGTAAGATATGTCATTAGTTACTGAAGGGCAAAGCCATTTTTCGGGCTTTGCCCTCTGCTTGTATTATAATGCAGATTCCGGGCATGTCAAGACAGGCTGCTTATGCAGCCCTATTTTCCGGTTTCAGCTTATAATCCTGCCAGACATTCTTCAAAGAAAATCTCCAGCTGTGAATGGATCTGGCCCTAGTCCTGACGGTGCCCAGTCCATTTTTTTGTGATGTCCATCATGGCCAGATACAGCATTTTAAGAAGGCTGTCATCGGAGGGAAAGACCGTCTTTGCTTTCGTGACCTTCTGCAGCTGGCGGTTAAACCCCTCAATGGCATTGGTTGTGTAAATCAGGCGCCGGACAGCCTCCGGATATTTGAAATAGGTTGCCAGATTTGCCCAGTTGTCTCTCCAAGACTTTGCGATTTTGGGATATTTTGTGCCCCACGTATCTTCAAATCTGTCCAGTTCGGTGAGGGCGATTTCTTCTGTCGGAACTGCATAAACATGTTTTAAATCTGCCATCAGAGGCTTGATTTCTTTGTAAGATATAAACCGAGTGGTATTCCGGATTTGATGAATGATACACTGCTGGATTTCCGGGAGTATCCCAATGACAACCCATTATCATTTTGCAAGAAAATCACAGATCCGGCTCAGAACTTTTAATCTGATTTTTCTTTGTCAGTTCCTTACGTAGCTTTTTGGAAAAGGTTGCTTTTGACAAGCCTTTTTGAAGTTGTCTATTCTGATAAGTCTCATTTGTCAAGCTATTTAATATTCCCTGAGAAATTGTATATGTCACATACATAACCTGGTTGCGCTGGTAGAAGCTAATCAATGCTGCAGCATACTCATTTCCATCTTTAGCAGCATCTTTTAGATATTCCATACCTAATATAACATTTTTCTCTACACCATTTCCAAATAGATACATCCGTCCTAATTGGTACTTGGCGGCGGAATTGTTGAAGTCATCAATAGCACGATGGTAAAATTCTAAAGCACTTTTTATATCGTAAACATCATAATTTTCGTTGGCATAGATAGTTCCAAGGTTATATAGAGCAAATTCGTTTCCCTGCTCTGCAGCTGAATTAAAGTAGCTAATAGCCTTTTGAAGATCAAATGCATCTAGCTCTGGGTTAGCATAAATTTTTCCAAGCTGATACTGGGCATCGACATTTCCCTGAACTGCAGCATCAGCACTGTTATATTTTTTATAAGATTCTTCAGCGTATACTTTCTGATCCGGATTTGGGGAAAGACGAAAATTTTTTAATTCTTTTAGAATCACATTCCCCAAACGCTTCTTTAAATCGATGTCAGCCAATTCCTGTTTTCTTAGTTCCTTTTCCCCTACAACAGAATAAGATTTCAAAATATCTTTCATGGAGTTCTGGTATTCTATATATTTCCCTTTTAATGCAGGAACTGCAAGGAACTGTTCCACAATATAGTTAAGCGCCTTTTTCTGTTCTGGCGGAAGAAATTTATATGCCAGGCGGCCACCAGCAGGCAGGTTACTGCAAAAGGTCAACAAATCCTTTGATAAAGCGGATAGGTGTTCATAGTCAATGCGGCCGGTTATGCTAGCAGTTTCAGAACCAGGAATAAATAGCTGCTCTAATTCTGTCCGGATAAGCTCTTTGCCACTGGTAATAATATCATCCCGAGCCATGGTCTTATTGATTACCTGGCGGTTTCGTTCTTCTTCAAAAATGTATTTTGAAAATATTTCCCGGCATCTGTTTTGTGTTGAAGTATGGATGTAGGGCGAGATAATCCGATCACTATTGGCCCACAGCATATAATGCACATGAGGGTGTCCTTTCTCTTGGTGGAAAGCAGCGACCCACTGCAGTTCTGTAGGACGGATTTTGAACTGCGCTGCAATTTCTGGAAGTGCAAGGCGTAAAGTGGTTTCCCATTTATCTTTCTTGTCGTATCCGAGGAGTTTGGCGTCTTCTTCTGCCAAAGACAAAATGCCTTTAAAAACAGGCTGGTGTTTTGACAGCTGATACATAGAGCTGCACAGAGCATCTAAATCATCAATCTCATTGGCAGGGAGATTTCCAAACAGACCATGACTTCGTGGCCGCTCGCTGATATAGCGTACATAAATGGAGTTATCATTACCGGTGGAAGAAGAAGGGGTTAGGTCTACCCCTTCTCTTGTTGCTACATACATCAAGTTATTACGATTGAGAGCGGGCGTCTTGTTGCGTTTATTCGGGTTTTCGCATCGTATTTTTGATACCACAATGTTTTTTGACATTACTTTACCTCGATTTATTCAGAGTCTAGGTCAATCCTTCTTCGAGTGTACTCTATTGCCTTTTTTCTGGCTGCTTCGTAGGCCTCAACTACCTCCATTTGTTCTGCAGGAGGCACGAATCTGCGAATGCTTTCTGCAGATAAATACGCTGCAGCGCCAGCTTGAATGCAGGTCTTGGACTGCAGGCTGATCATACGATCCATAAAAGGGCGGAGCACATCGGTAAGCTGCTCTCTGAGAAAAATGCTCATGTAATCCAGGTTTTGTTGTGTTACTTCCAGATCCAGGCCCTTCTCTATCAGTTCTCTGGCAACATCGCTGTTATTACTGTGATTTTTTTTGGCCAGGCTTTTTATTTGCCGGTATACCTCCGGCGTTAATGTAACATAAATTCTAGGGCGTTTTGTCGGCATAAATCCTCCTCATTCCTTCTACTTCGGCAATCCGGGCGAACAGTTCTTCCTGGGCCTTTGAAGTGTATTCCAAATAAATCATAGTGTTATTGATACTTTTATGGCCGAGCCACCATTGCACATCTCGGAGATGTATGCCGGAATAATTGATTAGCTCCATGGCCCTGGTGTGCTTCAGCACATGGAAATGACGCTTGGTAACATCCAGGTTAATTTGGGCACCGTATCCTTTTATGAGATTATCCAGGGATCGTCGATTAAGCGGTGACCCTTTTTGTGATGGAAATAAATACGGATTTTGTGGGTCTATTTGTATGCGCTGGCTGTAATGTGCATCCAGAAAATCGATGACTTCAGGGTCAACGATTTTTATGGTATTGGATTTACTGCCTTTTACACGCCTACAGTAGATAGTATGTGACACGATATTATAATCTGACATGCGGATTAAGCCCACCTCAGATGCTCGCAAAGCGCAGTATTTTGCGATAAAGAAGGCCGCTCTGTTCCGGATGGCGTGATTACTGCAATCACAAGATATAACTCTGTATAACCGGTGAGTTTCCTCAGGTGTCAGAAATTTTATTTCCTGTGTGATACGGCGTTTTGCAGATTGTCTCATAATATCTCTCCTTGGTTATAGAATTCTGGACAAAATAAATATATTGTCCAGTTTTGGCAGATGAACCGTCACCTAAATTATAGTGAATTTTTTGCGAGGAGGTACGAAATGAATCAAATTATTTTATCCGGACATTTGGGAGATGATCCTAAAATTGTAATGGCAGGAGACCATAAGAAAGCGCTTTTTTCTCTTGCAGTTAGAGACGGACTTGACAAGGAAGGTCAGCCAAAAACCTTATGGTTCTATTGTGAAGCCTGGGATGGAAGGGCTGAGTTTATCAATGCTCATTTTCGGAAGGGCCAGCGAATTGAGGTGATTGGAAAAGCTGTTCCGGGAACTTTTGAAAAGAATGGTATCATCCAGAGTTCGTTCCGTGTTCAGTGTCAGTCTGTTGATTTTGGAGGACCGAAAACAGAAAATACTTCTTCTGGAGACTCAAAACCATCTGAAGTAGGTGACGGATTTATGAATATCCCAGAGGGACTAGAAGAAGATGTTTTTGCAGAGACAGTATTTTGCCCGAACTGTTTTAATGAGGTAAGACCGAATCCAGATAATACTTGCCCGAATTGTAATTCTACATTACCTAGGTAGATGAGATGGCTTTATTAGAAAAGAAATCTGGTTTAGACCGGTTTAAACAAATTACTAAGATTTTGGTAATCAGTACAGCAATAGAAATGCTTTTTGCTCCTTGGATAGCTTATATGGTGCATCAAATATCTTTATTTATTATTGCAGCAAAATGGATGGGGGCTCTCCAGATTGAGTTGGATATGAACTATGGGGAAGCATGGATACAGTTATTTAAAAATAAGGGAGTGCAGATCTGGTTTTTATTGATTCAGACCCTTTATGTTTATGCAATGATTTATCTGCTCATAAAGCCCCATGCGAAGCCAAGCGATGTCAAAACGATTTGGGTAACCGATAAGATAAGTATACCGATTGCAGTAGGAAATGGTCAGCACGGTACGGCAAGATTTGCAACGGAGAGAGAAAAAGATAACATTTATCAGACCTTTGTTTATTCTGGACATGAAACATGTAAAGATGGTGGCCTGGTTGTGGAAATGAAAAAGGTCAATGGGAAAGAGCATATCCGGTATGTAGCCGATGGTCTGCATAGTTTGATTATTGGCTCCACCGGCTCCGGAAAAACTCGTCGGGTATTACTGGAGACGATATGGCTGCAGATGATGGCTGGAAAGTCTCTGATTATTTCTGATGTAAAAGGTGAGATTTGCTATTACACCAGCGAGTATGCGAAGCGTCTGGGATATAAAACCATTATTCTGGATTTGCGAAGACCAAAAAAATCTGCACATTACAATTATTTGCAGCCGATTCTGGATGCACTGGATGCAAATGACAAAGCGGATGCAATAGACAAGACCTGGGATTTGGTATCTGTTTTAGTAGGAGAGCAAAAGGGAGAACCTTTGTGGTATAACGGCGAGACGGCCACGATTGCAGCTGGGATTTTGGCTGTTTGTATCGAAGCACCTGACATGTGCAAGAATCTGGCAAATGTGTATTATTTTTTGGCGTATATGGGCCGCCAGCATCCGGAGACTGGTTTGACACCACTGTCTCTGTATCTGGATACTCTGGCAGATAATCATCCAGCCAAAACTGTATTTCTGCAGGGGCAGATTGCAGCTGAGAGAACCAGATCGTCCTTTTATACATCAGCACTGGGAACTCTGAAATTGTTTACAAATCCCAATGTAGCAGAAATGACCAGTAAATCAGATTTTAAGCTGTCAGATATTGGAAGCGAAAAAACAGTTGTTTATATGATGATTCCGGATGAGAAAAAAACGCTGTATCCATTAGGTTCTATTTTTGTCAATCAATCTTATATGGCCAGCGTTGAATTGGCCGGAGAACATGGCGGTCAGCTTCCGGTTCCGATTGATTATGATTTAGACGAGATTGGTAACTTCCCAACAATTCCGGTGTTGCCTAATATTGCTACCGCTGGTCGAAGCCGTAAGGTAAGGATGAATCTGGTTATCCAGGATTATCAGCAGCTGCAGGCAAAATACAAGGATGATTTTAAAACGATTAAGGGAAATTGTAGGATTAAGCTTTATCTAAAATCAGACAGCACAGAGACATTGGAAGACATCAGTAAAACCCTTGATAAGTATACCGTTGAAGTTACATCTGCCAGCAGCAGTGCTTCTTATAGTAAAAACAATGACGGCTCTGTATCCATAAGCAGTAACATGACTGGGAGGAATTTACTTCAGTTGTCGGAGCTGACTTTGATTGATGCGCCCTATGCCCTTATTATGAACCAGGGAAATTATCCGGCTATTACAGAATTGCCAGATCTCAGCCAGTACCGGGTTAATCAATTATGGGGATTGGGAGATGAGGCGTACAATAACAAAATCATTCAAATGCGTGAAGACGCAAGAAAGGAACGCAAAATAGGAGATATTGAGCTCTGGGGTATTTGGAACCAGTATAAAGAAATGCTGGAAGAAAAAGCGGAAAGTGAAAAAGAACAGATAAGTTTTTTGTAGGAGGAGAGAGACCAAAATGAAAAAGAAGATTGAAACAATTTTTTGCACATTACAGCTTATGTTGCTGATTGGATTTCCTGCATATGCGAATGGATTAGCTGATTTACCGCTTGTGCAGGGAACGGAAAAGTTAATTGGAGATGCAACGCCGATCATTGTCACAATAGGAGGCCTTGTGTCTTTGGCACTAGGGGTATGGAGAACAATACAGTGGCAGGCAGCTGATGAACAGGAAAAACCTCGTGCAAAGAAAAAAATATGGGAAACCGTAGGTGGTGCCATATTGATTACTTGCATAGTTGGAGTAATTACCACGATTGTTGGGTATTATGGCGGCAGTATTGGTAACTAAAAAGGAAGGTGTTTACATGATACCATTAAAGCTGATTCAAAGAATTCCAGATTTACCCAATCCTGGTGATTATATTACTTCTGGAATGAATTGGTTTATACCAGGAATTGGGCCATTTGATGGGTTTGGATATTTAAGAGATCTGGCTTTAACCTGGTCGTTTAATAATGCGCTGTCAGCATGGTCAGAAGCACTTTCGCAGGCTATATATTTTTTCTCGGATTTTATAAACAATATCTTTGTCGAAATTGTAAGATGGAATGATACATGGGCAGGCGATATTGCAAATTATACTACGATGCTGGCATGTCTTCTGATTATGGTTTTAACTTTGAAACAGTTTTTTACAGTGTATGTGTTGGAGTCAGAAGGTGACCCGGATGCAGATCCATTGGATGTACTGGTTCGTGCAGCAGAGGCGATTGCCTTTGCCTGCAGTGGAACAGCCATATTTAATTTAATGATGGATCTTTCACAGGCGCTTTCAGAAGAATTCCTTTTTTCTGCGATTCCGGATGGAGCCCAAATATCGGATGCTCTAAATGCGCTGCACCGGATGGTAACAACGGCACCGGGTTTGATTCTGGTTGTGGTGTTGGTAATAGGGCTTATTTTATTTTTCATTACTGCAGGTATCCGTGGGGCAGAACTAATCCTGATGAAAGCATTATTTCCTCTTTTTGCAGCCGATAAGGTAACGACGAACCGAGAACGGTGGAATGGCTTCTTTACCAGCTATATGATTACCTGGGTTAGCTTTATTTTACAGCTCTTTTCATTTCAGATGTTTGCTTATGCACTTTTTACCATGGCCACGAAGGATGGAATCGTGCAATTTACTCAGACCTCATTTATTTGCCTTGGCTGGATGGTGGCTATGATCCGTGCGCCACGATGGCTGCAGAGGTATTGTTATGGTAGCGGTGTATCCGGCGGCGTATCTCGTGTGGCGCGTACCTCACTAAGTATAATTCCTGGATTAGGAGGTCGATGATCATGACGGTATCCGATTATCTGTATGAAGCTAAAGGTATATTGGAAACAGTGATTCTCACTGGCGTTACATTGCGGGCGATACAGACTGTGCTTGTGAATGGACTAGAGCAGGGCGATTGGTATAATGCATGGCAGAAAATCAAGAAATTAGTTCTGGTGGCGATAATAAGCGTTGGGGTAGCTGAGTTTGTTTTCTTGCTGAAAGATGTTTATTTTGGAGGCTGAAATGGGAGAGCGAAGTGAATTCCAAAAGGATTTGTATATGCCGGTGAATGCGCCGGATGCAGATGATGTAATACAGGGAGTTGGAAGTTTTGAGCTTTATGTTTATGTACTCAGTTTCTTTTTATGTGCAGGTCTGGGAATCTGGATTTACGCTGTGTCAGCGAGCTCTATGCTGGCACTGGTTACAGCTATTGGAGTTTTTAGTATTTCCGTTATGGTATTCCGCCGTGATGTATACAATGAAAATTTTATTAAAAAGATTAAAGTAATGGTGGCTTTTGTTAAGGGTTCAAAGAAATACGAATACAGGTATCACAATATTTACGAGGGAGAGACGGAGCTGGATGAAGAAACAGACTAAAGCAGAAAATCCAAGAATAACAACAGCAAATGAGTACACAAATGTAAAAGACATACAAGGGAATTTCCTTTATACGAAGAATGGATTTGCATTTGTTTATATTCGTGTGTATCCCTACAATCTGGATCTGGTTTCTACAGCGGAACGAAAGGCAAAGACGGATATTTTAGCAGCATCATTTGACAGCGACAGAAAGAATTTTAGCTATTTTTCGGTTCCTCGTGAGTTAGATTTGGATGAGTACAAAACACACTTATCTAATGCGTACCAGGAGGAGCAGGACAGTAAATATGCGCTTGGCCGGAGAAAGATTCTCCGGATTATGTTAAAGGAAGCGTACCTGTTGTCTACCAGTGGGGAGAATTATGAGCATCAGCATTTCTTTAAGCTGTGGGCCTATCTTGGTTCCAATCCTAAGGATGCTTGTCATGGGCTTTTGGAGCGGGCAGAAGAGTTCCGGCAAAGATATGAGGCAGTAGGAATTAAAACAGAACTACTCGATGAGGTTGATGTTATCAAATTGTGTAATTTATTTGGCAATGGAAGTCAGGCTCCCTATGAGATTTTTACAGGTGATGATATTGATTATATTCCTTTAGCAATGTTTAAGGATTAAGGGGGATAGGATGATATGAAAAGCAAAGGAAAAGAAAAACAAATCGTTGTAGATGATGTGAATCATAATCTGCTAAATATCATTACCCCACCGGGAATTGATTTTACAAATACAAATACCAATATCGGCGAAAATGTAGGCCGGATATACTGCATTAGCAGGTATCCAGCGTCCGGGGTAAATATTGGATGGCTATCTTCTTTATGCAACCTAGAAGGAAGCATGACCTGTATTGAATATCGCTATACGACTCCTGATAGAATGACAAAGGTTATGAATAAGCGTATTCAGGAGTTAAAAGAGAATAAGGAAACGGTCAAAGAGGAGTCCGAAAAGCAAAAGCTGGAAAAGGCTATCAGGGATATTCGGGAAATGATCAATCGAATATCTGTCAAAAATGAACCAGTAGGATATGTGAATATGCTGGTTTTTGTCCAGGGACGCTCTGAGCAGGAATTGAATGCAAGAATTAAAAGAGTAATCAGCCAGGTTGCGGTGGAAGAGTGCAGCCTTAAAGTGCTTAAATTTCGTCAGAACCTTGCGTATCAGGCACTGTCTCCGTATGGATTGCCAGATTATGAAAATGTATCAAACCAGGGAGAGCGGAATATGCCAATATCAACTTTGGTTGGCGGTTTTCCAATGGCAGCCTCTGGATTAAATGACAAAGCCGGTTACTATCTCGGAAAGACAAAGAATAAGAGGATTGTCCGACTGAATCAATGGATACGAAATAAAGACAGAACCAATTCAAACTGGCTGATTACCGGCGTTCCGGGTACTGGAAAATCAACCGCTATTAAGGACATTATTACAAAGGAATTTGCCTTTGGAACACGCATTATTATATTTGATCCGGAGCGAGAGTATGTTGATCTGGCACAACGACCAGAGATACAAGGTGATGTTATCTCCTGCGGGGGAGGGGCAAATGGCCGGATAAATCCACTGCAGATTCGTCCTTCAGCAAAGTTCACCCAGGCAGAGCTTGAAGAAATGAAAATAGAAGCTTTAGCTGCAGGACAATCATTGGAAGATGTCATTGCCTATGATTCTGAGAATGGACAATCAGACCTTTATATTCATCTGCAGCAGCTGCGGGTATTTTTTCATCTGTATCTGGGCGATGAGTATACTGCAATCCGAAAAGCACTGCTTGAACGATGTTTACTGGAATTATATGAAGCATTTGGAATTACCAGAGATACCGATGTACGACATTTCAAAAATGAACAATTCCCAATTATGGAAGATCTTTATCGTTTATTGAAAAAAAAGTCAGAAACAGATCTGGGAATTCAGAATCGGGAAGATTATAGAGTTTTGACGCTGCTTATTGAATCGGTTGCGATTGGGGCAGATTCCAGCCTTTGGAATGGATACACAACTATGCTGCCTAATAGCGCCTTTGTGGTGTTGGATGTTTCCATGCTTCTGGATCTGGATGATAATGTTAAGCGAGCACAGTTCCACAACATAACAAACTGGGCCTGGGGCGAGATGAGCTATGACCGGACGGAACGAGTACTTTTTGTGGTTGACGAAGGTTACCTGTTTGTAGATCCGGAATCTCCAGAGCTGATGAAAACCATGCGTAATATTTCTAAGCGAGATAGAAAATATGAAGGTGGCCTGATGTTTATTACCCATTCAGTTGTTGATATTTTTGATGAATCTGTCCGGCGTTATGGGCAGGCATTATCGGATAATGCCACCTATAAATTTATTATGGGAACGGACGGAAAGAATTTAAGAGAAACGAAAGAGGTATATGATTTATCAGACCAGGAGGAAGTAATCCTTGCTGGTAAAAACCGCGGACAGGGTATCCTGTTTTGCGGCGGAACCAGAATGGATCTCAGAATGGATGTTTGTGATGAGCTACTATCCATGTTTGGTAGTGCAGGAGGCCGTTAATGTGGAAACAGATAAGGGTAGTTTCTGTTTTTGCCTTTTTGCTGTTGCTGCTGTCTGGCTGCGGTGATTTGCAGCGTGCCCAGGGACTTGCCGGAGACAAGAAAGTATTGACCAGAGATTTTAATATCATAGAATTTGAATACTACCAGGAAGTACAGCGGGGGCGCCAGGCGCATCTAAAGCAAATTACGGAAGCACTTAATGAAAAGGCGGCAGAAGTTAAAGAAGAAAATAAAGAAGAGCATAGTAATACGATAACCAATCCGGATGGTTCGATGAGTACAGAGACTTATTACGAATATCCTACGGTTACGGTTATTCTGCCGGAGCCGCCGCTTGCACCTGCAATGGCCTATCTTCAGCTGGTAGACGAAAATATCCTGAAAGGGAACAAATATATCTTTGAAGAGCTGGCAATCTTGAATTTTTATAATCAGATTCGGGGGGATATAATCGTTGAAGGTGAAGATATGTCTTTTACTGTCAGTGTAAAATATTTTCCGGTTTCCAGCCAGAATTATATGACAGATGACCCAGACAATGAACCTTCTATGGCTGCAGAGCTTTTTCCCTCGGATACATTTGAATACATACAGAACAGAGGATACTTTATTGATGCAACGGAGCTGTATGAATCCTTTTTACTGGCTGCCGGTATTACTGACGGAAATGGAAATGGTAGTGGCTATCAACCAGGCGGAAATACTGGCTTTGCCGGAGATATTGCATTTGATGAATCCTTGACCGGTCAGGTAAGTGCCTGGGCAGTCTCGAAAGTCGGATTAGGTTATTCTCAAGGAGAGGATTATCACAGAAGCCGCCGGAAGGATTGCTCCTATTGTAAAATTCATCCAGGGACTTCGGCTAGCCGGTTTGGTCCAACGCATTATGACTGTTCCGGCTTAGTGTATTGTGCCTATAAGGCTTATGGTATTGATATTTCATGGAAAGGGGCAAATACAGCAGCGGAACAGGCAAGGGGCCTTGAGCAGCGAGGTTGCCAGGTGGGATATTCAGAGCTTGCTCCTGGGGATTTAATTTATATTAGCAGCAGTGAGAATGGCCGGTATAAAAATATTACACATGTAGTGATGTATATCGGAGATGGAAAAATCGCACATGCGAAAAGTACCAAAGCTGGCGTAAGAGTGGATTCACTGAGTATCTATAAGCAAAGTAGTTTTCGTTCCATCGTAAGACCATCTGGATTGAAGTAGTGAGGGAGGTTTGATGTGATGAAAGACAATAAGGTAATGGTAAACTGGAAAAGCATGTTTTTTCTTGTGTTGCTTATTGTAGTTGCCGCTTTGATTAGTTACATCATTTTTGGAAAGAAGGATACAAAACAAAGTGAAGTAGGGGTAGAATTTTCTGTCGTCCATGAGGATGGCTTAGTTCGAGTCGAGGAGGAAACACGGCCAGTACCGATAACAGAGGCCGAAGATAATTTAGACTATTTTCCGGAACCAGAAATACCTGAAGAATTATTAGATGGAGAGGGAGATCCAGAGGCGGAGAATATTCCGACAATGGAGGATAGTCTGGTGGTGCCACCGGAGCGGGCAACGAAAGCCGGTTTTCAGGCTTTCATGTTGGAATATGCCTATACGCAGCCTTACACCTTTAACGGTGTAAATTATGGATGTGCCAGTAAAACTTATGCAGATGGAGTAGACCTGCGAGACAGTGCAGCCCGAGTATCTGGAATGGGAAATACCGGATATATTGTGTGGGTGCTTCGGAATACCTTTGGGAACTGTGCACCGGAATTTGAGACTCCCTATAAGGTGTATGAGGAGAGCGAGAAAGTATCAGTGGACGAACTGCAGGTGGGAGATCTGGGGCTTTACTCAGATAATGAATCTGCAGAAGATAATTTCTATGGAATCTGTATCGGATCGGTAGACGGAGAAGTGGTATTTTCTTTAATGGATGGAAGCTGGAATCAGGAATTTCCATTTGGAACGAACCGACTATGTTATCTGCAGAGCCAAAAGAATGAGTTTCTTGGCGATTCAGCGCCGGTAAAGCTTCAGTTTTTCTGCAGACCGGAACTTCCCTGGATTCCAGGAACAAAAGAAATCAATTTGAAAGGGTGGATTTCAGATGGACAACAAAGTTAATAAGATTATTAAAATCGGGGCATTGCTTCTTATTTCGATCGTTGCAATGTTTTACAATTTCACCAATTAAATGAGGACAAAACAATGATAAAGAAAGATACTGTTTCCCTACAGCTTTGGCTGCCCACAGGGATTTACGAAAAAGTGATGAATGATCCAAGAAATTCTGGTACTGGGCAGTGCGAACGATTCCGTACAATTTTACTTGCAGCATTGACCAGGCATCTGGCTCAGTCAGAACTCCCGATTCAGATTACAAGTGAAATTGACCGTCGCCCGATGGCGATACCGATTACCATTAACCGTGCTGATTATGATGCACTTTCGGAAATGGCACAAAATACTGGATTATCTAAGAAAAAGCTGGCAGAAGTTCTAATCTGTGAGGAGGTGTTATAGATGATTTTCTATATCAGCAGCCAGGCCTGCAACCAGACAATCGGTTCCACAATCGCTGAATGTGGAGGCATCATTATTGATTATGTGGTTGATAATCACCTGATGCTGAAAAAATATATGAAAACGAATATCTCTAAATTCAACAAAAATGTATCCATGCTCATTATTGATACCAGCGCATTAGATGATGCAGATGAGGATATTGTGGATGCAATCAATTCCTACCGGATGCTGTACGATGAAGCGAGAATCATTGTTATCTCACCAAACCGTGCACCGGGAGATAAGATGTTAGCTGCCCTTTTTGGCCTGGGTATTCAAAACATTATTGCGACAACGGATTATCTTCAGATGAAATCGGAACTGGTTATCTGCTTATCAGAAAAGGGCAAAAGCTATAAAGATGCCCTGGTATTTCGAGATGTAAAAGACACTGTTGCCATTGTTGAGGAAAAGCAAAAAGCAGTAATTCGTGTGCAGCTTGCTGTAGCCGGAACTCAGAAACGCATAGGTGCCAGTCACACGGCCATTACTTTGGCCACTTATCTACGGTCAAAGGGTTATATTGTTGCCCTGTGTGAACGAAATGATTCCGGTGATTTTGAGAGAATCAGGGATGGTTTTGGAGCAAAGATGGTTGACCAGACCTATTTTGTGGCAGATGGGATTGATTATTATCCAAATTGTCGTCAGAAAGAGGCGATGAAACCAATCCTGGAAAAAAGCTATAACTTCATTGTCTGCGATTTTGGGGAATTGAATGTAGCATCTACACAAATGCGGGATTTTTGCAGATGCCATATCCGTATACTGGTCGCCGGTACAAAGAACTGGGAGTTTGGGCGTGTGTTAGCAATGATTTCACAAATTCCAGACGATGTACTGGAAAAAATCAATATCTGCTTTAATCTTGCTTATCAGGATTATCAAAAGGCTCTTAAGCGGGAGATGAAGTTGCCTAACGGAGATCCGCTTAATGTATACTTTTTGGATTATAAGGCGGAACCGTTTCTTAACAATAAGAATGAAAAAAATATTGTGGCCGATGAGATACTCTCCGAATACTTAATGATACCACCAGAAAAGAAAAAGTCAGTATTCAAGTGGGCAGGAGGACTTGCGAAGTTAAAGAAAAGAGGATAAAAACCATGAAGAATCCAGTGAGGACATTAAAAACCATAGGAGTGGCCGGAGCCCAGAGCCGGATAGGAACCACTACCCAGGCACTGCAGATATTATGTTATTTACAGATGATGGGGAACCGGGTTTGCTATGTGGAAATGGATCATTACGGACATCACTTTGTCCGAGATTTGCAGAACGCTTATGAAGATGTGAAGGTAGAAGGAAATTGCACACACTATCAGAACATGGAATTTTACGAAATGGCTGCCATTAAGGAGCTGATTAAAAATGATTACAATTTCATCATAAAAGACTTTGGAGCGGCAGACGATCCGGCATTTAATCAGCCGTCCTTTCTGGAAAGCGATATTCGTGTATTTGTATGTGGAGCAAAACCGGATGAGCTGCCAAAGGCATATGATGTTATTGCGAATCCTCTCTATGATGATGCACGATATATTTTTTCTTTTGTAACGAAGGATGACCAGGAAGAGTTGAAGAGAATGATGGCAGATAGTTCCGACAGAACATTTTTTGCGGAATACTCGCCAGATCCGTTTGTTTATTCTGGATTAAATAATAGTACTTACGCGGCAGTTGCTTCATGGAATAGGGAAGGCAAACAATAAAAGAAGGGCAAAATGATGAAATTAAAGCAAAAATTAGCAAATGTGCTGATTGCTACGCTGGTGCTTTTGCAGGCAATACCTACATATGCATCGGGATGGGAGAAAAGCGCTGATAGATGGCGTTATCAGACAGAAACGCAGGGATATGTTCAGAATGCCTGGGCGATCATAGATAACTGGTGGTATCGATTTGATGAGACAGGAAAGATGCTTACCGGTTGGTATCAGGAAAACGAACATTGGTACTTCCTGATGCCAGGTCAAGGATCGAGACCCGGAACAGTTCCACTGATTCCAGAAGGCGCTATGCTTACCGGTTGGCAGTGGATTGATGGCCGATGTTATTATTTTTCCACTTCAGAGCTTACAGGATACCCACAGGGAGCCATGTATGCCGGAGCGGTAACGCCGGATGGTTATTGGGTAGATACTTACGGAGCATGGATTGATGATGCCGGAAATGTTATATCGATTCCAGGAAAAGGGATTCGGACCATCTCATCCGTTGATTTATACGCTGCAGGTAACAGAAGCGGAGGCAGTGGCGGTGGAGGAGGTTCCTCTCGTCCACAGAAACCGTCAGAGCCGGACTTACCGGAAGATGATTTTGTTCCAGATGAAGATGAACCACTTCCAGAAGAACCGGAAGATGGGGATACGGTAGCAACACCATCAGAGCCGGATGAAGAAGATACAACAGCAACACCATCAGAACCGTCAGATCCAGAAGCCACCCCATCTGAAACTGAGATGGTAGACTGGCAGATTCGATTTGTGGACAAAGAAAGTCATCAGATTGAAATTGCAGCTCCCAGACGGGGAAGAACGAAGGATGGAGAAACGCTGACTGTAAACTATCGGTCAAAAATTATTGATGATGAGGGACGGATATGGAAAGCGTTAGTTCCTCCGCCTTTCACTATTACGGTGTATGGTCCCGGAAAGCAAATTTACTATATAGAATTTGAGCAGGATGGGATAGTAGAAGAAGAAAAGGATCCCTGGGAGGAAGAAAGGCTAAAACTGAAGACCTGGCTTGATGAAGCCAAGTCAGAAGAAAGCAAGGTTACTGGTGAGAGTACGGAACATATTCCGGACAGTCGCTTTATTGTTGATACTCAGGGAGCGAACGACATTCGTTTAATCACATTTGCAGGTCAGATAGAAGACTCTAAAGAACATACAGCTTATGTGATTGGAAAAAACATACTTCCTTCCGGTACGATTTTGAAAGATTTTTACCGGGATGAAATCGAGTACTCCAACCTGACTGTAGACCAAATTACAATCGGAAAGGATATTTACACGATTTCCAGATTTGCCATCAAACATATTTATAATAAGACGGTTTGCCGACACGATTGGAATCAGACGGTAAATGCAGAGGCAACATGTCTTAGGAAAGGGCGTACCTTATATTACTGCAATAAATGCGGTTTGGAGGAGACTGTTATTGTGGCTGCTTTGGGCCATCTGGATCAGAATGGTGATTCTATCTGTGAGCGATGCAATACACGCTCTTTTGAACAGCATTTGGGCAGTGAAATTTTGGCAGAACTGTCCATAAACGGCCAGCCAAAACAGAAATTAAGTTTTCAGTGTATTGACGAGGATTATCAGGGGGGAATGTTGTATGTGAGTAATGAGTCCATTTCGGTTCAAGCATTCGGAGGTTATGGTAGTCACCAATACTTAGAATCAAACCCATACCGGTATTTTGCATCTGGATGGCAGAATGGTTTTTCCATATCCGGCGCTTCCCTTATGGTAATTACGGTTGATGGACAGGCAGGATATGCGGCGCTCCTAAGTAAAGAAGAAGCCATACAGTATCAACTGCAGGATTACCTGACGCGGACATCTGGCAACAATGGTCTGATTATGATTGAGGATTCTGGAACCGTTGTTGAAGTGGATTCGGATAGCGAGAGCTATGGAATTCGTCCAGCTATTCTGCTGAAAAAACCAGATGTAGGACAGCCAGAACCGGTTCATTGGAATATTGGAGATATGCAGGCACGAGAAATTGGTGAAGAAACATATCTGTTTCGATGTATTGATGACAATTATTCGGACAAGACTGACACACATCGTCGGGCAGCGCTTTTCCTGTGTGATTCCGTGATTCCGGCCAGTTGGGGTTCTAAATATGAGTACAGGCGGTTAGAGGATGGAACTTATGGATATGTATTCATTCCGGGGCCTGTTGTGAATTTCGGTCAGACGAATGATTATAAATATTCCAATATCCGTAATTGGCTGAGGCAATCCGAACAGAATTTTTATAATACTGAGCCAATCAATATTGGTGTTTCTTATGCTTACACAGGCAGTACAGAAGAAAACCAGTTCAGTCAGCTGACAGAAGAAGGTTTGAGCGTAAATTACATCGGAAACCAGCGGATGGCAGATAAGCTGTTTATTTTATCTGTGGATGAGGCTCTGAAATACAAAAATTGGTTGTGGAAGTTTGACGGTTCTGATGAAGACAATCCAGAAAGTCAGTATGGTGCATTTTCAAAAGGATATTGGCTCCGCAATCCGATGGGAACATCCAGGAATTATGATACTGGTATGGTATACATGGTAGACCTGGTGAACGGAAATATTCATTTTGCAGGTGTCCGGCCAGCAGACGGAACCGGCGATGTTGAAATAGATGTTACATGTACGACAGGTATTCGTCCGGCGTTTACCATGCCGCAAGATTAAAAAGAAGAGGAGAGAAGTATGATGCACATGAGACCTAAAATTGCTGGATTTCTTACAACAGTGCTAGTATTGCAGGGAACCTTTCCTGCGCTTCCGGTACTAGCAGATATGGCAGTAACACAGCGGAAAACTATTGTAAGCACTGCAACAAAAGATAATGCAACTGGTTCTGATTTAGAAGATGATGAATGGGCGTTAGAAAATGACTTGGCGTCTCCTTCGGTGCCAGAAAATCTTTTGGTGACAGATCTGGAAATTGCCACTTTGAGCAGTTCTACAGGGGATCTTTGGCTTAACTGGAATGGTGATATGGATTTTCCAGGAGACGGAACCGAAGATGTGCCATATCAGATTAGTAACCTGTCTCAGCTTATGGGCCTGTCTGAAGCTGTGGCATCAGGTATTTCGGATTTTGACGGAGAGTATTTTGAACTTACCCAGGATATTGATTTGGGAGGGATAGATATTAACGCTGGGAACTGGAATCCCATTGGATGGTACCAGAACATTTCAGATTTATCCGGAGATGTGACACAGCCTTTCCGTGGCAATTTTGATGGATGTGGAAATACGATTTCTGGGCTGAAAATTGTGAATATGACCTATGATTTGAAAAATGTCGGCCTGTTTGGCGTGATTGATGGCGGAACTGTTAAAAATCTTACAGTAGAAGCAGACATGATAGCCGGATTTGAGAATGCAGCGGTTTTAGCCGGTGCATTGAAAGGAAATGCAGTTATCTACAATGTAACAGTAACCGGCATTGTGCATTCCGAAGAAGATGCTGGTGGAATTGCAGCTGAGGTTACTGGAGGAACAGAGCGTGTAACCATAGAAAACTGTACTGCCGAAGGAATTGTACTGAATTCTGAAGGAAGAAACAGTTATACAGGTGGTATTGCGGGAAATGTTCAGAAGGCTTACTTGGTAGACAATACAGCTGTTACACAAAATGGAGATTCTAACCGGATACAGGGAAAGGGCTATGTAGGAGGTATTGCCGGTCGGATGAACCTGGCAGATATTTATAATTCTTATGTAGATGGAACCATTGGTGGCAATGGCAGCATGGCTGCAGGCGGTATTGTTGGTAAGTATGAAAGCGGAAATCTGGTGCTGGCCCGGATGGCCGGTGAGATTTCCAGAACGAATCAAGGTACCGCTTCCAGAGAAGGAACCTTTGTTGGAACCAGAGAGGCCCGGCATAATTTCACTTACGGAACTGAGAAAAGTAACCACATTTCTTACCTGTTCACAAATGAAGCTGCTAAAGCCAAAAAAGTTTTTGGCAGTAACATTGATGGGGACAATAGTTTTACAAAGTCTGCTCACATCGGTTATTGGACAGATAATGAAAAGAAGTATGTGACGGTTGCTATCAGCACTGAGACAGCAAGTGGAGAGCGTTATTTTTACGAGGAACTGGAAGATGGAGTACGCTATGTTGTAACAAAAAAGCTGGATAAGGAGTTTACCAGCACCGGATATTTTGAAGGCCTGGATTTCCGGATTGATCATTTTGCTCCTGGATACATGGGAGAACCGATTAAGGGTTATCTGGTATCGGTACCACGCATCGATACACGCAATGCGAATGGAACCTATGATACAGATGTGGCAACTCTGACGGCTATGCCGTCTACGAACAGTTCCTATTATCGTACAATCGACAAGGATAACGCCGCTGCGATTGCTGCCGGTGCAACAGTAACAGTTTTGACTGCACCGAAAAATACTAACGGAAACCGTTATCAGATGGTAACAGACCCTAATGAAGCCGGAGGAGTCAAAGCACCTACCTATATAGATGAGATGGGTGAGCCGGTTGCTACGAACTATGTAAATGGTGGTTCTTACACCTTTACTATGCCGGAGTGTGATACAGAACTGAATGTAGAATATATCAAAGTCACGACAGAACTGACCGTTTCTCCATCGGAACTGACGATTCAGGTTACGCATACTCGTTCTGGTGACCGGAAGAATCCGAACATCACAACAGAGGTACATAATGCACAGGGTGTATTGATTGCCCGGTATATTGATGGGATACAGGATACCAGCGTGCAGGTGCAGCCGGTAACGATTCATGCAGAACATAACGGCGCCGGTGAGGCTGCAGACAGAACGGTTCTGTGGTCTGTAGATGATACGGATCTGATTATAAACAGTTCAGATGCAAATTACACGGTTCGCGACGCAATGATTATGCCGAACTTGAATTCCTCTTTTGTACAGAACATTATCAATCGAGAGGTAAAAGCGCAGGCAGAGAATCAGTATCAGGAAGCAATTAACAATACCATTTATTCAAAGGTTGCCGTGGTAACTGCAGCTACAAACCCAGATACCTCTGTAAATAACCAGCCGGTATATGGAAATAGTAAAGTCACGGTAACATTCCAGATTGTGGATAATACCACACTCCGGGTAGAGGGCTTGAATCTTAATAAATCCAGTATCGCATATACAGTAACCAGGCGACTGACCGGAGATCGAAGGAATCCGGTTGAGAGTTACACCTGTACGGAGCCGTCTGTACTGACTGCGACCTTGTCTCCGGAACAGCCATTTTATAAAAATGTGTCCTGGAAGGATAAGGAAGCTGGAAAGATTATTACACTGACGCCAGGCGGAACTTACAGCCAGGACTGCACGGTAAAAGTAAATTTTGGCCCACAAGGAAAAGATTGCCCGGCCTGGATGCAGAACATTATCAATGAGGACAACAATCGGAAAGCAGCCGATCCATATGTTAAGCTGGATGGTTCCGGAAGCTATTTGGAAACTGTAACGGCTACCAGCGAAGATCAGACCCATGGGCAGGTTTCCGCAGTTTGTGACATTATGATCGAGTTCCGCACAGTTGATGAAACCGTAATACACCCAGAGCAGGTTGAAATGAGCAAGGACGCTGTGGAATTTAATCTTGTGGCAGTAAAGGCCGGAGATGCTCAGTCTGATACAGTTTCTATGACAGGATTTGAGCCTGTAGATTTGGATTGCACGGTAATTCCTGACCTTCCGGAGGATGAGAATCATAAGCCGTATGACCGGGATGTAATCTGGAGCGTGTCAGATTCAGAGATTCTTTCGGTTACTCAGGATGGCCTGATTACGCCAAATCCAGATGCACAGTGGATTAAGGATGCGTCGATGAAGACCCCTTATACGGCATCCAGGACAGCTACTGTATATGCAGCTACCAAAGATGGACGGAAGACTGGCAGTACTATGGTAACGCTGAATTATCAAACCAAATGTCTGGAACTTTCGGAGGATGAAGTTACGATACATTTGATCCTGAAAAAGACCGGGAGGCGAAATAATCCGACATTGACCTGGGAGGGGGGAGACAGCAGAGCATTGGTTGCCACTACCTATCAGGAATCCAGACAAGTGAAATATAAAAGCAGTAATCCTTCCGCTTTGCAAATTCAGGATGATGGAACTATCACCCCGGTATTAGATGAAAATCTGGAGTGGATGAAACCGGCCATGAATTATCCATATACAGCTGCATTTGTAGTGACAGTAAGTGCAGAAGACGGAACCAGCAAAGACGAATGCATTGTTAGATTGAATATCGAAGTAAAAGACATGACTACCAGCGGCGGAAGCAGCGGAGGCGGAGGAGGTGGTGGTGGCGGTGGAAGCTCCAAAGGTGTTACCACAACAGGAGCAACAATCGCAAATGATCCCGCCCTTCCTGAATATGCAGTGACCGGCACCTGGATGCAGAATGCTGCAGGCCGGTGGATGTTTACAGATGGAAAACGAACATATGCAAATGAGTGGGCAGCTATTCACAATCCTTATGCAAATGTGGCAGCCGGACAGAGCGCTTTTGACTGGTTCCGGTTTGATGCAGAAGGCTTCATGGTAACCGGATGGTATACCGATACAGATGGCAGGCGGTATTATCTGCATGAAACATCCGATGGAACGCTTGGCCGGATGGTAACCGGTTGGAACTGGATTGGTGGAAACTGCTATTATTTCCAGGAGATTTCTGACGGTACCCTGGGAGCGCTGAAACGAAATTTCACAGCGCCGGATGGAAAACAGACAAATCAGGATGGCATCTGGGTAATGGATGGTATCGTACAAACCCAGAAGTGAGAATAGGAAGTTAAAGAGTTGCTGTACCTTGACAACTGAATAACACAAGGCTGATAGCAAAAAATTATAAAAGGCTATCAGACAAGCGATTGTTTGGTAGCCTTTTCATAAACGGAGAATGGCATGGAGGATGAAAAAAGTGTGCAGAGAAAAAAGAGGCTTTCCTTTATTTCGGTTATTGATTATAATCAATATAATAACAACCGGTTGTATTCTTTATTTTGGATATAAGGAAGGGGCATCTATGGATAGTCAAGTGATTTCAGGAATCATAGGTTTGGGTGGAGTAATTGGAGTTGCAGTAATTAGCGGTATCGTAGGGGTTTTCAAACAGGGGAAGGAAATCAGCGCTGTCCAAAAAACATCTGATAAAATCGCTGATACAGTGAAGGATAATGGAGCAGGGATACAGGGAGTAAAGGGAGACATACAGGGAGTAAAAGAAAACATAAGAGAGGATATAAGAGACTTAGGTGGCTCGGTTGTTCCGGATATTAAAGAAATCCGTAGTTTTGTTGCAGAATCAAGAGCCTTGCGGTCAAGCGCTTCCAGTGGTGGCGTGGACCCTATGAGGACGATTGCAGATATACAGGCCATGGCGGATAATCTGATTAAAATGCAGGAAAAGGCACATGACCGTGAGATGGAACTTCTGGCAGAAATAGACTGCTTAAAGGAAGAAAACAGGCAGTTAAAAGAGCTGCTAAGAGAACAATGTTTGAACCGATCAGTTCCGAACAGAGAACTGGATGAGCCGGAGCTTTAAGGATTGTTTTGAAAAATGTATAGGAATTGCTATACATAGTATTTGCAATGCTAGGAAATTGTGCTATACTTAGGCTGTAAAGGGAAATGGATTTGCCGTAGAATTGCTTTATTGACTTTTCTTATTTGCAATGATAGGCTGACTGAAAAGGTAAGAGTACGAGAAGGGAGTATTAAATGGGTAGCACAAAGAATATTCCAGTATTACTTTATGAAGGAACTTCCGGTCAGGATGAATTGAGAAATTATCGTGAATTAAAGGAAAAGCTTAATCCTGTTGGGCAAAAAGAGATAGAAAGTGCTATAAAAAATGTAGAACATGGTTTAGAAGGTGAAAATAATGTGCAGATGGAATTGTTGTATTGTTATGTCACGCCAATGTTAATCTTACATGATGTATATTACGAAGTTGAAGGTAGAACAGCCCAAATAGATTTTCTTGTATTTACTAAAAAGTTTTGTATTGTTATAGAGAGCAAATATTGGAGTAAAAATATTGAGTTAAACAATAATGATGAATTTGTTGTCGTGGACGGAAACAAAAGGTCAGGGATGTATTCACCCATAACGCAAAACAAGCGTCACATGGAAGTGATAAAACAACTTGAAATCGAAAGAACCGGAGAGATTACTCCATCTTTTAAAGAGATATATAAATCACTTATCGTTTTTTCAAATGATGAAATTATAATAAATAAAGAAGCAGCAACCAATGAGGTAAAAAATCAAGTGATTCGACGAGATCAACTTGTTGAATATATTGAAAATGAATACAAAGCTTCTGAGAATCCAGAACTATCAGATGTTCAGTTACAAGAATGGGCAAAATGGTTTTTGGATAGAAGGAATGGAGAAAAAAAGGACTATACTTTGAAATACAATAAATACCGAAAAGATGAGGAGTTGGGATTTAACGAGCAAGATAGACAGTTGGAAAAAAGGCTAAAAGACTACAGAAGTAAGAAGAAGACAGAGGGAGTCTTTGCATATGAGGTTTTTTTAGATAAGCAATGTGAAATATTTGTAAAGAGCAGACCTAAAGATACGGTCGAATTATTAAGGGCATATGCAAAGGGTGTTGGTGAAATAGATTTTATCTCTGATGAAAGTAAAATAAGGAGTTGGCTAAAAAATATAGGTGAAGCAGTCGATAAATATGGCGATGAAATATTGGCGATTATAGGAGAGGAGGGTTATGATATATGAACCGGCACGCCATAGCAGATAATGATTTTAGATACTTTATGATTCTGGGAACAAATGAAGCAGATAAGGAGAAAATATGGCACAGACACAAGTAAATATCCGAATGGATGAAATACTGAAAAAAGACTGGGAAGCGATATGCGATGAACTGGGTATTTCTTTAACTGCAGCAGTCACAGTATTTGCAAAAAAGATGATTCGGGAGAAACGAATTCCTTTTGATGTCTCCATTGAATCAGAACCCCGAAAAATTATTATCTGGGCAGAAGACCCTCCGGATGGAGTGCCGGATGGAGAACCGGAGGGGCCAGGTTATATAGAATGTGAAAGAGGCTGAAATGACAGAAAGACAGTTTGACTGCGAACTGATGAAACGGTTTGCGATAGAGATTAAGAAACAGGACCGAAGCGGTATCTATGGATATACGCAAAGGGCACTTGCATATAATTCCAACAAGATTGAAGGAAGTACCTTAACGGAGGAGCATACAGCGTCACTTTTTGAAACAGGGACGATTGCAGCGGATGGTGAAATATTCCGTGCAAAAGATATTGAAGAAGCAAATGGGCATTTTCTGATGTTCCAGCATATGATAAAGACTGCATATGAACCATTGTCTGAAGACCTGATAAAACAGTATCATTATTATCTGAAAGTAGGTGTTTTTGAAGACCGAGCCAACGGCTACCCGGTGGGAGAATATAAAAACCGGCGGAATATGGTTTCTAATATTGAAACCGCTTTGCCAGAGGAAGTACCGGAAAGAATGAAGAAAATGCTTGCAGATTATCACGAAAAAGACAGCCATACCATACTGGATTTGGCAAAGCTCCATTCGGAATTTGAGCGGATTCATCCATTCCAGGATGGCAATGGACGGACAGGCCGTATTTTCCTTTTTAAGGAATGTATAAAAAATGACCTGGTTCCTTTCATTATCCAGGATAAAAATAAGATTCTGTATTATCATGTCCTGAATAAGGCACAGCAGACAGGTGAAATGAAGGATCTGGCGTCATACTTTCAGCAGGAACAGGAGGCATATTATAGCATAGCGAGAGATTTTGTTTATCCCCAGACAATTCAGCGGCAGAGAAATTTTAGCGAGGATTTGGAATTGTAGATATGGATGATAAAGTGTAAATGAGAAAACGATGTCAGGAAGTCCTGCTTAACTATAAAAGTAAGAGCAAACCCTATTTTTTAAGGAGGAGAGTAGAATGAAAAGAACGAAACGAATGATTGCCATATCCATGGCAGCAGCCATGTTATTTCCTACTACAGCCTTTGCCGGAACCTGGCAGGGCGCAGACGGCTCCTACAAGTACCAGAACGATGACGGCACTTATGCGAAAGGCGGCTGGCACTGGATTGACGGAAACGGAGACGGCGTATCAGAGAGCTACTATTTCAATGAAGACGGTATGCTTCTCCAAAATACCACCACCCCGGATAACTACCAGGTGGACGCTTCCGGAGCGTGGGTGGTGGATGGGGTGGTGCAGACGAAGATCGTTGGCGCTTCCGCCGTTACGGATATGTCTCAGAGAAATGAGGAAGCGCCGCTGGCACATTTAAAAGATTATTTTGTAAGGAATGCGAATGGCGAAGTGATGTGGAAATGGGATGCAGATTACTTATGGGAGATTGATCCGGATTCAGATAATCGTTGGAACGAACAGTATCATCATACAGGTACATCAGAAATAATAATGCAGGATGCCTTAGCAATGGATAGCATGTTGCCGCTGAGCGGTTGTTTTCCTCCAAGAGAATTGATTGCAGTTGCCGAGCTTGCAGGTATTTCAGATACCGGTAGAAAAGAGTATGCAGATGCCAATCGTGGAAGGATAGATGCTTTGAAAAGTGAAATAGTGGCTTTTATGAACAGCTTTGACTGGAGAAATGCTTCGGATTTTGAAAAAGCCGTGAGGATTTCTGAACGCATTGCAAGGGCAGACTATTACGATGACACCACCTACAGTGTAAATGATTTCGGACAGACAGTAAGTGACTGGGGTGATGCATCAACAGCGATTGGGTGTTTGGTTGATGGAAAATGTAACTGTGGTGGTTACTCATCGGCAGCGGGCTTACTTGCCAATTGTGTAAACCTGGTAGTTTCTGGAGATATTATTGGGAATCATGGTTTCCCGATTTACCGGGTCAACGGTGTATGGGTTAGGCATGAGCCAACTACCAAAGATCGTTTCTTCCGTGTCTTTGACTGGGAAGAGTCAAAGTATGGTTCTAATAAAGAGTATTATTCTGGGATTGCCGAATTTTGTGAACGAAGCGGATACCAGACCCCAACTAATGAGGAGGTTCTGGCAGCGTTTCCGGGAAAAGCCCATTTGAGTGGTAAAAAGGTAACAATCTATTTTGATTAAAGATAAAAAGAAAAGACTTAATAAAACGGCAGCTATCAGAAATTGGTAGCTGTCGTTTCTTCTTTTTAAGAGGGAACATATTATGAGGAAAACTATTTTTAAAGGAAAAGGGGAACGAATAGTAGCGGCAGCCCTGGCTGGGATTATGTTAAACATGTCCATGCTGCCCTATCTTCCAGGTAATCTGACAGCCTATGGGTTTGGCCTTGCTTTTGTAAATTCCGGTACGCCGGGAAGTCCCTATTTGAAAGGGAGAGTAGAAGGAGAGGGGAGCGATAGCTGGTTTCTCTGCCTGAATCATGGCGCAGCGGCAAACAGCCAGATGGATTATTCCAAGATTAACGCAGATGTAGACTACGCGAAAGGAACTTTGGAACAGAAAAAGCTTTTCTGGGCTTATATAGGAGCATTTGGAAGTTATGATGGGGATTGGACTATTATCCAAAGGCATTTTCCTCGGTCTATTTCAAGAGATGAAGCCAAAAAAGTAGCCTGGAAAGAAGGTGAAAACGCCTGGGTAAACCAGAAAATCAATGAATTCGCCATGCTGGACAATGTCCCGGAAGGAGCCAAGTCTGCCAAGGAAGTGTTGGATACGGTTATGGTACACAAAACCCCGGAGACAGCACTTCCCATGTACAAACTTCTGGAAAGCCCCGGCGTGATCAGCAAAGAAAAATTATTTGAAAAAGCTGGAGTAAAGGACTGGGAGTATTTTAAAGAATACTGCGATTTCCAGGCGCTTCCCTATGAGTATAACGGAAAAAGATATGAACCTCAGGTAGTGGAAGGAACCACCGGAATTTTTCTTCAGTGGCTGGAGGCAGATACCGGTCTTCCTCCGGCTGTTGGAGAAACGGACAAGCATCCGCCAACAATTATAAAAGTCACCTATAATCCTGCTATCTTCAAGGTATTGGAAGTATCCGGACGGATTGAGTATTTCAAAGCCAGCAAAGCGGATGGCTCCCCCTGGCCCGGCGCACAGCAGCTTGCCAGGGTAAAAGGCCATGTAGAAGAAAGCTATCCGGTATTCTATATTACAACTGGAAAAACATCCGGACAGCCCATATTGCCGGACACCGGCGAAGACAACGGACATTTAAACGGCGGAGAGGGAATTGATGTAAAGATTTATCAGCATTCAGAAACCTTTGAAAGCAACTACCATGTGGAGCTGACGAAAAAGGACTACGAAACTGGCTATCCTCTGCAAAATGCTATCTGGCAGGTATTGGAGGCATTTCCGGATCAGACGGAACTTGGAGACGATGAAACCGGCGGGGCTTTGGCAGAGGCGAATATGCGGGAGGCACCCACCACATGGAAAAACTGGCTGATTTTTGAGGATGATATGAAGACGGACGAGAATGGCTGCATTTCCCATTCCGACCAGCGTTACTATGATTTTCGGCATACTTATTGTAATGGCCATCCGGAGCCGCCGGAGCCGGATCCGCCTGCGGGGGATGACCCGGATGCACAGGCCGATTATGAGGACGCCATGGCAGAGTACGAGGCTTTAATGGAGGAATGGAGAGCTGCCGTAAAGGAATGTGATACCGCTGCCAGAAAAAGCAGCGGTACCCATCATCATTGGATTGTAGGCGGTACAAAGGCGGCCAGTGAGGCCCAGGCATTTGAAAAATCCGGATGTAGGCAGGCCAGAGACAGCGCCTATGAAAACTTCATTAACCTACGCTATTCCTATACCTTCCGGGAGGTAGAAGCCAGAAACGGGTACATCATCCACGGTCAGAACGGCCATCCGGATGATGTGCCGATTGAGATCATTACCACTGCATCTTCCGAGGCAGGAAAGTCTTACGAATGGACGAAGTGCAGCAATGAGGACATCATCGTGGAAGGTTATGCCAGAGATCAGTTATCCGGGGACGGCAAGGAAGATGAGGAAGGAGAAGAAGCGGGAGCGGCCGGCGCTGCCCATCTCATCAACACCATATCCGGCCAGCCCATAAAGCGGAGAGCAGCTACGGATTCTGAGTCTTCCGCCGGCAGTCCGTACCTGACGGAAGACTATGATTTAAGTTTTGGCGACAAAGCCGTCCAGGCTCTGCGCCGGTTTATTGGCCTTCCGGAATCCCTGGCTTCCGGGGAAAGTATCGCCATAAATGTAGTGGCAGAGTATGACGAGGTTTATGACCCGGCTCTGGATGAAGAAGTCCTGGAAAATGATCTGAAGATTGATGGGGACAATAGCCAGGGAACTGGCCAGAATAACATTGATTCTGCTAGTCCATCCAATACAGCGACAGATAAAGGACAGACCCTTACTGCAACCCCAAGCAATTCCTACAGAGCCACTCCGTCCAATACGGAAGACAAGAAAAAGCCTGCAGCATTGTTCCGTGCAGCCAAACCCTCTGACAGAGCGGACAAAGGAGAGAACCAGTTTGCGGTTACTTCCGAAGATGGCGGCGGATATATTGACCTGGATTCCCCCATCGGCGACAGCCAGCCTGCCGTAGATCCAGGCCCAGCCGACAAGATGCTTCATTCCTGGATTGTGTATGACCACCGTGTTCCCGGTCAGATCCACATCAACAAAAAGGACATGGAGCTTGCTGCAGGAGAAACAAAAGAATATGACGCCTACGGCGATACTCAGGGAGACGCTGCTTTGGAAGGCGCTGTTTATGGCCTATTTGCCGCAGACCCCATCTATGGCCCAGATACCCAGCGGAACCCAGACGGCTCTGTGAAACAAGGCACCGGCATTGTCTTTGATGCCAATGACCTGGTGGCAGTAGCCACAACCGATAAGAATGGAGACGCATCGTTTCTTACCATTACGGAGAAGCCTCACAGCATCTATCACTATAAGACCGGCCAGATAGAGTACACTGGAAAAGCGTATCCTAAAAACCTGTATGACATGGACGGTTATCGCAAGGAGTATGAGGATGAGGAAACCGGCCGGATATATCGGGACAATGTGACCGTCAACGGAGACTGCTGGATTGGACGCCCTCTGATTCTTGGAAGCTATTATATCAAGGAGCTGACCCGGTCCGAAGGTTATGAGCTTTCCATCACCGGAAAAAATATGGAGATAACGAATGCCACAGACGAAAACCGGAATGACTACGGAGAAACCCAGGATTCCAAATCTTATCCGGTGGGAACTGCCTGGATTGAGCAGAAGCTGATGCATGCAGTGACTTTCCCGGAGGCAAATGAGGCTTACGGAAACCGGGAAAATCTGCTTTCTGTGGAAATCCGCTCCAATGGGGCGGTAAACGGTTTTGATGTAGTGTTTGACGGAATTCCGGAGGGAGCGGACTTCTATTTTGATAATGTGAAAACCAGCAGCGTTACGGTGCAGGTTCCGGTAGGCGGCCAGTGGGTATATGCCACGGAAGAACCGCTTTATGAGACGGCAAAGGACAATACCATATCCAAGCGGGATAAAGATGGAAACCAGATTTTAAATCCTGATGCAGAGAAGGACTTTCCGGTACTTTATAGCGGAATCGGTTATGAGGCAGAGACCATTACCTACGACAGTGCAGCGCCCGAAGATGCGGCAGCTTACCTTAGCAGTTTCACTGACGATGATGAAAACCTGCGCTATGTGAAGTATGAATTAGAACAGATGCTTCGCCAGATTGGCGTGGATACACCTTATAAGGACGGTTATTCCACTCCTGATCATTCCGTTTTTGACGAACCGGAAGGGGAGCGGTACGGTATGCCGGAGTTTACCATTAACATAGATGGTGTGACGACCAATAAGTCTCTTATTGATGCGATTCTTAATTACTTTGTGTCTAAAGAGGTCTATACCTACGGTAGCCTGCAGGGGATCACCATGGATGGTTCTAACACCACAGTCTGCATTGCGGCCGGTATGAATCCAAAGAAAGCCCTGCTTTATCGAAAGAATGATGCTGGTGAGATTACAAACGCCTATCTCTTTAAACTAAGCGAGGCAACCAATCGCTATGTGATGCGAGAGTACAGCGGCGAGAGCATCGTGGCCAACGCCTTGCCGGGAAATTCCGGAAAATATCAGATTTATCTAAGACCGGACTTTACCATTGATGAAAACGGTATGCCTCAGAATGCGTATACCTACCGGCCCGGAACCGAGTATTTAAAGTACAGCACCGGCGAGGTAATCTATGATTACTGGTATCAGGACGGAAACGGCAGCTGGGCAGGACATGAGCCAGTGCGCCGCAGGGTTTACGAGACCATTTATGAAGACCAGGTAGTGGAGCAGACAGATGTTTCTTCCTCCAAGGTAGCTGTGGTAGGTTCCAGAGAGGAGGTAAAAGATCCGACAGGCAGTACCTATGTCTACTACGATGAGGTTTCCAAACAGTACATTCTCCATGCAGGAGCGAAGGATGCAGACCTTTCCGGAGAAAAAACCTCCGGCTTTACCATCGCATTGCCGGATGGAAGCAAAACCCTTACAGCAGCCGACATAGAAAAAATCGGGGACAACAATGTGTGGGGATACCAGGCAGGAGATTCTGTTAAGGTATCCGAGTACCTGGTGCGGATCCAGGGGGCCGGTACAGGCGTGCATACGGCGGCCGGTTTTGATAAGGACGCTTCCTTTATCAAAAACCAGCGGCTGATTTATAACGGCAACCACAATCTTGTGGAAGACGGAAATACCCATGAGGCCCCAAATCCGGTAAAAGAGCGGGCCATTACACAAGAGATCAAAGTCACAAAGACCATCCATGACACCTCCTACAACAATACCAATTCCTACGGAGATGTCCACAAGGACTGGTTTACGGAGACCTTCGGCGGCCTTCTTGGCACAAAGGCTGAGGCATTAAAAATGGATAACTTCCGTTTTAAGACTTATCTGAAGTCAAATCTGGAAGGCCTGTACCGGGATAATGATGGAAATGTTGTATGGCTTGACCGGACAGGCAAAGAAGTGGATCCGTTGAAGGTCAATGCTGCTTTTCCGGCTCTTGTAAACAAGATTTATACCAGGGTACCTCATAAGATTGCACCGTTATACAAGGATTCTCGCGATGCAATCATTGCAAACGGCACACTTTACAGCTATCAGGACGGCCTGATCAACGAAGATCAGAATGCCGGATATACCTCTGTTCTTGAAACCGTCCTCATTGAGATGGAGGACGGAGAAAAGGCCAGAACGATTGAAGCGTTGAACTATGATAAGTTCTTTGATGGAATCGCCGTGGCAAACAACGATAAGTGGGATGAGGCAGCTCCCACTTATACTTCCTGGAAGCCCATTGGAAACCAGGCAAACCGAAATGATAATGCCATAGAGAATGCCAGGGTTTCCGACATGGTGCGCCAGTTTGCCATTGACTGGTATTTGGACGATGAGATCAAGAAGCTGGTGCGCCCGGTTCTGGAAAATAATGCAGAAACAGAGGATGCTGACGGAACGGTAAACTATTCTGACGAGCTTTATGATGAGGCGCTGCGGGCAGCGATCATCAAGTCCGAGAATTATTTGAAGCCATTCTTTGCTTATGATCTGGATGAAATCTATGCAGTGGCATGGGACAGCGAAGAAAATGGAGGCAGAGATAACGACCTTACGACCCTTTCTGCCGACACCCTTCATGGAACTGCAGACAATACCAGCGAGGGTTATTATTACGGTACATCCGCAAGGCTGCCCTACGGTACCTATGTGGTGGTGGAACAGCAGCCAAAGTATGCTGGCCTTGAGGATTTTAAGAATCGTCATTACCAGATGGATAAACCGAAGGAAGTGTTCCTGCCGTCTGTTTACGCCAGCTATGAAGGCTCCCAGCAGTCGCCGGAGATAACAAATGACTATTATAACTATTCCTCATCCATGGCTCAAAATGAGCAGGAGCGGCGGTATAAGATCCGTTTCAACGAAGAAGCCCTTCATCTGATCAAGGGAAGAAACGCTGAGGGTGATTTTGAGGTCTATAAGTACGGCATGGATATAGACTCCATCCGAAACGGTGTAACCGGAACAGGAATGGGAGATTACTTTGCACTTACGCAAAGCGAGTTCAAACCCTGCAAGAACTACTATAATCTCCAGGATGACCGTACCACGGCAGATGTACCTTATTATCTCACTGAAGGCTTAAGCGGCAGAGGAAAGGTTGCTAAGTATTATCGCTACAGCTCTGTCGCAGAAAATAAAGGAACTGCAGACAATGTGCCATTCCCAGGCGGGCCGGTAACGGAAGAAAATCAGCCGGGCAGAGTGTTTAAAGATCAGGTTGTGACCATGCAGGGAGCAGCAATCGCTTACGAGGGAAAATATGCGCCAATGCTTGTTCCTTGGAGCATTGCAGCGCCTGAAAATGCAGCAACAGAAGAAAGGGAAACAAGACTGCAGGCAAACGGAGAAAGCTCCTACAAGGGCTACGCTTATACAAAGCTTCGGAACCGGTTCTTTACAGCCAGACTCCGTATAGAAAAGCTGGATTCAGAAACCCATGAGAACATCCTGCATGACGGCGCTATTTTCAACATCTATGCGGCCCAGAGGGATGAGCGTCCGGATGGAACTGGAGAGGTGCTGTTCTACGAGGAAGCTACTTTGATAAGCGGTACAAAGGAATTTTTGACGGCTATGGGCGCAACAGATATTCGACCTATAAAGCGCCGTGCAAGCTGGATTGACCGGATTACCGGAAAGGAGGTTGAACTGGGGGATCTTTATACCGGCATTGTTCCTGCAGGAACACCCATCTGTGAAGAGGCTGAGCAGATTTATCTTGGAGATGCGAAGGGCAACCACACCGTAGCAATGAAATCTTACACGACGGTCCGTGATGGGCTTATGAAAGACGAGGATAAGAACAAATCCCTTGTTTATGCAGACCAGACGGTGGGCTATCTGGAAACACCGCAGCCGCTTGGTGCGGGAGCCTATGTTATTGCTGAGGTAAAGCCGCCTGCCGGTTATGCCAGAAGTAAGCCGATTGCATTAGAAGTATATTCTGATCAGGTTGCTTATTATAAAGAAGGCAACAAAGATGAGAGGGTTGTGGCTGCAATCTATGAGTATCCATCGGATGACCAGACTGCGAATGCGACAAAACCGCAGGATGTTGTTAATGTGGCAAGTGTGAATGTGGAGAACTACCCAATTAAGCTGCGGGTAGAAAAAGTGAAGGAATCCAGTGCGGATACGGCTAATACTACGGACGATAAAACAGTGACATACAAAGTAAGCGGCCGTGTGGATGGAAAGCTGGTTGAGATTGGGAATGACCCAACTTTGGTATATGCCTATGAGAATGGCAATTATCTGGGATATGCCTGGAAAAAAGGAATTTTGGAGTATCTTTCCAGTCGGAAAGCTGCAGGCGAGCAAGTGGAACTTGTCTATGAAGGCAGAAACTTTGCCGGATACGGCTATATTACACAAAAACTGGAGACTGCAGACGATGTAAACCGCTATGTAGTTGGTGCAACGGTGACCTTGTTTGATGCGATTGCTCTTAATCCATCGGGAGACACGGAGGATCTTGCTTATGAAGGTCTGGTTATTGAGCGGAATCTTACGAATAATGTAACCAGGATGTATGTAAAAGAAGGATACGCCGGTGAAAAAGTTGAGTTTGTTCAGGAACGAGACGAAAATGGTAATCTCTATGAAGTGAAGTACCCAGCAGGTGTCAATGATAAAGAAGAAGTTGTTGAAGCAGAGGGAAATATCTGGAGAGCAGAAACAATCCAGCGCCCAGATACAGACATTCTCTATTATGACTTGGATAGCCTGGCAGTAACTGTTACTGAAATAGTAGACGGTCAGAAGATTCTTTACGGATATGACCGAAATTACAAGAGGATACCGCTGGAGCAGATTGAGTCAGATAAACACAATTTTAATAAGACGGATAGTGAATATTCTATTTTCGCATTTAAAGGCGGAACGCCGTATCTGGAATTTGTGGGCGGAGATTTCACGAAGATTCGTTATTCTGCAAAGGATAAGGTTCTGGAAGTTGGAGAAGGAACGCTTGTATATCATCTAGACCGGGACGGAAACCGTGATGCGCTGGTAGATCCCTATACTGGTATGGCTTATGTGTTGGAGCTGACATCAGATGGAAAGGAACAGATCCTTGTCTGGGCAGTAAATATCCGTAGAGATGAACATGGAAATATTATCGCCAGAGATAAAATTACCACATCCCGCATTGCAACGGTTGGCGAGAATCAGGAAGGATACAGAGAGGACATCACGCTGGATGTTTCAAATAATTCTGGCCAGGACATCCCTGCAGAAGATCGGCCATCTTATGAGCATACAGAATCCGGCTATATAACTGGTACCTGGAAGTCAGAGACCGGTGAGGAAAGTCATAAGGAAACCAGCGTCAATACAAACCAGGCAGGCCAGAATATGAATGATGAAGTTCTGATGGATGACAATAATGGACACTTTGAAAAGCAGATGAATCCGGTATACGATAGCCATGGTTTACCGAAATACTATCAGCGCAGTGAAGAAACCTATGACAAGAGCACGGATTTGTATGACCGGAACGGTGATTTTGTCCGTCAGCAGGATAGTGATAACCTGGAAGAATACAATCATGCGGCTTATCGTATCAATATGCATGAAGAACTGTATGACGGAGATGATACGGTTCAGGAACAGAGCCGGAAGAAGCTGTATCATCGTTTGGGAGAGGGCTATATTCTGGAAAATACCTGGGTGACTTCTGACAAGACGCCAAACGATCCGTTCCATGATCAGAAGACAGACGGCCAGGCAGATATTCTGAAGCGTTTGCCTGCAGGATATTACATCATGGAAGAATTAAAAGCTCCGGATGGATATTTGAAAGGCATGCCAACCGGCATCTCTGTTTTGGAGACGGCCAAGTCTCAGAATGTGACAATGGTGGATAAAACCATTAAAGAAGTCATTGATAAGGTTGACGGAGTGGAAAAATACACGGTTGATGTTCTGGACATGAATCAGATGGCGATTTTCGGGCATCCAAAAGTGATTGGCAGCACAACAGAAGGAATGGGGACTTATAGTTTTGGCAGTCTGCCCGGCGCTGAAATTGCCTTGTATGCAGCTGAAAAGGTTTATACATCGGATACAGTTACTTATCCTCAGGGGTATTATCTGAAAAAGAAAGATGAGAAACCGATAAGATATTTGTCCACTAATAATCGTGCAGGAACTCCGGAGGTGTTGACGGCAAACTGGACAACCGGTGGTTCTCCGCTCTACTTAGAGGGACTTCCGGAAGGGTTATATGTGCTGGAAGAATTGAAAGTACCATCAGGATTTATAGCCAGTGAACCGGTTGAGGTGGAAATTTGTAATACACCTGATGTTCAAAATTTCGTTATGTATGATGATCATACCAAGGTGGAAGTGGAGAAATACTATCTGGAGGATGCGGAGAAAAAACTACTGGCCGGAGCAGAGTTTACCTTGTATGAGGCACAGCTGGACGAGAATGGAGCAGTTATCTATCGTGATGGGAAGCCGCAGTATTATAAAAGTAAGGCAGTGGATTCCTGGGTGAGTGGAGATAGAGAGGATTATGAAGGTTTTATCCCGGCATTTGAGGAGATGTACCGTAATTACGGCGTTCAGGCTGGAACCAGCGTATCCTGGGAATCCAATGGACAGATACGGACAGCTGAATTTGTATCAGCGGAAATCTTGGGTTCTTCCATGTCCGGCGGGGCAGAAAGCATTTTCCCAACCTCTGCAGTAGTGCTGTATCGAACATCGGATGAACACGACATTCGTATCACAGTGTATGGAGAAACAGGGAGAAAAACAGGACGAGATTTCACATTCGAGTATCAGTTTGATTATCGGCAGCTTCCGGAAGTAAACAGATATGCAAATTCTTATCAGACATTAGAAGGAAGACGCCGTCTGAATTATCTGCCATCCGGCGCAAAATATGTTCTGGTGGAAACGCTTGCGCCTAAGGGCTATGCAAAGGCAGAAGATATGGTATTGACGGTTATAGATACTGTAGATGTGCAGCGTTACCATGTAGAGAATCAGGAAGGCCAGCTTATCATATCCAAAGAGGTGAAAGACCGAAAGGGAGAGTTGACAGGTGCTCATCTGGGGCTGTATCGTGCTGATGGTGCCGGGGAATTTGTTCAGGCACCGGAATACCTGGAAACCGATTGGATAACCGGTCAGGATGGTGTATATACAGAGCGGGATTTCATCAATAACAGGATTCCGGATGGATATGTCCAGGGCGATCTGAAGCCACATACGATTAAGCGGCTGGACAGCGGGATTTACTATTTGGCAGAGCTTCACAGTCCAGGCTATTATACAACCTTTGAGCCGGTTCGGATTGAATATCGGCAAGAGGACGAAATCCGTATAATCCGGGTAACGGATGTACCGGTGGAAGGAACCGTTGAGATTGTCAAAACTGATAAGGAAGGTACGCAGCTTTCCAGAGCCGTTTTTGAGTTGACAGCGTATTGTCAGAATGATATGCGGACACCGGTGCTGACGCGCAGTGTAAGCAGTCAGACAGGGAAAGTTAAGGTAAGCGGTCTTCCTATAGGAGAAATTCAGAAGGATGGAAGCATACAACCTTATTGGTATAAGCTGCGTGAAGTGACGCCGCCGGATGGATTTTCTGTCAATACCCAGATTTTTAAATGGCAGTTTGCTCCGGATAAGCAGGGAGTATCCTATGCCTGGGGAGAATCTGCAGAAGAATCCATAGTGGTAACCGACGAAAAAACAAGAGTATCTATCAGTAAGAAAGATTTTGATGCACTGGGCGATGATAACAGTAATAGTACTTTTGTAGCCGGAGCAAAGCTGGCCGTATATGAGATTACTGGTCGAGATGAAGAAGATAATTTGGTTTATGATGAAGCGAATCCAGTGGAGGCCTGGACAACCAGGCAGGATGAGACCGCTCATGTGTTGGAAGGGCTGATTGCAGGTCGCAGTTATCTGCTGAAGGAGTTGCAGGCTCCCGCAGGTTACAATCTGATGAAACCGGTCATGTTCACATTGTCAGCAGACGGACGGAGGATTGTTAATATTAGCAATCGGTTAAATACGATTACAGTATCTTATATTACATCCGGAACCGAGCATGTGGATACAGATAGCAAAGATATGGATTCAATCCAATCCGTGACATTGAAAGGCAGATATGCCGTAAAAGTGACAAATACCGTGACGGATGCGGAAGGAACGGTGATTGCTGTCTGGACGGCGAGCGAAGACGACTATGTGCTTCACGAGTTTGACGGTCTGCAGGATGGAGCAGCTTATACCATTACAGAACGAACTTTATATTCTGATGGGACGGAAGCTGTGACAGCCAGAACCACACGGATTATTGATTTTGCAGAAGACGGAACCTTTCGGGTTCCAGGAAGGAAGACGGAAAATGTCACACTTTCCCTGGCATATGCAGATGGAATAGAAATTGCATCTTTCCGGCCCAGTGAAAATGTACCGGAACAAATTATCAAAAATAATGTATCACCCGAGAATCCAAGGATTACAATGCGAAATCATAATGGAAAGCCGGGAGATGCGCTTGACCCGACGCAGGCTGTATGGAACACGGTTACGATTGTTAATACTGCAAATATTACTTGTGATATGAATCTGACAATCCGAACGGATGAAAATACTACTGTGCTTGATCCAGGAACCGGAGTATGTGAAGGGAATCATATTACTTTTACCGAAAGATCAGTGAAACCTCTGGAGAGCCGGACTCTTTCATTTATGACTGAGGCGTCCGGACAGGAAGCTTCCGTTACGGCAGTTCTGAAGCATAACGGCGGTACCGTTGCTGCCACAAAAACGGTGCCGGTTCTTCAAGAAGATCGGCTTACAATCCATAATGAGTTGACCGGTTCCGGAAAACGACTTTATGCAGATGAGACAAGCCGCTTTACGATTCGTCTATACTCAGCTGCAGGTAAGGAATTGAAGGGCCGGTATGCATTTGATGGAAGCCGTACAGGAACAATAAAGAGCGGAGATACGGTTACTCTTGCAGGTAATGAGTATATTACAATCGATCCGGGCCTGTATAAAGGAATCCACTACGAAGTAATCCGGGAAGCGGATGGCAGAGAGGTAACAGCCTGGGGAACAACCGGGACAGTTCCTGAAGGGGCTGGAAGCTGTGCGGTATTTACACGCTGGCTGCCAGACACATCGGAGCGGGAGTTGTTCAAAAAGGGCAAGAGCTATCTGCTTACAGAAACGACTGCTTATACAGATGGAACTGTATTGGAGAGTAATAAGCTGCAGATAGAACTGAATGATATGGCGTCGATAGAGCATATTATTGCGTCAGATCGAAAGACGAAGGTTATTATTTCCAAGCAGGATATTACGAACAATGCAGAACAGCCGGGAAACCACATGGCTATACTGGATAAAGCAGGTAATGAAATTGCATCATGGGTATCAACAGATAAACCGCATCAGTTAGAGGGCGTCCTTACTCCGGGAGAAACCTATATTCTCCGGGAGAAACAGCCGGTAGACGGGTACTCTTATGCTGCAGATATACCATTTACGGTAAATCAAGATGGAACGGTGGACGCTATTGTCATGGTGAACAAACCGACTTATATTCAGGCGTCCAAAGCAGAGATTACCGGTGAGGAGGAAGTTCCAGGCTGTGAAATGGAACTCTGTGATAAGGCTGGAGATGTGATTTTAAGCTGGATTTCCACAGATAAACCGAAAGAAATCGTTGGAGTTTTAAAGGCAGGAGAGGAATATACCCTTGTTGAGCGGCGGCCAGCAGACGGATTTGCCTATGCGAAGGAGATTAAATTCAAAGTGAGTTTGGATGGCAGCATTGACAAAATTCAGATGCGTGATGAGGAAACGAAATTAGAAGTAAGGAAAGTAGCGATAGCAACCGGTTCTAATGCGGAACCCATAAAAGGAGCCATGCTACAAATCTTAAATGAGGATAAATCCCCCGCGACAGCAGCCAATACGACAGAAGACTTTGCCAAAGGACAGGAACTGATTTTTGAATCTCAAACGGACTTTGTGAAGATTCTTTGCCAACTTATTGCGGGACAGAAGTATTATCTTCACGAAGTAACCCCGGCTTCGGGATACGCCTATGCGGAAGATATGCCTTTCACGATTAGTAAGGACGGTGGAAACGATATTGTGGTTATGGTTGATAAGCCTACGCATGTAATTGTTTCAAAAACGGATATTACCGGCGAGAGAGAGCAGCCAGGCAACCACATGGCAATCCTGGATAAAGATGGAAAAGAAGTAGTTTCCTGGGTATCTACGGATAAGCCGAAAGAAATAGTTGGAGTTTTGAGTGCAGGGGAGGAATATATCCTTGTTGAGCGGCGTCCTGCAGATGGTTTTTCCTATGCGCTTGAAGTGAAGTTTAAGGTAAGCCTGGATGGCAGCATTGATAAAGTTCAGATGAAAAATGCAGAAACACAGATTGAAATCCTTAAAGTCAGTGAAGCAACAGGAAAACCACTGGTGGGTGCTGAATTCCAGATTCTTGATGAATATGGTGTGATTTATGATTCGTGGACATCGATGACGGAGTCTCATCAGGTAACAGGAAAACTGATAGCCGATAAGGTGTATTATCTGCACGAGGTGAAAGCGCCTGCAGGCTACAACCGAATGGCGGATTTAGAGTTTAAAGTTCCTCGTGGCGCAGAAACATTGGTATTAACGGCTAAAAATAAAAAGCTGGGAGGTGATATTCCTTCTACATCCTACATTACATTCCGGAAAATGTCAGAAGATGGAATCTATCTGCCGGGAGCTACTTTTGAATTTTATGATTCGGATGGTTCGCTTTATACGACAGCTATATCGGATGATGCCGGTATGATAAAAATAGAACTTCCTGCGGATGGCAGCTATACATTCCGCGAAGTGAAAGCTCCGGAAGGGTACCTGATAAATCCAGAATTATATAGCTTCAAGATAGTAAACGGACGCTTGGAAAGCCAGATCAAGAGTATCCGGAATGTGAAAGCACCCGACATCATACTGACGAAGTTGGATGGAGAGTATAAGAATCCACTTTCTGGGGCCGTATTTAAAATCTGGAACGATACCGGATATGTTGCAACCGGAAGGACGGATGAAAATGGTATTCTAAATTTTGCTCCGGACAGAACAGGAGTTTACCATGTTCAGGAGATGCAGGCACCGGACGGTTACAAGTTGGATGACACGATTTATGAATTGACGGTACATCCAGATGGAAGCGTAAGCGGAACAACTGTTATTTATAACTTTAAGCAACCTATCAAGATTGGTAAAGTACATGCCTCTTATACCCATCGGCTCAGCGGTCGAGGATTTAGTGCATTCGGACTGAACGGAGTAATTATTCCAGGATTGCCTCGCACAGGGGATTGGTCTTCTATTTCGTGGGTTGTGCATGCACTTATCTTCATGGCTGCAGCATGGCTGCTGCTTGTGCTGTGGAAAAAGGAAAAATTAGAGGGACAAGGAGGGGACGGAAATATTACTAAGAAACGCTGGTCATATCTCGTATTGACAGGAATACTTCTGACAATTTTCTTTCTGTTTGCATTTGCATTTCAGAGTAAAGCTGCAGAAACGGAAATAGCACGAACCGGGCCAGAGACGATTACCTCCATATCAGCGCCATTTTCAGATGACCCAGAAAATCATATTCCTGAGGAATACATAGAGCAAGATGGACAGAGCTATCGGCTTGAAAACTATGAAGTAGTTGAAGTGGAGCTGCCGGAACAGATGATAACTGCATCGGACATAATTACCTATGAGGATGTGGAGGCAGCTGACCAGATCCCAGCTCAGGCAGAAGTGGAAGTGTTAAATGATAATTCAGGGGCGGTCGTAATCAAGACTGTTCCCCTGAAGGATTATGAATACACGGATTACCGATGGGAAAATGACTTCTATTTCCCAGTAATCGTAGAAGATTCGGATGCGGATTATTACGCCATGGGCAATGAGCTAATTCCAAATGTAGAGGAAAATCCATTTGAAGGATATGAAGATGCTCTGTTGGATTATATGGGACTTAACCCCGAAGCATATGTAATTGATGCTGTGGAATGGACATCAGAGCCATGGGAGACAGAAGGCATCGTATATCGCCAGGCTATGGCGACTGGTCGTAAAATGGTTGCTACGGTTACAGCCAGATATGAGGGGCTTGTGAGCATAGAAGCATTCAGCGCAAAAGAAATACACGCTAAATATGTTCTAGAAGCATCGGTTGTCCCGGAAATTACAGAGCCCGAATTGGAATCAGGAGAAGATTCAGATAATGCTGGTAAAAAGAGCCTTTGGGAGTCTTTGTTGGACTGGATTATGCAAAATAAGATTTTGGCATCTGTTATTGCACTGCTGATGTTACTGCTTTTGGTCGCATTGATTCTTTACATTCTGTCCAGAAATAAGAAAAAGGAGGTGGCATCTGATGGCCGGAAAGTATAAGCCTAATTTAAAGCAAAAAGTCATAGAAGAGCGTTCCTTTGAGGAGAAACAGGAAAGTTTAAAAGAAAAGTATGATATAGCGCCGGACAAAGAAGTTGTAGTAGTTGAAAAATCAAACACTTTTAAGTTTACGGTTAAAGTATTAGCCGGTTTAATCAGGATTTGTGCAGCCATATTGCTTATCATCTTTGCATTTATTGGAATTGTTGCGCTGGTATATCCGGAACCACGGGCAGAATTGTTTGAAATTTACCAGATGGCAAGGGAACAGCTGATGCTGTATCTGGGAATTTGATGTGAAGTGTGAACCTTGGAAATAGAATATTGATTAACCGAAAAATGGCCTATTGTAATATGAGAAGCTATCGGTTAATCAATATTCAGTAGTTTTTTCATATTTAATTTGGAGGAAAAATCATGGAAGGAACCATTATTTTTATTGATACCGACACTATTTCAGAAGAAGAACTGATGGAGGGAGACAGCTATGAGGATGAATCCGAAAGTTAAAGAGTACCGGCAGGATGTGGCAGATGCGTTTGTTGAGTCTCTTGAGAAACAATCATTGGATTGGAAGTGTGGTTGGAATACTGTTTCAGTGATACAATCTAATGCATTGACAGGAAACACCTACAGAGGAATCAATCAGCTTTATCTGTATATGATGGCTCAGAAAAAAGGCTACACAGATTCCAGATGGGCTACATTTAAGCAGATTCAGGATAAGGGCTGGAAACTGCAGAAAGGCGCAAAAGGGGAAAAGATAGAGTATTGGATGCCTTTTGATGAAAAAGAAAAAAAGTTTATTACATGGGGGGAATATAGACAGTTACGGGCGCAGACCCCGGATGTTGATTTAGACATTAACATTTATCCCCGGTATTATACTGTGTTCAATGGGAAATTTATCGACGGTTTGGAACCGCTTCCAGATTTATCATCAAATCCGATTCCGCCATTAAATGACATCGTTGCAAAAATATCAGCAAGTATGAGAGTGGAGATTTTAAATGATGGTGGGAAATATGCTTTTTACAGTCCGGCAGAGGATAGAATTCATCTTCCGGAGCAACAGGCGTTTGTTTCAGAGTATGAATATAATGTTACAGCATTGCATGAGCTGACCCACGCAACAGCTGCGGCAAATCGCTTAAATCGTCCATTGGATAATACATTTGGTTCACAAGCGTATGCATATGAGGAACTTGTAGCAGAACTTGGCTCTGTATTTATGGGAATCCATCTTCCAATAGAGCAGACTCAGTACCATATTGATAATCATGCGGCATATGTTCAGGCTTGGATACAGGGAATAAAAAAGCAGCCGGATGTATTGATTAGGGCGATTCGAGAGGCAGAGCGGGCAGCGGACTACCTAGAATATCACGCCGAATTGCTGCCTCTTGCTGAAGCAGAGAAGAATAATCACCTATCTTTTGAAATGAAAGATAAGGCTGTTCAAGATGAAAATAAGGCAATACAGCAAAGCAATAATCAGGAAAAAGGTGCAGAATCTCTTGGGCGATTAGAGTTTTTTACATTGGGAGATAAAATTACATATCATTCATCGCCGGAGGAGGCTATAAAGAAATTTACAGAAGCTCAAAATCAAAGAGAAGTTTGCACACTGGGATTTCATTTCCCGGAGATTGAATCAAAACGGTTTGCTATGTTTACAATTACTCAGCAGGGGATTTCTTCAGTAGATAATCTGGATGTCCTGATGGGACAGCATCCGGATGTGAAGATGGTGGCCGAACAGATTGCGCAGATTGTAATGCCAGGACCGGCAGAAGAAAATGTGCGATACAGAGAGTTAGCTCCAGAACTTAGAGGTAAAGTGAAGTCTATGCAGGCAGCTGGAAAGTTTTTTGAATTGAACAGCAAGGGATGTGTGAAGGTTCCGGAAGGAGCGGAAAAGTGGCTGAATCCTGCAGAGATTGATTCCGTGTCAAGCTATATTAAGGATAAAGCCGCTGAAAAAGGAAAAGTGCGGCATTCTGCAATAGGATGTGATTGCGAGCCGTAGCATGTATTTTTAGCACATTGAAAATTGAATAATCGACTGATGATGTTAAAGTTGCCATACTCCGGGAATGATGTTAAAATAAACCCAAGCAGTGATAGGGGTGAAAGCATGATAGAGTTCACAGTAATGTGTATGGATCAACCGGTAGCAAATGTAAAAATATCGGATGATAAGAAAAAAGTGGACATTGAGAAATTGATTCCAGATTCCATTTTGCAGCCTTTTAGCGGTACAAAATTGGATATGGAGCGAGTGTATCAATTCCTGAAAGGCCGTTGTTATGAAGATGGCCGGGCAGATCTTAAGAAAATTCTGACTCAGGCAGATATGAAAGATAATAATCCATGGGAGTGGGCAAAAATAACTCATGGGATTACCTATGAAGATACCTACTGGATTAGATTTCCAGGTGAAACCCTGACCTGGCAGGAGGTGAGAGTTCGATGAAAGAAAATTATGTATTGAGTCCGGAAGCCCTGGTAATGGTTCAAGGGAGTAGTAAGGGAACCCAACCGAAGTATTATGATAAAGGTTATTGGTATAAAGTCAATAATATAGGATACGAAGGACTTGCAGAATCTCTTATATCAAAAGTACTGGAATGTTCCAATGTGACTGATTTTGTGCGATATGAAGAATGCTGTATCAATGGCCGTCCAGGTTGCAGGTCTAAGAACTTTATAGAATCCGGAGAGAGTTTTTTGAGTTTTCAGCGTATTTATGAAATTTATGAGGGAGGCAATCTGACAGATCGAATACGGACTATCGATACGATACCAGATAGAATTAAATTTACGATTGAGTTGGTAAAAGAGTATACGAATGTTGACTGTACAGATTATTTATCCAAAATCTTGACATTGGACATGCTGACTTTGAATACAGACCGACATTTTAACAATTTGGGTATCGTAGTTGATGCAGAAAGAGGATTATGCAGAACGGCGCCTATTTTTGACAACGGAAATGCGTTGCTTAGTGATTGGAACCGGTTTGATTCGGATGATTTGGAAGAAAATCTTGAGAAGGTTACAGGACAGCCATTTGCCGCCAATCTCGAAATGCAGGCCTATGCGGCAGGTTTCGGTTTGAAGCTGAATTATCCTAAATTAAAGGAAGTACTGTCCGAGAGTTCCGAATCCAGAGGTTTGAATGTTTTAAAACATCAATTAAATCGCTATATGAATGTGATTCCTGATTTAAGAAAAGTGTCAAAAAATTTGACTATGAAAGTGAGACACGAAGAACCAGAAATTTGAAGAATCATTGTAAACAGTAGGAGGATACAGCCATGGATAAAAGCTACTTGGAGGTAGATTTGCCTAAATATCTTCAAGATGACATCGATGCATTGGTGGAAGGCATAAAGACAAATTCCAGTGTGCTGGACTGTTTGCTGGATGAGGTTTGGGGCTCTATCAATTCGGCATTTTATTCTGATGAAATTACGGAGGAACAGGCTAAGTATTTGAGGAAGAAATATTTGGGTATATGAGAAAAGGAGGTTGTTATGATTGACTTTACAAAATGTGAAATAGATCCATTTAGAGCTTATGCAGGTTCCAATGGTGGGAAAATCAGTATCATCTATAAAGGGAGTCACTACATGCTCAAGTTTCCTCCCTCAGCTCTGAATGTTCCGGATATGTCATATTGAAACAGTAGACTTTCTGAGTATATCGCATGTCATATTTATGAAATGCTGGGGATAGATGCGCAGCAAACTTTACTGGGCACATACTGTATTAACGGTAAAGAAAAACTGGTTGTTGCATGTAAAGATTTCACAGATTACAATACTCGCCTTATGGCATTTGGGGAACTAAAGAATACTTGCATTGATAGTTCTGAGGGCGGCTATGGAACATCAAGGTATTTCTTTAAAACAGAGTACACAGAGATAAGAACCGGAACCCTAACAATATTTACATGATTTCATCAAGCAATCATCAGTCGGTTATTACTGATGGTTGCTTTTTATTTGGATGTAATATTCTTATTTGTTGAAGAAATGAAACTATTACAAACAATGTTTTTCGCTGGTTTATTTTTAGAAGAAAAATGCTGCAAAATGGGTAAGAATGAACGATTGAAAGCGGGGGAAAACCTTGAAAATAGAGCATATTTATCCACATTATGATGAGCTGGAGGCCCGTAAGCGTGTTATACAGGAACTTAATGCACACCTGTCTATTAAATTATATAATAAAAGAAAGTTAGAAGAAAAACAAAAGAAGAAGAGTGAGAAAATTGATGATAGCTGAGGTGAAAAAATATGATGCTATTTATGCCAGACAGTCTGTCGAAAAAGAGGATAGTTTATCTATCCAGACACAGTTTGATATAGCCAAGCCCTTGTGTAGCAATGAGATTCGATATTATAGTGATCCGGGATGGTCGGGAAGCACCATGAAGCGTCCGGAGTTACAGCGCCTGTTCCGGGATGTGGAGAGAGGAGTCATTAACAAGATTGTTGTATATCGCTTGGATCGTTTGTCCAGGATGTCCATGTACGAGTTTTTTGGCCTTATTGATTTCTTTCAGCGTTATCATGTGGGGTTTACATCTGCTACGGAACCGTTTGATACAACGACACCTATGGGAGAGTATATGATGTCCTCTTTGGCAATTATAGCCAGATTAGAGCGACAGAATATATCAGCCAGAATTTTGGATAATGTGGAAGCTCGTGTTAAGCGTGGGTATTGGGTCTCGGGGCCGGCACCATATGGGTTTAATAATATAAAAGAGCAGGAAGCGTTTGGACATTCAATATCATCAGTAAAAGCAAACGGAGATATGCAAATCAATATTTACATAATGAATACATACTATTATGAAGAAAATTCTTCTCTTGGAACGATAAGAGATACTCTTAATCAGAATAATATTTTGACTGCGAGAGGAAAAAGATGGAGTGCAATGATGGTGTCGAGACGCATACAAAATACTGCACCGGTGCGGGCAGATTTGACCTTATATCAATACTTCAAAGAGAAGGGATATATTATTACTTCACAGCCGGAATTGTGGACCGGAGAGCATGGATGCTTGCTTGTTAAAAAGCAGGGCGGGGACATAAGGGCATCTGTTGCTGTATGGGAAGGGTATATTGATTCAAAAGTGTGGATAGGGTGTCAAGAAAAAGCAAAGCGAAAAAAGCACGACCGGCGTAGAGGAACTGGAAAAATATCTTGGCTTCTAGGCTTGTGTAAATGTGGATTTTGCGGGTATAGCCTTACTGGTTCTCAATACAAAAGTAAGAAAACTGGAGTAGTTCATAAGTACGCATACTGTTCTCAAAAAAGAGAAGGAAATTGTAGTAAAGGGAAAGCCTGCCATTATGATTATAATATGCTTGAGAATTTGGTTGAAGAGCAGCTTATTAAAATTATTGAAGAAAACAAAAGAAATGAATCAATAGCAGCAATCATAGGTACGGAATCTTTTGCTATCGATCCTCAAAAACAGCTTCGACTAATTAAGTTGGAGGAAGAACTGGGGAATTTTCTTCATATTATTGGAACTGGTGATATGAGTAAAACAACATTAAAAATTTTAAATCAGGAAATAGAAAAACGAGCTATGGAGAAAGCCGAAATAGAAGCAGAAATTAACCGGGAATGCCAGATGAAAATCCCTATGCTTGATTTTTCAAAACTGAGTTTTGAAGATAAACGCATGGTCGCCAGAGCTTATATTCGTAAAATAAGTTTGTTTGGTAATGATCATATGCAGATAGAGTGGAATTTATGATTGAGGAAGTTCGAAAACAAAAAGAGGAGATTGATACTGATGGCAAGTGAGTTGAAAAAGGTTGCTTAGAATATCCTCGGATAAGCTTTTAAAGCGAGATATGCCAGAAGATATATTATAGAATCCGGGCTCTAGGTTGTTAGGCTGGCAAGAAGCGGTAGTTATTTACATATGGCACATTTCCTTGAAATTGTAAAAAGGCAGCGGTAAGGTATTGCATTTTTTATAATTTCCGATTATTATAAAATAAGTGAATAGTTCCTATCTTTTCTAGTTTTAAATCAAAGTGGAGTTTTTGTATCTAGAACATATTGACTATATCTTGATAAAATGAAAGATAGATATACTACGGAATGAGGTAAAGGAGCATGTTACTATGAAAAAACATGGTTGGGCAGTCCTTGTCCTGACAGCAGTCATGAGCCTTGGCACAGCCGGAATTACGGCAATGGCAGCGGCAGGCTGGGTGCAGGAAGGAAACAACTGGGCATATTATAATGCAGCCGGAAACCGCCAGTACAATGTATGGCAGCAGGGAAATGACGGTCTGTGGAGATATATAAACGGAAATGGCGTCATGGCAGTAGACACCTGGGTAGACGGAGACGACTACTATGTGGACGCCAACGGCATTATGGTGGCGGGAAAATGGCTGCAGGTAACAAATGCAGACAACCCCTCCGGCTATGACTGGTATTACTTTAACAGCACCGGAAAATGTATCAAGGAGCGGTGGGAGCAGATTAACGGTTCCTGGTACTACTTTGACAGCAACGGTGTCATGCAGACTGGCTGGATTTTGGACGACATGTACTACTGTGATGAATCTGGCGTTATGCAGACCGGCTGGCAGAAGCTGTATCGCCCGAATGAGGATTACCATGAGGAGGAGCAAAACGGCCCCTTTGACACCTCGGACGATGATGGCCGTTACTGGTTCTACTTCGGCACCAACGGCAAGAAGGTAGTTCCGAATGATGACGATGATAACTTTAAGCAGAAGCGCATCAACGGCGTTTATTACTGCCTGGCAGAGGACGGCGCCATGCAGACCGGTTGGGTATGCGTAAATGGAACTGATTCGGATAACATCGAGGATTACCGCTTTGTAAATGAAAATGGACAGGTTCGTACCGGATGGTATTCCACAGAGCCGCCGGAGGACCTTCAGAGTCAGTATGAGAATGATGTAGAGTGGTTCTACTTTAACAACAAGGGGATCCCGAAAGTTGGGCCGGACAAGGGTACTGCCTCTACCAAGGATTTGGAGAAAATCGGCGGAAATACTTATCTGTTTGGAAACAACGGTGTACCGGTGTATGGACTGCAGAAGGTTTACATTGGAAGCAATGAAGAAACCTACACCTCCTACTACTTCGGAACCAGAGAACAGAGCAGTATGCTGAAGGGCAAATTCTACATTGACGATAGTGGAGAGACCAGACAGTATTATTTTACAAATACCGGACGGGGCTACACCGGCGTACATGATAATTACTTATATTATATGGGCCGTCTGCAGAAGGCAGAGTCCGGCACCCGGTATGAGGTGATTACCATTGGCAGTAATAATTATGTAGTAAATTCTTCCGGACGGATTGCCCGGAACACCACTGTAAAGGACAGTGACGGCATTAAGTACAAGGTCAATAGCAGCGGCATCCTCTTAGAGGAGGATGGGGAGAGTGCAGATGACAGAACCTACAACGCTCCGATTGAGCCGGACTGGGATTACTGGGATTAAGCACTGGCTGAAAAGAAGCCATATAAAAAGAAGCACTATAATAGGAAGAAACAGGGCGCAGCAGGAAGAAAAACTGCTGCGTCCTGTCTCTATCTGGCCGCACAAGAAAAATAAAAAAAACACTTGCATTTCTTTGGAATCCATGATATATTAGAAAAGCTGTGACATGATAGCTGTGAAGCGTGAGGTTGCTGCCAAATGGCAGGTTTTCCGTGGAGCGAATGTCAAGTTAGGAAACTGACGACAAGTCACTGTACCAATTTAACAGCTGTAGGAACGAAGGTAAATGCAGTAACGCAGTGTGAGTCTGCTATGACACACACGGAGATGTGTACAGTCACCGCTTGTCGTACTTAACCCAAAAGTGCGAAAAGGAGGCGACTTTTTTTATGGCAAGTCAAGTAATGAGAATCACATTGAAGGCTTATGATCATCAGTTGGTTGATCAGTCTGCTGGAAAAATCATCGAGACCGTAAAGAAGACGGGAGCTCAGGTGAGCGGTCCGGTACCGTTACCCACCAAGAAAGAGGTAGTAACGATTCTGCGTGCAGTTCACAAGTACAAAGATTCCAGAGAGCAGTTCGAGCAGAGAACTCACAAAAGACTTATCGATATTACCACTCCGAGCCAGAAGACGGTAGACGCTCTGTCTAAGTTGGAAATGCCGGCTGGTGTGTATATCGACATCAAAATGAAACAGAAATAAGCTTTAGTATGATTGCCGGTTACGGTAATCCGCTGTAAGGAGGAAAAGAAATGAAGAAAGCTATCTTAGCTACTAAAGTCGGAATGACCCAGATCTTCAATGAAGACGGTGTATTAGTTCCGGTAACCGTTCTTCAGGCTGGTCCCTGCGTGGTAACCCAGGTTAAGACTGAGGAGAACGATGGCTACAAGGCCGTACAGGTTGGCTTTGTTGACAAGAGAGAAAAATTAGTTAACAAACCGTTAAAGGGACACTTCGACAAAGCAGGTGTCGCTTACAAGAGATTTGTTAGAGAGTTCCGTTTCGACAATGCAGAGGACTACTCTGTAAAGGACGAAATCAAGGCAGACATCTTCGCTGCAGGCGACAAGATCGATGCAACTGCTGTTTCCAAGGGTAAAGGTTTCCAGGGCGCCATCAAGAGACATGGCCAGTCCCGCGGACCGATGGCTCACGGTTCTAAGTACCATCGTCACGCTGGTTCCAACGGTGCATGTTCCGACCCCAGCAAGGTATTCAAGGGCAAAAAGATGCCGGGTCACATGGGCAGCAAACAGGTAACCGTACAGAACCTTGAGATCGTTAAGGTTGATGTTGAAAACAACCTGCTTCTGGTAAAGGGCGCTGTTCCGGGACCGAAGAAATCTTTAGTAACGATCAAAGAAACAGTGAAAGCCTAATCGGCTTTGACGAGAAAGGAGGAACACTTAAATGGCAAATGTATCTGTTTACAATATGGAAGGCAATGAAGTTGGCAAGATGGATTTAAACGACGCTGTATTCGGTGTAGAGGTCAATGAGCATCTGGTACACATGGCAGTAGTTGCACAGCTTGCTAATAAGCGTCAGGGCACCCAGAAAGCAAAAACCCGTTCTGAGGTATCCGGCGGCGGAAGAAAACCGTGGAGACAGAAAGGAACCGGACATGCTCGTCAGGGTTCAACCAGAGCTCCTCAGTGGACCGGCGGCGGCGTAGTATTCGCTCCGACCCCCAGAGATTACACTATCACCCTGAACAAGAAGGAAAAGAGAGCTGCTCTGAAGTCTGCTCTGACCAGCCGCGTTCAGGAAAACAAGTTCATCGTTGTGGATGAGTTAAAGTTAGACGAGATCAAGACCAAGAAGTTCCAGAATGTACTGAACAACTTAAAGGTTCAGAAGGCTCTGGTAGTGGTTGGCGAGGACAGCGACAATGTTGTTAAGTCCGCTAAGAACATCCCGACTGTAAAGACCGCTTATGTCAATACCATCAATGTATATGACATTCTGAAATACAACACGGTAGTGGCTACCAAGACCGCTGTTGCAAATATCGAGGAGGTGTACGCATAATGGCAAACATTCAGTACTACGATGTCATCCTCAAACCGGTAGTTACCGAGAAGAGCATGAATGCTATGGCAGAGAAGAAATACACTTTCCTGGTTCACACCGAGGCTAACAAGAGCATGATCAAAGAAGCAGTTGAGAAAATGTTTCCGGGAACCAAAGTGAAAAGTGTAAACACCATGAACATGGACGGCAAGAACAAGAGACGCGGCATGACCTTTGGTAAGACCGCAGCTACCAAGAAGGCAATCGTTCAGTTGACCGAGGACAGCAAAGAGATCGAAATCTTCGCAGGTCTGTAAGGTTCCGCACTTAATGAGCACGCAGTGTGCGAGTTTAGTGTAAAAGCCCATCCCGGAACTTGGTGAAACCGAACCGAAGGCGAAGGTTGAGCTTAGTTGAGCGGATGATGAAAAATGAAGCTATACAGCGGGATGACAAATAACACCTATATCGCGCTGTGATAAAGAGATACACGCGGAGGCGTTGCAAAATGCTGAAATAAGTCGTGTACGGAATTGAAAGGAGTTTGAATCATGGGAATTAAAACATATACCCCATATACACCTTCCAGAAGACACATGACCGGTTCTGACTTCAGTGAGATCACTAAGTCCACCCCGGAGAAGTCTCTGGTTACTTCTTTAAAGAAGAACGCTGGCCGTAACAACCAGGGTAAGATCACTGTGAGACACCGTGGCGGCGGTTCCAGAAGAAAATACAGAATCATCGACTTTAAGAGAAATGCAAAGGACGGCATTCCGGCAACTGTTATCGGTATCGAGTACGATCCCAACAGAACTGCTAACATCGCTTTAATCTGCTACGCAGACGGCGAGAAGTCCTACATCCTGGCTCCGGCAGGCTTAACCAACGGCATGAAGGTTATGAGTGGTGAGCATGCAGAGGCTAAGGTGGGTAACTGCTTACCGCTGGCTAACATTCCGGTTGGTGCGCAGATTCACAACATTGAGCTGTATCCGGGCAAGGGCGGTCAGCTGGTTCGTTCCGCTGGCAACGCTGCTCAGTTAATGGCTAAAGAAGGTAAATATGCAACCTTAAGACTTCCTTCCGGCGAGATGAGAATGGTTCCGATTATCTGCCGCGCTACCATCGGTGTAGTTGGCAACGGCGACCACAACCTGATCAACATCGGTAAGGCTGGTAGAAAGCGTCACATGGGTATCCGTCCGACAGTTCGCGGTTCCGTTATGAACCCGAATGACCATCCCCACGGTGGTGGTGAAGGTAAGACCGGTATCGGCCGTCCGGGTCCGTCTACTCCTTGGGGCAAGCCTGCTCTGGGACTGAAGACCAGAAAGAAAAACAAACAGTCCAATAAGCTGATTGTAAGAAGACGCGACGGAAAGACCATTAAATAATAAGGAGGATTTAAACCTATGGCACGCTCATTAAAAAAAGGACCATTTGCAGATGCGCACTTACTGAAAAAGGTTGACGCAATGAACGCAGCAGGACAGCATCAGGTAATCAAGACCTGGTCCCGCCGTTCCACAATCTTCCCGCAGATGGTTGGACATACAATCGCAGTTCATGATGGCAGAAAGCATGTTCCGGTATATGTTACTGAGGATATGGTTGGCCACAAACTGGGTGAGTTCGTAGCTACCAGAACTTACAGAGGACATGGAAAAGACGAGAAGAAATCCAAACGATAATCGTCAGGATTGAAAGGAGGTTATTAGCAATGGCTAAAGGACATAGAAGTCAGATTAAGAGAGAGAGAAATGCCCAGAAGGACACCAGACCGAGCGCTAAGTTGTCTTATGCACGGGTATCTGTTCAGAAGGCATGCTTCGTATTAGATGCCATCAGAGGCAAAGATGTGCAGACCGCACTTGGTATTGTAACCTACAATCCCAGATATGCTTCTTCTTTAATTAAGAAATTACTTGAATCAGCTATCGCAAACGCTGAGAACAACAATAACATGGATCCGGCTAACCTGTATGTAGAGGAGTGCTACGCTAACAAGGCGCCGACCATGAAGAGAGTAAAACCGAGAGCACAGGGCCGGGCTTACAGAATCGAGAAGAGAAACAGCCACATCACCATCGTGCTTAATGAGAGATAGGAGGCAAATATGGGACAGAAAGTTAATCCACACGGCTTAAGAGTCGGTGTTATTAAAGACTGGGATTCCAAATGGTATGCTGAAGGCAACTTCGCTGATTGCCTGGTAGAGGATTACAACATCCGTACCTTCTTAAAGAAGAGACTGTACAGCGCAGGAATCTCCAAAATCGAGATCGAGAGAGCGTCTGATCGTGTTAAGATCATCATCTTCACCGCAAAGCCGGGCTTTGTAATCGGTAAAGGCGGCGCAGAGATCGAGAAGCTGAAAGGCGAGGTTCAGAAGCTGACCGATAAGAAAGTATTTATCGACATCAAAGAGATCAAGAGACCGGATCGGGACGCACAGTTAGTAGCTGAGAGCATTGCTCAGCAGTTGGAAAACCGTGTATCCTTCCGCCGCGCTATGAAGTCTACCATGGGCCGTTCCATGAAGGCTGGCGTTAAAGGTATCAAGACTGCTGTAGGCGGCCGTCTTGGCGGTGCAGATATTGCCCGTACCGAGTTCTACAGCGAGGGTACTATTCCGTTACAGACATTAAGAGCAGATATTGACTATGGTTTCGCTGAGGCAGATACCACCTACGGCAAGCTGGGCGTTAAGGTTTGGATCTACAAGGGCGAAGTTCTTCCTACTAAGGGAAAAAAGGAAGGGAGCGATAAATAATGTTAATGCCTAAGAGAGTAAAGCGCCGTAAACAGTTCCGCGGAACCATGACCGGTAAAGCTTTAAGAGGAAATAAAATTAACTATGGTGAGTTCGGCCTGGTGGCCGCTGAGCCGTGCTGGATCAAGTCCAACCAGATCGAGGCAGCCCGTGTGGCTATGACCCGTTACATTAAGCGTGGCGGTAAAGTCTGGATTAAGATTTTCCCGGACAAACCAGTAACTGCAAAACCGGCTGAGACTCGTATGGGTTCCGGTAAAGGTGCTCTGGAGTACTGGGTTGCAGTTGTTAAACCGGGCAGAGTAATGTTCGAGATCGCTGGCGTTCCGGAAGAGACCGCACGCGAGGCATTGCGTCTGGCTATGCACAAGTTACCCTGCAAGTGCAAGATCGTTGCTAAGGCAGATTTAGAAGGCGGTGATAACAGTGAAAACTAATAAATACGTAGAAAGCTTAAAGGCAAAATCAGCTTCAGAGCTGAACGCAGAATTAGTAGCTGCAAAGAAGGAACTTTTCAATTTGAGATTCCAGAATGCAACCAATCAGTTAGATAATACCAGCAGAATCAAAGAGGTTCGCAAGAATATCGCCAGAATTCAGACTGTTATTACTGAGAAGTCTAAGCTGGCATAGGAGAGGAGCAGACATGACCGTGGAGAGAAATTTAAGAAAAACCCGCGTTGGTAAAGTTGTAAGCGACAAGATGGATAAGACCATCGTAGTTGCAATCGAAGACCACGTTAAGCATCCTTTATACGGTAAGATCGTTAAGAAGACTGTTAAATTAAAAGCACACGATGAGAACAACGAGTGCGGCAAGGGTGATACCGTAAAAGTTATGGAGACCAGACCGCTGTCTAAAGATAAGAGATGGAGACTGGTTGAGATTATCGAGAAGGCTAGATAATTAAGAAACGATACAGTATATCGTTTGGCTGCGCAAATGAAGCGCAGCGGAGTTAGCGGTTCTCGTAAATGAGCGAGAATTAAGCGAATAAGGAAGGAGTATCAGGCATGATTCAGCAGGAGACAAGACTGAAAGTTGCTGATAACACCGGTGCAAAGGAGTTACTGTGCATCCGCGTTATGGGCGGCTCTACCAGAAGATATGCAAATATCGGTGATGTCATCGTTGCTTCCGTTAAAGATGCAACACCAGGCGGCGTTGTAAAGAAGGGCGATGTGGTTAAGGCCGTAGTTGTGCGTTCCGTTAAAGGCGCACGTCGTAAAGACGGTTCTTACATCAAATTCGATGAGAACGCAGCAGTTATCATCAAAGACGACAAGACCCCCAGAGGAACTCGTATCTTTGGGCCGGTAGCAAGAGAGTTACGCGAGAAGCAGTTTATGAAGATCGTATCTCTGGCTCCGGAAGTACTGTAAGGAGGTGCCCGACTGTGCAGAAAATTAAGAAAGATGATCTGGTAAAGGTTATCGCAGGTAAAGATAAAGATAAAACCGGTAAGGTGCTGCAGGTAAAAGACGGCAAGATTACCGTTGAGGGCTGCAACATGGTTACCAAGCACTCTAAGCCCAGCGCAGGCAATCCCCAGGGCGGCATCATCCATCAGGAAGCTGCTATGGACATTTCCAATGTTATGCTGGTGGTTGACGGTAAGGCAACCCGTGTTGGCTTTGAAGTGAAGGATGGCAAGAAAGTCCGTGTTGCTAAGGCAACCGGTAAAGTAATCGACTAATTGCAGAGAGGAGGAACGAGAGTTGGCTAGATTAAAAGAGCAGTATCAGAGCGAGATGGTTGAAGCTCTGATGAAGAAATTTGGATATAAGAACATCATGGAAGTCCCGAAGTTAGATAAGATCGTTATTAACATGGGCGTTGGTGAAGCAAAAGAGAACGCTAAGGTTCTGGACTCTGCAGTTAGAGACTTAGAGCTGATCACCGGCCAGAAGGCAGTGACTACCAAAGCTAAAAAGTCTGTTGCAAACTTCAAGATCAGAGAAGGTATGCCGATCGGATGTAAGGTTACCCTGCGCGGCGAGAAGATGTATGAGTTTGCTGATCGTCTGATCAACCTGGCACTTCCCCGCGTGCGTGACTTCCGCGGTGTGAACCCTAACGCATTTGATGGCCGCGGCAACTACGCTCTGGGCATCAAAGAGCAGTTAATCTTCCCGGAGATCGAGTACGATAAGGTAGACAAGGTAAGAGGTATGGACATCATCTTCGTTACTACTGCAAAGACTGACGAAGAAGCTCGTGAACTGTTGACATTATTTAACATGCCGTTTGCAAAATAACAGGAGGAAAGATCCATGGCAAAGACTTCTATGAAGATTAAGCAGCAGCGTCCGGCGAAGTTCTCCACCAGAGAGTACAATCGCTGCAGAATCTGCGGACGCCCGCATGCATATTTAAGAAAATATGGCATTTGCCGTATCTGCTTCAGAGAATTAGCATACAAGGGACAGATCCCTGGTGTGAAGAAAGCAAGCTGGTAAGGTTCAGCACTAAGCCAGGGAGTTGGAAGTGAAAGCTGATGAAGGAGATTACGCCCTGTTTGCAGGAGCGAAATCTCACTTGGCAGATCTCATGGGAATCGCAGGACGGTTCCCGGCGCAAAAGCGCCGCTTCCAACGGTGCAGCGGGAACTATCCTGATTGCACCATTTTCGGAAGCCAAGCGACATCGAGAAAACCGCAGGTTTTTAAGATGCCTCAGCTCCTGTGGACAAGGTCCAAACAGGAAACCACCACAACAATTAAGGAGGAATATCTATCATGACTATGAGTGATCCGATTGCAGATATGCTTACAAGAATCCGTAACGCCAACACTGCAAAACATGATACAGTAGATGTACCGTCTTCCAGAATGAAGCTGGCTATTGCTGACATTCTGGTAAAAGAGGGTTATGTTCAGAAGTATGACATCGTAGAGGATGGCGCATTCAAGACCATCCGCATTACCTTAAAATATGGCGCTGACAAGAACGAGAAGGTTATCAGCGGCATCAAGAGAATTTCCAAGCCGGGTCTGCGTGTATACGCAAACAAGGAAGATCTGCCGAAGGTTCTGGGCGGCCTGGGTACCGCTATCATTTCCACCAACCAGGGCGTGATTACCGATAAGGAAGCTCGTCAGTTGGGCGTAGGCGGAGAAATTCTGGCATTTGTTTGGTAGGCATTAAGCGCTTAATAAGTGCGCAAGTGCTTTCTGATATAATTTTAAGAGAGGCTGAAAACAGAAAACACGCATATGTGTTTTCCGAAAATTTAAGTAGGAGGTAACAGGCATGTCACGAATCGGAAGAATGCCAATCGCAATCCCGGCAGGTGTAACTGTAACGATTGCAGATAACAATAAAGTGACTGTAAAAGGTCCGAAGGGTACTCTTGAGAGAGAGCTTCCCATTGAGATGGACATCAAGGAAGAGGATGGCCACATTGTAGTAACCAGACCCAATGACTTAAAGAAGATGAAATCCCTTCACGGTCTGACCAGAACCCTGATCAACAACATGGTTGTCGGTGTAACTAACGGCTATGAGAAGGTTCTTGAGGTTAACGGCGTAGGTTACAGAGCATCCAAGCAGGGTAAGAAATTAACCCTGAACCTGGGCTACTCCCATCCGGTAGAGATGGAAGATCCGGAAGGCGTTGAGACTGTTCTGGAGGGTCAGAACAAGATCACCGTTAAAGGTATCGATAAAGAGAAGGTTGGCCAGTATGCTGCTGAAATCAGAGACAAGAGAAGACCTGAGCCGTACAAGGGCAAAGGTATTAAGTATGCTGATGAGACTATCAGACGCAAAGTTGGTAAGACTGGTAAGAAATAATTAAGGAGGATGCAGAAATGGTTAGCAAGAAATCAAGAAGCGAAGTTCGCGTAAAGAAGCACGAAAGACTGCGTAACCGCTTTGCAGGTACTGCAGAGAGACCGCGTCTGGCTGTGTTCAGAAGTAATAATCATATGTATGCTCAGATTATTGACGATTCAGTCGGCAATACTCTGGTAGCAGCATCTACTGTTGAGAAAGCAGCAAAGGCAGAGTTAGAGCACACCAATGACACTGCTGCAGCAGCTTATGTTGGCACTCTGATCGCTAAGAGAGCACTGGAGAAGGGAATCGAGGAAGTTGTATTTGACCGCGGCGGTTTCATTTACCAGGGCAAGGTTCAGGCACTTGCAGACGCAGCTAGAGAAGCTGGTCTGAAATTCTAGTAGAGAGGAGAACGGCATGAAGCGCACAATTATTGACCCAAATCAGTTTGAGTTAAACGACAATGTAGTAGCAATCAAGCGTGTATCCAAGACCGTAAAGGGTGGTCGTACCATGAGATTCTCTGCTCTGGTAGTAGTAGGCGACGGCAACGGCCATGTTGGCGTAGGTCTTGGTAAGGCAGGCGAGGTTCCGGAGGCAATCCGCAAAGGTAAAGAGGCAGCTACCAAGAATCTGGTAGAGATTCCGGTAGACGAGAACAAGAGCATTCCTCACGATATTATCGCTAAGTTCGGCAGTTCTTCTGTACTTCTTAAGAAAGCTCCGGAAGGTACTGGTATCATCGCCGGCGGCCCGGCCCGTTCCGTACTGGAGCTGGCAGGCATCAAGAACATCCGTGCAAAATCTCTGGGTTCCAACAATAAGACCAATGTTGTACTTGCTGTACTGAACGGTCTGACCCAGATCAAGACTCCGGAGGAGTATGCAAAGCTTCGCGGTAAATCCGTAGAAGAAATCTTAGGCTAAGGAGGGCAATGAAATGGCAGAGAAGTTAAAAGTAACATTAGTGAAATCTCCTATCGGCGCTGTTCCGAAGCACAGAGCAACCTGTGAAGCTCTGGGTCTGAGAAAGCTTAATAAGACTGTTGAGCTTCCGGACAATGAGGCCGTAAGAGGCATGATTTGGCATGTAAAACATCTTGTAAAAGTAGAAGAAATCTAATAATCGAAGTAAGGAGGTGCAACGAAATGGATTTATCCAATTTACAGCCTGCTGCAGGTTCTAAGCACAGTGATAATTTCAGAAGAGGCCGTGGTCACGGTTCAGGCAATGGAAAAACTGCCGGTAAGGGCCACAAGGGTCAGAAGGCGCGTTCCGGCGCAACCAGACCTGGTTTCGAGGGCGGTCAGATGCCGTTATACAGACGAATTCCCAAGAGAGGCTTTACCAACCGTAATACGAAGCACATCGTTGGTATCAATGTAAGCGCTTTAGAGCGTTTTGACAACGATGCAGTGGTAACCGTTGAGACTCTGATGGAGTGCGGTATCGTTAAAAATCCGAGAGATGGCGTTAAGCTCCTGGGTAATGGTGAATTAACCAAAAAGCTGACCGTAAAAGTTGATGCATTCAGCGAGGGTGCAAAAGCAAAAATTGAGGCTTTAGGTGGAACCTGCGAGGTGATCTAATATGTTGAGAACACTCCGAAATGCATGGAAGGTTAAGGAGATCAGAAAAAAACTGATCTTCACCTTCCTGATGCTGGTGGTGATTCGGATCGGGTCTGAGATTCCGGTACCGGGCGTAAAGACTGACTTCTTTGCAAACTTTTTTGCAAGCCAGGAAAATAACGCCTTTGGCTTTTTCAATGCCATGACTGGCGGATCTTTCTCCTCCATGTCCGTACTGGCTCTTAGTATTACCCCCTACATCACATCCTCCATTATCATGCAGCTTCTGACTATCGCAATTCCGAAGCTGGAAGAGATGCAGCGAGAGGGTGAAGATGGAAGAAAGAAAATTGCAGAGTATACCAGATACCTGACTGTAGGTCTGGCTCTGATCGAGTCTGCTGCCATGGCAGTAGGCTTCGGAGGCCAGGGTCTGCTGGTTGAGTATAGTGTATGGAGCGTACTGGTTGCAGTTGCTACCATGACTGCAGGAAGTGCATTCCTGATGTGGATTGGCGAGCGTATCACAGAGAACGGCGTAGGCAATGGTATTTCCATCGTCCTGCTGTTCAACATTGTGTCTTCCCTTCCCACAGATGTAAACACCATTTACAATGTTTTCTTAAGCGGCAAGAACATTGGCGCCACAGTTACCATCGCAATCCTGATTCTGGCTGTGCTGGTAGCGATGGTTGCATTTGTTGTGCTGCTGCAGGATGGCGAGCGCCGGATTCCGGTACAGTATTCCAAGAAAATGGTTGGCAGAAAGCTGGTGGGTGGTCAGTCCTCCCACATTCCGCTGAAGGTCAATACTGCTGGAGTTATCCCGGTAATCTTCGCTTCCTCCATTATGTCTTTCCCGGTAGTTATTTCTCAGTTCTTCCCGGTAGATTACAGCACTGTCGGAGGTCATATCCTGATGGCGCTGAATTCTTCTTCCTGGTTCCGTCCTGAGATGCCGTGGTACTCCATCGGTCTGGTGATTTACCTGGTGCTGATTGTGCTTTTCGCATATTTCTACACCTCTATCACCTTCAATCCCCTGGAGGTTGCCAATAATATGAAGAAGTCCGGCGGATTTATTCCGGGTATCCGTCCTGGCAAGCCGACTTCTGAGTATCTGGATAAGATTTTAAACTACCTTGTATTTATCGGGGCGGTTGGCCTGATTATCGTCAGCATCATCCCGATTATGATTTCCGGACTGTTTTCCGTAGGGCAGCTGTCCTTCCTGGGTACATCCCTGATCATTATTGTCAGTGTTACCCTGGAAACCATCAAGTCCATTGAGTCTCAGATGGTTGTTCGGAACTACAAGGGATTCCTGGCTGATTAAGCATAAAGATAAGCTGCTGCGCGTATAATGGGCAGCAGCTTATTTTCATTTTTAGAGGTATTTTGCGGGTAAGGGAAACAATTAAAATGTATTTATAAAAGGAGGATGAGACGATATGAAGATTATCATGTTAGGTGCACCAGGGGCAGGAAAAGGTACTCAGGCTAAAAAGATTGCCGAAAAGTACGGAATTCCCCATATTTCCACCGGAGATATTTTCCGCGCCAACATAAAGGGCGGCACGGAGCTGGGCATGAAGGCCAAATCCTATATGGATCAGGGCCAGCTAGTGCCGGATGAAGTGACCATCGGGATGCTTTTGGATCGGATCAGCCAGGCTGACTGTGAAAACGGCTATGTGCTGGACGGCTTTCCCAGAACCATTCCCCAGGCAGAGAGCCTGACAGCTTCCTTAAAGGAGCGGGGGGAGAAGATGGACTACGCCATCGATGTGGATGTTCCTGACGAGGCCATCGTAACCCGGATGGGCGGCCGGAGAGCCTGCTTAGGCTGCGGCGCTACTTATCATATCGTTTTCAACTCCACAAAGGTGGAGGGAATCTGCGATGCGTGCGGCCAGGAACTGGTGCTGCGTGACGATGATAAGCCGGAGACAGTTCAGAAACGGCTTACTGTGTACCACGACCAGACCCAGCCGCTGATCGACTACTACAAGAATGAAGGGATCCTGCATACCGTAGACGGCACCCAGGATCTGAACGAGGTGTTTAAAGACATCGTGAATATTCTGGGAGTGTAAATTATGTCAGTATCCATTAAATCTGCGAGAGAAATTGAACTGATGCGCCAGGCTGGAAAAATTCTGGCAAGCGTACATGAGGAACTGGGAAAGGCGATTAAGCCGGGTATGACAACCATGGACATTGACCGGCTGGGAGAGAAGCTGATCCGCAGTCATGGCTGCATCCCTTCCTTTAAAAACTACAATGGCTATCCTGCCTCCATCTGTGTATCGGTCAACGATGAGGTGGTGCATGGAATCCCCAGCAAGCACCGGATTATCCAGGAGGGAGATATTGTCAGCCTGGACGCTGGTGTGATCTGGAAGGGATACCACTCCGACGCAGCCCGGACCCATGCGGTAGGGCAGATTACGCCGGAGGCGGGGAAACTGATCCAGATTACCAGGGAAAGTTTTTTTGAAGGGATTAAATTCGCAAAAGCTGGCAATCATCTCAATGACATATCCTCTGCTATTCAGGCCTACGCAGAGAGCTTCGGCTACGGCGTAGTCCGGGATCTGGTAGGGCATGGGATTGGGCAACATCTCCACGAGGATCCGGAGGTTCCCAACTTTGCGCAGAACCGCAAGGGCATCCGGCTGGTGCCGGGCATGACCCTGGCCATTGAACCTATGATCAATGCAGGCCGTCCGGATGTGGTATGGATGGATGACGACTGGACAGTAGTGACGGATGACGGTTCCCTGTCTGCCCATTATGAGAATACCATTCTCATTACGGAGGGCGAGCCTGAGATTCTCTCCCTGTAGAAGGCGGTGGGAGATGAGATGTGAGGCAGGCTGCCTGGCCAGATCCCTGGCCGGACATGACAAAGATGAGTATTATATTATTCTCTCTGACTTGGGGCGGTTTGTGACTGTGGCTGACGGTAAGGTCAGGACAGTGGCCGCTCCCAAGCGGAAGAATAAGAAACATATCCAGGCAGACAGGACGCCGGTTATAGGCGCCGCTGCCCTGACGGATGAAAACATCCGAAGAGCGCTTGCAAGCTGCAAAAGCCATTACTGCATTTAGGAGGTAAACCCATGTCAAAAGCAGATGTGATTGAAATTGAAGGAACTGTTGTAGAGAAGCTTCCCAACGCCATGTTCCAGGTAGAGTTAGAAAACGGCCACCAGGTTCTGGCCCATATCAGCGGAAAACTGCGTATGAACTATATCCGGATCCTGCCGGGAGACAAAGTAACCATTGAGTTATCCCCCTACGACCTGTCAAAAGGAAGAATCATTTGGAGAGACAAATAAGTCGTGCAAAAATGTTAGTGAGAACGGACATGGTGAGCTGGCTCACCAAGGGCCGTGAACACAAACATTTTTATAGGACGCAAGTCCGACATGAGTAATTTGCAAGGCAAATTGCGAATGGCACGACGAAAAGCAAAAATTACAAAAAATGCTTGCATATTATAAAAGGCAATGATATAATACTATGGCGACTTTGTTGAGATTCTGGGTGAAGTTTGCCTAAAATTCCACCCGGATGCACCAATATATCTGTGTCATATAGATATATGCAAGTGAAACACCCCGAAGCGTTGTAAATGCCCAGGGGAGAGGGAGATTAGGAGAAAGGAGAATTGCCATGAAGGTGAGATCATCAGTAAAACCGATTTGCGAAAAATGCAAAATCATCAAACGCAAAGGCAGTATCAGAGTAATCTGTGAAAATCCTAAGCACAAGCAGAGACAAGGTTAAAGCGAAGCGCAAGCTGAGCGCTACTTGAACGGAAGTTTCCGTTCTGAAAAAATTACAGGAGGTGTACTACACAAATGGCCCGTATTTCTGGTGTTGATTTACCAAGAGAAAAGCGTGTTGAAATCGGCTTGACTTACATCTACGGTATTGGTAGAACAAGTGCAAACCGCATTCTTGCAGAGGCAGGAGTAAATCCGGACACTCGTGTCAAGGATCTGACCGACGACGAAGTGAAGAAGCTGGCAGCAGTAATTGCTGACACTCAGTTAGTTGAGGGTGATCTGCGCAGAGAAATCGCAATGAACATCAAGAGACTGCAGGAGATTGGCTGCTATCGCGGAATCCGTCACAGAAAAGGTCTGCCGGTTCGTGGTCAGAAGACCAAAACCAATGCAAGAACCCGCAAAGGTCCTCGTAAGACTGTAGCAAACAAGAAGAAATAGGCATTAAACACTTAGCGAATGCTATGAGCTTGGTGTGAAAGCCGTTCTCCAGATTGTGAGAGGAGAACATCTTTAGACACACGATGTACGAATCTCGTTGCATGTTTTAAAAACAGGAAACAGGATTCAAGTTAGAAGAAAGTAGGTTAGTTTAAAATGGCTAAAAAAGTGTCCACTACTAAAAAAGTGACAAAAAAGCGTGTAAAGAAAAACGTTGAACGCGGACAGGCACATATTCAGTCTTCTTTTAACAACACAATCGTTACTCTGACCGATGCACAGGGTAATGCATTGTCTTGGGCTAGTGCCGGTGGTCTGGGATTTAGAGGTTCAAGGAAATCTACTCCATATGCAGCACAGATGGCTGCAGAGACTGCTGCCAAAGCAGCTTTAGTACATGGCTTAAAATCTGTAGATGTTATGGTTAAAGGACCTGGTTCAGGCCGTGAAGCAGCAATCCGCGCACTTTCCGCATGCGGTATTGAGGTAACTAGCATTAAGGATGTGACTCCGGTTCCCCATAACGGATGTCGCCCGCCGAAAAGAAGAAGAGTCTGATAGGAGGTACTAAAAGTGGCAGTAGATAGAGTTCCTGTTCTTAAAAGATGTAGATCTCTTGGTTTGGATCCAATCTATTTAGGAATTGATAAAAAATCAAACAGAGAATTAAAAAGAGCTAACAGAAAAGTAAGCGAGTATGGTCTCCAGTTACGCGAGAAGCAGAAAGCAAAATTCATCTACGGCGTATTAGAGAAGCCGTTCCGCAACTACTACACCAAGGCTGAGAAAATGGACGGCCAGACTGGTGAGAACATGATGATCCTTCTGGAGAGAAGACTGGACAATGTGGTTTTCCGTATGGGATTTGGCCGCACCAGACGGGAGACCAGACAGATCGTTGACCACAAGCACATCCTGGTAAACGGCAAGTGTGTAAACATTCCGTCCTACCTGGTAAAGGCTGGTGATGTAATCGAAGTGAGAGAGAAGGCTAAATCTTCTCAGAGATACAAAGATGTTCTGGAGACCACTGCAGGTCGTCTGGTTCCGGCTTGGCTGGATGTTGACCAGGAGAACTTAAAGGGCGTTGTAAAAGAGCTGCCCACCAGAGATGAGATTGATGTTCCGGTAAACGAAATGCTTATCGTCGAGTTGTACTCCAAATAAGGGCTGAACGCTTAACGAAGTAAGACTGAGTTTAGTGAGAAGGCTGTTCTTTAAGCAAAGCAAAAAGAACTTCTTAAACGAGTACTAAAATTCCCTCGATAGATTACCCAAAAAGGAGGGGCTATAATCGTGTTCGATTTTGAAAAACCAAACATTGAGATTGTTGAAATTTCAGATGATAAGAAATATGGCAAGTTTGTAGTTGAACCGCTGGAGAGAGGCTACGGCACCACGTTAGGCAACTCCCTGAGAAGAATTATGTTATCTTCTCTGCCGGGCGCTGCAGTCAGCCAGGTGAAAATCGACGGCGTTTTGCATGAGTTCAGTTCCATCCCCGGAGTGAAAGAGGATGTAAGTGAAATCATCATGAACATCAAGAGCTTATCTATTAAGAACAACAGCGACAGCAATGAAGTGAAGACTGCCTACATCGAGTTTGAGGGTGAAGGCGTCATCACTGCTGCTGACATCCAGGCTGATCCGGACATCGAAATCATGAATCCGGAACAGGTGATCGCCACCTTAAGCGGCGGCGCAGATTCCAAGTTCTACATGGAACTGACTATCACTAAGGGCCGCGGATATGTAAGCGCAGACAAGAACAAAAACGACGAACTGCCGATTGGCGTTATTGCGATTGATTCCATTTACACTCCGGTTGAGCGCGTAAATATGGCAATCGAAAACACCCGTGTTGGTCAGGTTACCGATTACGATAAACTGACTTTGGATGTTTACACCAACGGAACCCTGGCGCCGGATGAGGCTGTCAGCCTGGCTGCGAAGGTATTAAGCGAGCATTTGAGTCTGTTCATCAATCTTTCTGAGATTGCCAATACTGCTGAGATCATGGTAGAGAAGGAAGATAATGAAAAAGAAAAAGTGCTTGAGATGAATATTGACGAGCTGGAACTGTCCGTTCGTTCTTACAACTGTCTGAAGCGCGCCGGCATCAATACTGTGGAGGAGCTGTGCAACAGAACTCCGGAGGATATGATGAAGGTGAGAAACCTTGGCCGCAAGTCCTTAGAGGAAGTGTTGGCAAAGTTAAAAGAATTAGGACTTCAACTGAACCCCAGTGAGGAGTGAAGTGAGTGAAGCGAACGCTGCCCAAACGGGGCGTAAGCGGAGTTCGGGTTTCCCCCTTTTTTGCAGTGGAAGCCAATACATTAGTAGGGTGCCAGCCTCGTAAGTCCAACGAGCAGGGGTGGGTATCATAAACACAGGTGTTGTGGTCTGATAAGTCCAACGAGCGCAGACCGCACTCCGTAATTTCAGGAGGAAAATAAAATGGCAGGTTATAGAAAGCTTGGAAGAACTTCCAGTCAGAGAAAAGCAATGATCCGCAGCCAGGTAACTGCACTGCTGTATCATGGCAGCATCAAGACCACTGAGGCAAGAGCAAAAGAGATCCGTAAGGTTGCTGAGGGTCTGATCGCACTGGCTGTAAAAGAGAAAGATAACTTTGAGACTGTTACCGTTACCGCTAAGGTTGCCCGCAAGGATGCAAACGGTAAGAGAGTAAAAGAAGTAGTAAACGGCAAGAAGGTTACCGTTTATGATGAAGTTCAGAAAGAGATTAAGAAGGACAACCCGTCCAGACTGCATGCTCGCCGTCAGATGCTGAAGGTTCTGTACGATGTAACAGAGGTTCCGGCTGCAGCAGCAGGCAGAAAGAAAAACACCAAGTCCGTAGATCTTCCGGCAAAACTCTTTGATGAGGTTGCTCCGAAGTATGTTTCCCGCAACGGTGGTTATACCCGTATCGTAAAGATCGGCCAGCGTAAGGGCGACGGCGCTATGGAAGTGCTGTTAGAGTTAGTTTAATTATAAGGCATAAAGAGAAGCCGGTGCAGAAATGCACCGGCTTTTTGTTGTTTCATAGGAAAGTTCGCCCTATGAAACAACAACGCTCCGCGGGATGCGCACTTCGCGCTTAAGGAAAATGTCTGCTGACGCAGACGCGCTCCGGCGCGAGAGTCCGGTGAACCGGACTCTTTTTATGTGCCTGGCGGCAGACATTTCCTTATTCCCATTTTCCTTTTTGCACAATTCCGCGCATAAAATCGGTGGAAAGAGCAATAAAGTATTTCTCCGGTTTGCTTAAATAGGAGTTTTTACGGAAGGCAACGCTGCGGCACCAGGCAAAACAGGGGGCTGCTTTAAAGTAAACGATAGAAGGATCCGGGCGTACATAGGACTGAGGAAAGAAAGCAGGTGCAATCTGAGCCTGTACCATGTTGATAAGAGTCTGGGAACTGGCAGACTCAAATAAGATCTTTGGAGAAAAACCCGCTTTTGAAAATGTGTAGTCCAGAGCGTCCCGTATCAGCGTACTTCTGTCTGCAAGAACAAAGGCGTCGTCTTTCAGCAGGTTTAGATCAATTAAAGGGAGGTGCTGATGACTGTTTTCACCAGCCAGGCAGGCCAGCGGATGGCTGGATGGAAGCCCCAGCACAATGTATTCCGAGTCGATGTCCAGGTATTCCAGATCCGGACTGCGGCTGAAGTCAAAGTAGCTTATGTGGGCCAGATCTACAGTTTTATTAAGCAGCAGTTTTTTGATTTCTTTTCCACGGGCTTCGTGAATCTGAAAGGTAACATCTGGGTATTTTTTGATAAATATAGGATATACTGCAGAAAACATGCGGGCGCCTACTTCCGGTGTGTAGGCCAGACGGATTTCTCCAGAGTTTTCGTTTGCAATATCCTGAATGATTTTATAGGTCTTTCGTTTCAGGTCTGCCATTTGCTGGGCAGCATCCAGGTATACCTGTCCGGCTGCAGTAGGAATCATGGACCGGTTCCGCCGTTCAAACAGAGGAACTCCCAGTTCATTTTCCAGCTTTAAAAGCTGCTGGTTTAAGGCAGACTGAGTGATAAAAAGACTTTCCGCAGCTTTGCTGATACTCTGTTTCTCTGCAATAGTCAGAATGTATTGAATCTGATGTAAATCCATAGAAATTTCCTCCTGATTTTATGTAACATTTAAATAAAAAAAGGGCGTATTATATGACAAGAATGCACAATTTAACAACAAAAATTAAAAATATTAAGTCCAATACTTATAAATGATAAGTTGAACTAAGTCCATATCATGATTATAATAAATTTATCAAAGTTCTTCAAGCGCGTGAAGGAAAATAGCAAAATAAATAGTAAATTCAGGAGATGAGAGTTATGAAGAAAAGAATGTTGGCATTGGTACTGGCAGGTATGATGGCGTTTTCCATGACTGGCTGCAGCGGTTCTGCAGACAGCAGCGGGCCGGCAGCGAAGGAAACAGCAGCCAAGGGTGCTGCAGAGGGGCAGGAAGCATCCGCTTCCCTTCCCCAAAAGATTGAGATGCAGGTTCCGGCATCTGCAGGCGGCGGCACAGATGTGGCAGCCAGGGCATTAACTGCTTATATCAACAGCAATTTTGACAGTAACACCACGGTAGTAAACAACACAGATGGAAGCGGCGTTGTAGCTATGGAAACTGTTCGTAACGGCAAGGCAGACGGAAGCCAGCTCCTGTTTTTCCATACTACCATGTGCATTAAGACCGCTACCGGCGTTTATGATCATGTAGGACATGAGGAATTTAAAGTAATCGGTGCAGCAACTCCTGTAGAAAAAGGCGGCTATGTTCTGGTAGTTCCGACAGGAGATATAACAGATCTGGATGGATTTGTTGAGGCAGCTAAGGCAGCCGGCGGAAGCATGATGATTGGTGTAGAGACCGGCGGTTCCGCTCATATTATGTCAGGTATGATGTGTAAGGAACTGGGAATTGAACTGAAATATGTAGAGGCTGGTTCTGACACAGATAAGCTGACAGCTTTAGTAGGCGGCAGCATTCAGTGCGCACTGGTAAATGCAAACCAGGCGAAACAGTACATTGAGGCAGGAAAGGTAAATGCGCTTGCATGTTTCTCTGCAACAGAGGAGGGTGGAAGAAACAGCCTCATTCCAGATGTTCCCTCCTTTAAGGAACTGGGATATGACTGTGTATTTGGTACATATTTCTACCTTCTGGCAAATCCGGAAATGGACGATGCTACTGCTCAGGCAATCTTAGCAATGTTTGACGCTGCAGCAAAGGATGAGAAAACCAGAGAAATTCTGGAAGGAGCCGGTATGGCAATGGAATTCGTTCCCTATGAAAAAGCCCAGGCAACCATGAAAGGTCAGCAGGAAGAACTGGATGTAGTTTGTGCAGAACTTGGCTTGAAGAAATAAGAAAACAAAGGAGCGTGCCGAAACATGAAAGCAAAAAAAGATCAGATTACCGGCGCAGCGCTGGTGCTTGTCGGATTGGTGTCTGCCTGTTTGATCAGTCAGTTTGAGACGCCTTTTACAGCGGCGTATCCGGGCCCCAAGTTATTGCCAGGTATCGCTGTGTTTGGCCTGATAGTATGCGGAGCCGGAACCTTTGTAAACGGCTGCCGGCAGAAGGAAGAAAGCAAGGCTCTTATGAGCAAAGCCGGCATGATTCGTATTGCAGTGTCCTTTGCTGTTCTTTGTGGCTATGTGCTGGCGATGAAATATGTGGGCTTTGTGATTGCCAGCATGGTGGTTTTGTATGTGCTGACTACTTATTTCTCAAAAGCCAGCAATCTGCCAACCAAACCCTGGGCCAGAGTCCTGTTTTCTGTAGCAGTCAGCCTGATCGTCTACGGCATGTATGTTCCGCTGTTTGGAATGACCCTGCCGGGCGGACTGCTGTTTGATTAAGGAGGTACGCAGATGATTGGTTATATTCCTTACATTGTATCTCAATTTCTGATACCTATGAATTTGATCCTGATGGTGGTGGGAACCTTTGTGGGAATTGTATTCGGAGCAATTCCCGGATTGTCCGGAACCATGGCAGTCATGCTGTTTATGCCGCTGACTTATACGATGGATCATGCAACGGCAATAATCTTTCTGCTGTCTCTTTGGATTGGCGGATGTTCCGGTGCATTTATCGGCTCCGTACTTTTAGGTATCCCTGGCTCTGCTTCTGCAGTAGCTACCTGCTGGGACGGACATCCCATGGCTCAGAAAGGTCAGGCGTCCAAGGCGCTGGCTATCGGTATGACTGCATCCTTTACAGGCACCTTCTTCAGCGCCCTGGCAGCTATGCTGCTGGCAGAGAAGGTAGCGGATTTTGCCTTTGCTATGGGAGCATGGGAGTACGCGGCTCTTTGCCTGGTGGCAATGACCATGGTACTGGCTATTTCCAAAGGCAATATGTTTAAAGGACTGGCTTCCAGCTGTATCGGGCTTTTATTTGCCTGTGTAGGATATTCCCCCATTGACGCAGAACTGCGGTTTACTTTTGGAAATATGTATCTGCTGAGCGGCCTTGGCATGATTGTAGTGTTGACCGGTATTTTTGCAGTGAGCCATATTCTGGTAACCTTCGGAAAGGGATTCAGCCCGGCGCCGGAGGTGGATGGAAAAGGTTTGAAGGGCTTCGGCCTTGGAATTCAGGATTTCAAGGAAGAAATGGGCAATATTATCCGCTCATTCCTGATTGGACTTGGAATTGGATTTTTACCGGGTATGGGCTCTGGCCTTTCCAACCTGGTAGCGTATTCTTCTGCTAAAAATGCGTCAAAGCATCCAGAAGAGTACGGAAATGGAGCAGCCGGCGGTATCTGGGCTCCGGAGGTAGCAAATAATGCTGCGATTGGCGGCGCTATGATTCCTATGGCAGCCCTTGGAATCCCGGGAGACTCCACTACAGCCCTTTTGATTGGTGCTTTGACTATTCACGGTTTAGAGATGGGCCCCATGGTATTTGCCAACAGTGGTGATGTGGTTTATCTGATGTTTACTACGGTTATGGCAGTAGCAGCGATTGTTCTGCTGATGCAGGCGCTGGGCAAACGGTGGTTCCCCTATATTCTGAAAGTACCCAGTGTTTACATGTATCCGGCTCTGCTGGTAATCTGCCTGGCGTCTGCTTATGTAGATTCCGGAAACCTGTATAAATGCGGTATGATGATGGCGTTTTGTGCAGTTGGTGTGGCTATGCACTTTGGCGGACTGCCGACCTCTCCCTTGATTTTGGCCTTTATCCTGGGCCCCACCCTGGAAAAGAATATGCTGAAGGCCTTCCAGTACAGTGGAACCTGGACCAGCTTCTTTACCCGTCCGGTATCTGGTGTGCTGATGGTAATTGCACTTATCTGCATATTTTCACCGATTATTCGTGCAATCCTTCAGAGGTTAAAGGGAACTATTGGAAAGGAGAGAGGATAAGATGAGTTTTCGTTGTATTCCAGCTACGAAAGATCCGGTGGCGACTCTCGCCTATAACCCCTGGACTCTGGCGATAGAACCTTTTCAGGTATCTCCTCAGACCTGGTATGTAGCAGGACAGACCTGGGTAGGGTGTTATCTGATTGATACAGGAGACGGCTTGATCCTGATTGATACGGCAATTCCGGAAAGCCTGTATCTGCTGGTGAATTCTATTACCAGCTTAGGCTACAGCCCGAAAGACATCAAAAAAATCCTGATCAGCCATGCCCATTTTGACCACTGCGGCGGAGCACGAGCCATGAAGGAGCTGACAGGGGCAGAACTTTATATGTCCAAAGAGGATACAGAATTTATGGAGCAGTGTCCGGAGGAAACGGTGGTGTTGGATCCGGATTCTCATCCTCAGATGTTTACAGTAGATCGGTATTATTCTGAAGATGAACCGATTACTCTGGGAAATATCACCATTCACACCGTGCTGACACCGGGCCATACCATTGGCTGCACCAGCTTTTTCTGGACAGAAACCAATCCGGTTACCGGAGCGGAGTATAAGATAGCGATGCACGGCGGCGTTGGGGCCAATACCATGAATGATGGGTATTATGCTGCCAGCAGGTATCTGACCCCGGCGCTTCGGGAGCGGTTCCTGGCAGATGCGGAAAAGATGAAAGCCATCCCTGTAGACATTGCCCTTCCCAGTCATCCCAATCAGATTGAGATTACAGACAGGGCAGGAACCTACAGCCATGCAAACCAGCCTTATCTGGATTCGACTGTATGGGCAGACTTTATTGAGGAGCGTGTTCGTCAGGTTAAAGCATTGATGGACAAATAAATGTAGAAGAGCAGAAAGATGCTGAGTTGAATTTTTCAGCATATTTCTGCTTTTTTCGTTTTTCAGCAAAGCTTTGTAGAAATAAGGTAAGAATATTGTAAGTTGACGGTGTAATCCGGGCAATATATAATGAAATTACAAAGAATCAGTTGAATGTGTGCAATTTCACTGTACAGGATAGAAAGAGGGGTTACTATGAAGGTAAGGTATAGACAGTTATGGGCGTTGGTATTGGCCGGAGTGTTAAGCGCAGCCGGGGTAATGGTGAGCCAGGCGGCGGAGAAAGCTATCTCCAGTGTATCCATTCGGATTGATTCCAAATTAGAAGCAGGCAGCACACTGCCGGATATTAGCATAGATGCTGCCGGAAATAGTGGAAATGTTTCAGATGGGGATATTTGTGTGACTACCTCCTCTGACCGGTATTATATTTCCGACGCAGAGTGGAAAACTTCCACTTCCAGAATTATGAATGTGGGGGATACGCCGGAGATGCAGGTAACGCTGACTCCTGCGGATGAGGATGAGTATGCGTTTAAAGGCACTTACCGTTCCAGTAATGTAAGTGTTCGTTCCGGAAGCTATGTCAGCACCAGTAAGAAAGACGGAAATCTGATTGTGCGGCTGCGGGTACGGGCCATTGAAGGAACCTTTGCTCCGCCGGAGGATGCTTACTGGAAGGATAACGCCAGGGGTACTGCCCGCTGGGAGGCGCCGGAGGAAGGCGGCACAGGCCGCTACGAAGTGGTGCTTCGGCGGGGGTCCACCAAGGTTCACTCTGCAGAGACCACATCCCACAGCTATAATTTTTATCCCTACATGACGAAGAAGGGAACCTACACCTTCCGGGTGCGTACTATCGCCAAAACCAATAAGCAGGATGATTACGGTGAAAGCAGTGAATGGGTAGAGTCCGAAGAGATTTACCTGGCAGAGGAAGATGTGTCTGACGGCAGCGGTCAGAATAACAGCATTGCCAGCGGCGGTCCTTCCGGCGGTTCCAGCGGCAACACCAGGGTAGGCTGGCAGTATATCAGCAATAGCTGGTATTATTATTATCCGGACGGTTCCTATCACAGGAACGGCTGGGCGCAGGTAGGAGGCCTGTGGTATCTGTTCCGGGATGACGGCCGGATGGTAACTGGCTGGCAGAATATGAACAACCAGACCTATTACTTAAATGACAGCGGCGCTATGGTGACCGGATGGGTGCTTTGGAACCAGAAATGGTACTATATGAATCCTACTCAGGATGCATTTTTGGGATGTATGCTGAAAGACCGCTGGGCTGATGTAAATGGAAAAACCTATTACTTTACTTCAAGCGGCGCCATGGCAGAAGGCTGGATGGAAGTGGCAGGAAGCTGGTATTACTTCTATCCCGGCAGCGGTCACAAGGCAGTGAATACCTGGATTGATACTTTCTATGTGAATGAGCAGGGGGTTTGGGTAAGATAGTATATCTATTTTACCCTCGTACCCCAGAATACACAGTCTTAGAGCTGACCCCATCCAGCCGTCCAATCTTCCCGGCTAAAGCAGAAATAACCGGCTGCGGGGCGTCTAAGGCAATGCTGATGACGCTGATTTGTTTTTCACGGTAAGGGATGCCCATCCGTCCGATAATGTATTGGCGGTAGTCGTGGAGAATTTCGTTTAAAAGTTCTACAGACTCCGGACTTTCCACTACGATGCCTACCAGGGCGATTCTTGTTTCTGCAGCTTCCATAGGGACTCCTTTCCTTAAACAGAAATTTAAACCTGATATAGATTTTACTATACAGAAGAATACTTTGCAAGATAAGGGAAGCACGGAGCGCTGGAAGATAGGAAAAATTGTTGCGGCAGAGTTCTAGTTGTGATATAATATAGCCAGTAAAAAGTAATTGAATAGAGAAATGCTGAGAGGAGAGCATTGCATTTGCAACAGAAATGTTGTTTTATGCCGTGCTCTCTTTTGGTTCTTTCATAGGAAAGTTCGCCCTATGAAACAAAAACGCTCCGCGGGATGCGCACTTCGCGCTTAAGGAAAATGTCTGCTGATGCAGACGCGCTCCGGCGCGAGAGTCCGGTGAACCGGACTCTTTTTTAAAGTAAAAATGGAAACAGAGGAGAAGGGAATATCCATGGATAAGAACTTTATTGATCCTGTAGAATCCAGTCTGATTATAGCGTCAGTGAAGGACAAAACAGGGCTAAATTTTATTGAAGTATAGAAAAAATTATAAGGAGATAGGTTATGGCAAAGTATGTAATGGCGCTTGATGCAGGAACTACCAGTAATCGATGTATTCTATTCAACGAAAAAGGGGAAATGTGCAGCGTTGCCCAGAAGGAATTTACCCAGTATTTCCCGAAACCGGGCTGGGTAGAGCACGACGCCAATGAAATCTGGTCCAGCCAGTTGGGGGTAGCAGTTGAGGCCATGTCCAAGATTGGTGCAGCAGCAAAGGACATTGCTGCCATTGGTATTACCAACCAGCGTGAGACTACCATCGTATGGGATAAGAACACCGGCGAGCCGGTATATCATGCCATCGTCTGGCAGTGCCGCCGTACCTCAGAATATTGTGATTCTTTAAAAGAAAAGGGGCTGGTAGACGCTTTTCGCCAGAAAACCGGACTGGTGATTGACGCGTATTTTTCCGGAACCAAGTTAAAATGGATTCTGGATAATGTAGATGGCGTGCGGGAGCGGGCAGAGCGAGGGGAGTTGTTATTTGGCACGGTAGAGACCTGGCTGATCTGGAAACTGACGAAAGGAAAGGTTCATGTAACTGATTATTCCAATGCGTCCAGAACTCTGCTGTTTAACATCCAGGAACTGAAATGGGACGATGAAATCCTGGCAGAGTTGAATATCCCTAAATGTATGCTTCCGGAAGCGAAGCCTTCCAGCTTCGTTTACGGAGAGGCAGATTCCTCCTTTTTCGGCGGCCCGATTCCCATTGGCGGAGCAGCAGGAGACCAGCAGGCAGCATTGTTTGGACAAACCTGTTTTAGTCCTGGCGAAGCAAAGAACACATACGGAACCGGCTGCTTCTTGCTGATGAATACCGGCGAGAAACCGGTATTCTCCAACAACGGATTAGTTACTACCATTGCATGGGGATTGGATGGAAGGGTAAACTATGCTCTGGAAGGCTCTATTTTCATAGCCGGCGCTGCAATCCAGTGGCTTCGTGATGAAATGCACCTTATTGACTCTGCCCCAGATTCCGAGTATATGGCCAATAAGGTAAAAGACACCAACGGCTGTTATGTGGTTCCGGCATTTACCGGACTGGGCGCTCCCCACTGGGATCAGTATGCAAGAGGCACCATTGTAGGTATCACCCGCGGCGTAAACAAATATCATATTATCCGGGCTACTCTGGAATCCCTGGCTTATCAGACCAACGATGTTCTGCAGGCCATGAAGGCTGATTCCGGCATTGAGCTGGCTGCTCTGAAGGTAGACGGCGGCGCCAGCGCAAACAATACTCTGATGCAGATTCAATCGGATATTATTGACGCTCAGGTTCAGAGACCGAAATGTGTAGAGACTACTGCTATGGGCGCTGCCTATCTGGCAGGTCTGGCAGTAGGATATTGGGCCAGCAAGGAGGATGTTACCAGGAACTGGGCTGTGGATAAGGTATTCGAGCCGAAAATTACGGAGGAGGAAAGAACTGTCAGAGTTTCAGGTTGGAATAAAGCAGTTCAATATTCCTTTGGGTGGGCAAAATAAATTCCAGCAGCCAATTTATTAAAAACGAATAGAAAGAAAATGATTGAGGATGTATAGGCCATGGAAAAGAGAAACTTGTTATACTTGACTGTTTCCCGGATTTCGCTTAAAATTGAGGAACGCATAAGAAATGTGAAAGGCATTATCAGAAAGGACCGCAGAGTATGGGAATCATCAAGGCTTCCAGATTGATATACGACTATGTCCGCAGGGATGAGGCGGACCAGGTGGAGGAGGTCAGCCGGGCGATTGACGAGCTGACCCTGGACATCCAGAAAGGGGATTTTGTGGCAATTCTGGGCCACAACGGCTCCGGAAAGTCTACCTTTGCCAAACAGTTAAACGGCATTCTTCTGCCGACTGATGGAACCGTGTGGATTTCCGGCATGGATACTCGTGACGACAGCTGCATCTGGGACATCCGGAAAACGGCAGGCATGGTGTTTCAGAATCCGGACAACCAGATTATCGGAAACATTGTGGAGGAGGATGTGGGATTTGGCCCGGAGAATCTGGGCGTTCCTACAGACGAAATCTGGCGGCGGGTAGATGAAAGCCTGGAGGCGGTTGGGATGACTGCTTATCGGCTGAAATCTCCCAACAAGCTGTCCGGCGGCCAGAAGCAGCGGGTAGCCATTGCCGGGGTGATGGCTATGAGGCCGGAGTGCATCATTCTGGACGAGCCTACAGCTATGCTGGACCCTACCGGCAGACGGGAGGTCATCGCTACACTTCATGACCTGAACCGGAAAGAGGGCATAACGGTGCTTCTGATTACCCATTACATGGAAGAAGTGATTGACGCAGACCGGGTCATTGTTATGGACGACGGTCATCTGGTGATGGACGGAACCCCCAGGCAGGTATTTTCCAGGGTAAAGGAGCTGAAAACCTACCGGCTGGATGTACCTCAGGTGACGGAGCTGGCCTGGGAGTTAAAGCAGGCTGGCCTTCCTTTACCGGACGGCATTCTGACTATGGAGGAACTGATGGGGGCCTTGCTTCCTTTAATGAAAGAAAAGTTTCCGGAGCAGGTAAGTCTGGAGGTGGAGTGAGATGGCAATCAGAGCAGAGCATTTGAATTACCTGTATGGGGCGGGCACAGTTTATGAGCAGTATGCCTTAAAGGATGTCAGCTTTCAGATTCAGGATGGAGAGTTTATCGGGCTGATTGGTCACACCGGTTCTGGAAAGTCCACTCTGATTCAGCATCTGAACGGACTTTTGCGGGCGGAAAGCGGCGCCCTCTATTATAATAATGAAAATATTTACCAGGACGGTTATGATATGCGGGGGCTTCGCAGCAAGGTGGGACTGGTATTCCAGTATCCGGAGCATCAGTTGTTTGAGGTAGATGTGTTCTCTGATGTATGCTTTGGACCGAAAAATCAGGGACTGTCGAAAGCGGAAGTGGAGCAGAGGGCCAGAGAGGCGCTTATCCAGGTGGGACTGGATGAACGGTTTTGGCAGCAGTCTCCCTTTGAGTTGTCCGGCGGCCAGAAGCGCCGGGTAGCCATTGCGGGCGTACTGGCTATGCAGCCGGAGGTATTGATTCTGGACGAGCCTACGGCCGGGTTGGACCCAAAAGGGCGGGATGAGATTCTGGATGAGATTTCAGCCCTTCATAAAGAAAAACGCCTGACTATCATCCTGGTGTCTCACAGTATGGAGGATGTGGCCCGGTATGCAGACCGCCTTCTGGTCATGAACCGGGGCGAGAAGCTGTTTGACGGGCCGCCCAAAGAGGTATTTTCTCATTACAGGGAGCTGGAGGCCATTGGGCTGGCGGCTCCGCAGATTACCTACATTGTGCAGGATTTACGCCGCCATGGGGTTCCCATTGCGGAGGATATTACAACGGTGGAGGAAGCCAGAGATGAAATTTTGAGGCTGCTGGGCTGATGACAGGATATGGCTGCATTCTCTATAGAAAGAAGAGCGTAACGAAATGATACGAGATATTACTTTAGGACAATATTACCCGGTGGATTCGGTGATTCACCGGCTGGATCCCCGGACAAAGCTGTTTGGCACGCTGGTGTTTATTGTGTCTTTGTTTCTGGCAGACAATCTGGCGGCCTATGCAGTGGCAACCCTGTTTCTGGCAGTGGTAATCCGCCTCTCTCATGTGCCTGTTTCCTTCATTGTACGGGGATTAAAGGCCATTGTGGTAATTCTGTTAATCAGCGTCAGTTTTAATATGTTTTTGACGCCGGGGACGGTGCTGTTTCAGCTTGGGTTTCTGAAGCTGACCTGGGAAGGCCTTAAAATAGCTGGTTTTATGGCCTTGCGGCTGATTTATCTGGTGATTGGTTCTTCGGTGATGACCTTGACTACGACGCCGAATGAGCTGACAGACGGTTTGGAAAAAAGCCTAGGATTTTTAAATAAAGTGGGTGTTCCGGTCCATGAGGTTTCCATGATGATGTCCATTGCATTGCGGTTCATTCCTATTCTGGTGGAGGAAACGGACAAAATCATGAAGGCCCAGATGGCCAGGGGAGCTGATTTTGAGACAGGCAATCTGATTCAGAAGGCAAAGAGTATGGTGCCTCTTTTGGTGCCGCTGTTTATTTCTGCTTTCCGGCGGGCAACGGATCTGGCTATGGCTATGGAGGCCCGCTGCTATCACGGTGGAGTAGGGCGGACGAAAATGAAGCCTCTTAAATATGCGAGACAGGACCGAATCGGTTATCTGGTTTACGCTGTTTATTTTGCAGCAGTTCTGGCAGTGAGGGCAGTGCTATGAAGCGGGTAAAGCTGGTGGTGGCCTACGACGGCACCAATTACCGCGGATGGCAGCTACAGCCTAACGGAGTGACGATTGAGGAAGAGTTGAATCGGCATCTGTCGGAGTTGTTAAAAGAAGAAATTGCTGTAATCGGCGCCAGCCGCACAGACTCCGGGGTTCATGCCAGGGGAAATGTGGCAGTGTTTGATACGGAAAACCGGATGCCAGCAGACAAGATTTGTGTTGCTTTAAATCAAAGACTGCCGGAGGATATTCGGGTTCAGTGCTCGCAGGAGGTGCCTCTTACTTGGCATCCCAGGAAGGCCAACTGCATCAAGACTTACGAATACCGCATCTTAAACCGGAAAATTGCCATGCCGCTGGAACGGCTGTATTCACATTTCTGTTATTTTCCTCTGGATGTGGAAAAGATGCAGCAGGCGGCCCGGTATCTGATTGGGGAGCATGATTTCAAAAGCTTCTGTACATCCAGAAGTCAGGCAGAGGAGACAGTGCGGACCATCTACAGCCTGACAGTGGAGCGGGAGCCTCATGATATGATTGTGGTTCGTATCAGCGGAAGCGGATTCCTTTATAATATGGTGCGGATTGTTGTGGGAACCTTAATGGAGGTTGGCACGGGAGCTTATCCGCCGGAGCATATGGAAGAAATTTTGGAGGCCAGAGACCGGCGGCAGGCGGGACGGACGGCATTAGCCAGAGGCCTGACCTTAGCCAGCATGGAGTATGAAACAGAACTGGCCGCCTGGCGCTGCAGGGCCAACCGCCACTGGGAGTATGAGATTTATCAGGCGGAGATTGCATCGGAGAGAAGCTCCTGTTTTTTGATACAGCGTTGTGAAGACGCTGAATGGGAAGGAGTGCTGCGGCGCAATATTCATCATCAGTTCCAGAACGGCGCCAGAAAGGTTTTTGTGGCAGATCTGGAAGGAAAACCGGGACGGCTTAAGGCAGGAGACCGGTATAGGTACTATGTGCTGGAGGAAACGAAAAAAAATCCGGGATGCAAACCGGAAATTTCAGAGCGGCTTCAGAGCCGGGGGCTTTCTCCGGAAGAAATTGCTGGCCTGGTCTGGTACTGCGCAGTAGACAGCGGTTCAGGTGTTTGATTGTCAGAAGGGATGCTGGAAAAAACAGCGTGGGAACATGGATACAGAAATGTTCACGCCTGAATTTTCCAGCATCCCTATTTTTGTTTATATTGCCGAAAATAGCAGGCAAGTTCTGGAGGAATGCCCATTGCAGGGGCATGTAAAATTATGGTATCATAAACAAAAATGATTAGGTATAATAAAAATTATTTAGATAGAATTGCAGAAAGCGGAGGACATAAAAATGAATAATGCGGCAAAGCGTTACGGATTATTTGCATTGGGGGTGATTGTCTCGGCTTTGGGAATCGGCCTGATCACAAAAGCGGGGCTGGGCACATCGCCGATTACCAGTCTGTCTTATGTACTGAGCTATATTTTCCCCTATAGCCTGGGCGTCTTTGTTATGGCAGTCAACTGCAGTATGTTTTTGATTCAGATGCTGCTGCAGGGAAAGAATTTCCAGAAGATTCAGTTTCTCCAGATTCCGGCAACGCTTCTGTTTTCTGCGTTCATTGATATTTGGGTATTCGCATTTTCTGGCTGGGAGCTGTTTTCTTATCTGGAACAGATTGCAGTGCTGCTTTTGGGATGCGGTTTTCTGGGTCTGGGCATCGCCCTGGAGGTTATTCCCAATGTGCTGATTCTGCCGGCAGAGGGTGTAGTGCGCACGATAGCCGGCTTGAAGGGCTGGCACTTCGGCTGTGTAAAGGTGGCCTTTGACCTGGGAATGGTCGTATCTGCCATAATTGTATCGCTGCTGGTAAAGGGAGAAATCTGGGGCGTACGGGAAGGCACCATTATTGCGGCGTTCATCGTAGGCCATATCTCCGGATTCTTTATCCGGCAGATTTCCCAACTGCTTTATAGATTTGTTCCGGCCTATACAGGCCGCGGCGGCATCCTGGCGGATGAAAAGTCTTGAAAATGGAGAGAAACCTTGAAAACACTGGGAGAAAATGCTTGACACGCTTGAAAGTGTGGGATATAATGTATAACTGTGACGCTAGGTGAAAATGCTTAAGCCAAAGCCCCGGAGTAGGCATTTTACTATAAAGTTGATTATGGATCATGGAATGAAACAGGAGGTTGACCAATGAAGAGTTTTATGGCTAGTCCAGCGACGATTGAAAGAAAATGGTATGTAGTTGATGCTACCGGATATACATTAGGACGATTGGCTTCAGAAGTAGCAAAAGTTTTAAGAGGTAAGAACAAACCGATTTTCACCCCTCACATGGATTGCGGTGATTATGTGATCATCGTAAACGCAGAGAAAATAAAAGTAAGCGGCAAGAAGCTGGATCAGAAGATCTACTACAGCCATTCTGAATATGTTGGCGGTATGAAAGAGACCACCCTGCGCGAGATGCTGGCTAAGAAGCCGGAGCGCGTAGTTGAGCTGGCTGTTAAGGGTATGCTTCCCAAAGGACCTTTAGGCAGAAGCATGATGACCAAGCTGCATGTATATGCAGGTCCAGAGCATGAGCACGCAGCTCAGAAGCCGGAAGCTCTGGAAATCAAATTTTAATGAAAGGTCTGAAAGGAGGAAGTTATCATGGCAAATAAATATTACGGAACAGGCAGAAGAAAAAAATCTATCGCAAGAGTATACCTGGTACCCGGTACCGGTAAAATCACCATCAATAAAAGAGACATTGACGAGTATCTGGGTCTGGAAACCTTAAAGCTGGTTGTTCGTCAGCCGCTGGTTGCTACTGAGACCACCGACAAGTTCGATGTTATGGTAAATGTTCGCGGCGGCGGCTTCAGCGGACAGGCTGGTGCAATCCGTCACGGCATCTCCAGAGCGCTCTTACAGGCAGACGCTGACTACAGACCGGTTCTGAAGAAGGCTGGCTACCTGACCAGAGATCCGAGAATGAAAGAGAGAAAGAAATACGGTCTCAAGGCAGCCCGTAGAGCACCTCAGTTCTCAAAGAGATAATCTCTTGTCTCAGGACAATTCAATACAGTTTACAACTCCCCAGGACTTTAGTTCTGGGGAGTTTTTTTCATAGGAAAGTTCGCCCTATGAAACAAAAATGTTCCGCGGGATGCGTACTTCGCGCTTAAGGAAAATGTCTGCTGACGCAGACGCGCTCCGGCGCGAGAGTCCGGTGAACCGGACTCTTTATTCTAGGAAATTGGGTCCTATTTCCGTTCCGTATATGTTTTTATGCCAGCTGAGAATCGGCTTGTTTTGCGGATTTCTTTTGGGAAAAGCGGCAGGAGTTCTTCTTGACCCGATTTCTTTTGTGACTTGATGAAGGATGTACAATTTTTACAGTGGAGGTTATGTTGTTAAGCTTTGCTTTTCCTTACATTTATAGCCCGGCCGATAGCATTGACTGTAACGGTAACGCATGGAGATAAAATCATAAAAATCACCAATATTGAAAAATAGTCAGAATATAGTTGCATATATGCATAAAATATCCAAAGAATGAAAAAATATTTCATATAATACATAAAATATTGACAAAAACATTTCGCGCCCTATAATGAAATTATCATCAAGCCGGCAAAAAAGATGAGAAGGAGGGGTGTGCATGGAAATTCGACACTACATGCAGGAAGACGAAGAAAAGGTTGTAGAATTGTGGAACCGTTCTTGTGTGGTTGATACGATTGATGTGAGAAGGTTCCGAAGACAGGCAATCCTAGATGAAAATTTTGATGTGGAATTAAGCTGGGTTGCCGAGGAAAATGACCGGATTTTAGGCTTTATCTATGGAACAAAGCGTAAATTCCCTTACCTGGAGCGGGGATTAGAGCCAGAGCGCGGATGGATCAATGTGTTGTTCGTAGATCCGGCATACTGGCGTCAAGGAATAGGAGGGAAACTTTTAAACATCTGTGAGGCAGAACTTCAGAGGCGAGGTTGTAAGAGTCTTACACTGGGAGCATATTCTCCAAATTATTTCTTTCCAGGTGTGGATTCTGTGAACTATCTGCAGGCAGTTGAGTTCTTTAAAAAGCATGGTTATCTGGCGCAGGACCAACACTATTCTATGGGAAAAAATCTTCATGGATACAGACTTTCAGAAGAAACGCAGCAGAAAAAGAGGGAGGCAGAAGAAAAGGGGTATCGTTTTATTGCCTTCAACTATTCGTATACGCTGGAATTGCTGGAGTTTCTTCGGAGAGAATTTGGCGGAGGCTGGAAAAGAAATGCGTTAATTGCTATGCAAAATGAAACTGCAGAGGATGTCATTCAACTGGTATTGAACAGAGAAGGAAACATTTGTGGATTCTGTATGCGTGCTATTGACGGCAATCCCATGCGGTTCGGCCCGATTGGAATTGGAAAAAAGGAAAGAAATGCAGGAATCGGTGGAATTCTTCTGGAAGTTCAATGTGCAGAGATGTGCAAGAAAGGGATTTACAGAATGTATTTTGTAACCACGGATGATCCGGGGCGAAGATATTATGAACGCCATGGGTTGGAAGTATTCCGTACTTTTACACGGTACGAGAAGCAAATTTAGAGAATGTAGGAGGTAAGCAATATGAGTAACCAAAATATAGCTCCGGAAATTGTTGGATTTATTGGCGGAAAAGAAAATCTGAAATCGATCCAGAATTGCTATACCCGCGTTAGAATGACGGTGGCAGATGTGAAAAAGTGTAATCAGGAAGCCCTTGGAAAATTGGACGAGGTAATGGGGGTTGTGGTAGAGGGTAACAGTGTTCAGCTGGTTGTAGGCCCTGGAAAATCAGCAAGAATTGCAAACACGATCTCTGATATGACTGGTATTAAGAGTGAAGAGGTAGAAGAAGCAGAGCTTTTGAAGCAGGCCAATAAGGAGAAGAACAATACTCCATTTAAACGGGGGTTAAAGCAGGTTGCACATGTGTTTGTACCAATTATTCCTGCATTTATCGCCTGTGGTCTGATGGTAGCTATTTATGAGGCGGGATATGTATTTTTTCCGGGTTTGCAAGAGACAGACTTTGGTAAGATTTTATCAGCGATCGCATATTCTGTATTTACAATTCTGCCGATTATTGTGGGCTATAATACAGCAAGAGAATTTGGCGGTTCTCCGATTCTGGGCGCAATTTTAGCTTCTATCTTGAATGCTGGAGCTATCACCGGAATACATGTGCTGGGAATTGAGTGTGCTGCAGGGCGCGGCGGCGTTATCTCTGTTTTGATCGTTGCGGCGCTGGGCGCGAAATTGGAGAGAGCAATTCGTAAGGTAATTCCAGAGATATTGGACACTTTTTTGACTCCGCTGATTACTATTTTCGTAATGACTTTTGCAGGACTTATTGTATTTCAGCCTCTGGCAGGATTTATATCTGACGCTGTTGGCGGTTTCGTGCATTATATTATCTACAATGTACCTGCACTTGCAGGATTGGCAACGCTGGTTTATTTACCGCTTGTTATGACAGGTATGCATCACGGACTGATTGCCGTTAATGCCCAGCTGATTGCAGATTTTGGTGTGACCTATCTGCTTCCGGTTACCTGTATGGCAGGTGCCGGACAGGTAGGAGCTGCTTTCTATATATATCTGAAGACAAAAAATAAACGGCTGAAAAAAGTCTGCAAAAATGCCCTTCCTGTTGGTATGCTTGGTATTGGCGAGCCATTGATGTGGGGGGTTACCATTCCTCTTGGAAAACCGTTTTTAGCATCCTGCCTGGGCGGCGCCGTTGGCGGCAGTGCAATGGCAATTATGAAGGTTGCAGCTAAGATTCCGGAGTTGTCTGGACTTCAGCTGTCTTTGATTACAACAAGTCCGATTAAATATCTCATTGGTGTGGCAATTTCCTATGCAGCGGGATTTTTCTTTGCGATGCTGCTTGGGTTTACAGATCCGGAGGAATAGTATTTTATGAAAAGTGTGCTTGTTCGCTTTCAAGAATACGAAGCAAAGGCAAGTAACGCAGAGCGACTGGTGGTTCGTTTTGTCTTGGAACAGCCAGAGGAGGCTGTTGCCTGTAATATTCATCAACTGGCAGCAGCCTCATTTTCTTCACCTGCTACGGTTATTCGTCTTTGTAAGAAAATGGACTTTTCGGGGTATCGCGAGTTTCAAAAATCCTTGACAGCTGAGTTGGCAGTTAGAAAGGAAACCGAACTGGAAGAAGATATACAAAAGACAGATACTTTAGAAGAAATTATTACGAAAGTAACATATAAAAATATTGTCTCATTGGAAAAAACCAGAAAGCTTCTGGATGAGCAGGTTTTACAGCAATGTGTAGAATTATTGGATAAAAGTAAGTGTATTGCCCTTTTTGGCATGGGGTCTTCTTATCTGGTAGCCAGAGATGCGTATATGAAATTTCTGCGTATTAACAAGTGCTGCTATTTGGGAGAGGATTGGCATCTGCAGCTATTATATGCAAAAAATTTGAGCAAAGACGACCTCGGTATTATTATCAGCTATTCCGGCCTTACAGAAGAAATGATTACATGTGCAAAGACGATAAAGGCTAAAGGAGCAACACTCATTGCAATTACCAGATTTGCAGATTCACAGCTGGCGAGGCTTGCAGACTATAATCTCTATGTGGCTGCCTCGGAGTTCTTGATCCGAAGTGGCGCGATGTCTTCCCGTATATCGCAGTTAAATGTTGTGGATATTCTTTATACCATGTATCTGAATCAGCACTACGAAGAGACAACCATTCAGGTCAAGAAGACTTATATGCCTAAAGGCGATCATAATGAAGACAAATAAACGAAAGGGTGGAGCAAAAATGTGTGAGGAACAGTTAGCGCATCTGAACACAGAGATGCGCAATCCAAGATCAGCAGATATGGATAAAATGAGTATCCGTGAATTACTCATTTTAATGAATCAGGAGGATGCAAATGTCATTGGATCTGTCCGGGAAGCGATTCCTGAGATAGAAGCGGTTGTTAAATATGTTGTGCATGCCTTGGAAATTGGCGGCAGGCTGATTTATGCAGGTGCCGGAACCAGTGGACGCATGGGGGTTATGGACGCGGTAGAGTGTACGCCTACTTTTTCTACAACAAATGAAGTGATTGCTGTTATGGCAGGCGGAAGTTCGGCATTTGTACAGGCAAAAGAGGGGGCAGAAGATTCCGAGGAATTGGCCAGAAGTGATTTAAAAGAGGTAGGTACGAACGAAAAGGATGTTGTGATTGCGATTGCAGCATCCGGTAGGACGCCCTACTGTATTGGCGCCTTGAAATATGCAAAAGAGGTGGGGGCTGTTTGCGTGAGCCTTTCCTGCAATAAACAGGCTGTTCTATCCGCTTATGCAGATGTAGCGATAGAAGTGGATGCGGGGCCTGAGGTTTTGACTGGTTCTACTCGCTTAAAAGCGGGTACTTGTCAGAAGTTGATTCTCAATATGATTTCAACCGTTTCTATGATACACATCGGGAAGGTTTATGGGAATTATATGGTTGACATGAAAGCGACGAATCGTAAACTTGAGGATCGGGCAAAACGCATTATCATGGATAGTACGGAGTGTTCAGAAGCGGTGGCAGTTGCAGCTTTAAAAGAAGCAGGAATGTCTATTAAAACAGCTATCGTTATGATTTTGATGGGAGTATCCAGGGAAGAAGCGGATGCAAGGCTTCACAGAGAGAAAGGATTTATCAGAAAGTGCGTGGAGTAGCGTGAGGGATTTACAGTTCTGCAGGATGAGCACTCTGCGCTTAAGAAACATGGTTGCTTGCGCAACTGCGCTCCGACAAAAGGGTTCGCTTCGGCGAACTCTTTTTCATTTCATAGGAAAGTTCTCCCTATGAAACAAAAACGCTCCGCGGGATGCGTACTTCGCGCTTAAGGAAAATGTCTGCTGACGCAGACGCGCTCCGGCGCGAGAGTCCGGTGAACCGGACTCTTTGTTTTTTGATAGGAATTTCCTATCAAATTTATAAAATTTTATTTAATCAGTTGACATTTCACAAGAATATGATAATATAAACATATGAATAGATGTTCATATGTTGGAGGGAGGAATTCTATGACCGAGGAGCAAAGACGGCAGATTGAGCTGGAGGTGGACGAAGGCACCTGTGAGTTTATGCATGTTCATAATGAGATTGTGAGCAAGGTAGAGCAGGTAATGCCGGATGAGCAGCAGCTTCTGGATCTGTCGGAGTTTTTTAAGGTGTTTGGGGACTCGACCCGTATCAAGATTCTGTATGTATTAAGTCAGTCTGAAATGTGCGTGTGCGACATTGCCACGCTTTTGCAGATGGGACAGTCGGCTATTTCCCATCAGCTTCGGATTTTAAAGCAGATGCGGCTGGTAAACTTCCGGCGGGAAGGGAAAACCGTATTTTACAGCCTGGCAGATGGCCATATTCAGACCATTTTAAATCAGGGAATGGAACACATAGGGGAGTAAAAATAATAGAAAGGGAGAGGATAAAACCATGAAGAAGATTATCAAATTAGAAGGACTTTGCTGTGCAAACTGTGCTGCCAAAATTGAGGAGGGAGTAAGAAAATTAGATGGTGTAAAAGAGGTTTCCTTAAGCTTTATGACTCAGCGGATGACTATGGAAGTGGAAGACGGCCGAGCAGATGAGCTGGTAGAGGAAGCCAGAAAAATTGCGGAAAAGGTAGAGCCGGAGGCAGAGTTTAAGGTTTTGCGGTAAGTCCATGAACCGGGAGTGAGATGATATGATGACGAAAAAACAAAAACGGATGACGGTACGGCTGATTGTCAGCGCAGTGTTTTTTGTGACGGCAATGGCGCTGGAAAAGCGAAGCGGTCTGGCCTGTATTCCCTTTATGGTTGCCTATCTGACAGCAGGATATGATATTCCTTTAAAGGCAGTCCGCAACATCAAAAACGGCCAGGTGTTTGATGAGAATTTCCTGATGACGGTGGCAACTTTAGGGGCAATTATTGTAGGCTCTTTAGAGGAGGCTGTTGCAGTCATGCTGTTTTATCAGGTGGGAGAACTGTTCAACAACTACGCAGTCAATAAATCCCGCCGGTCCATCACCCATTTGATGGATATAAATCCGGAATATGCCAATCTTTTGGAGGACGGCGTAGAGCGGCAGGTGGATCCCTATGAGGTAAATATGGGCGATACCATTGTAATCCGCCCTGGCGAAAAGGTGCCTCTTGACGGTATCGTTCGGAAGGGAAAATCCAGTCTGGATACCAAGGCTTTGACCGGTGAGTCCATGCCGGTGGAAATAGGAGAAGGGGATTCTATTGTCAGCGGTTCCATCAATTTAAGCGGTGTTTTAGAGGTGGAAACCACCCGGCTGTTTGACGATTCTACAGTGGCAAAGATTCTGGAACTGGTGGAGAATGCCAGCTCCAGAAAGGCGAAGGCAGAGAATTTTATTACCCGGTTTGCAAGAGTTTATACGCCTATTGTGGTGGTTCTGGCTCTGGTTTTAGCCATTGTGCCGCCTGTGCTTGGCATGATAATTCCTGCAGAGGCTGCGGCCTTTTTACCGGATGCGTCCTGGAGCACCTGGGTCTACCGGGCCTGCAGCTTTCTGGTGGTATCCTGCCCCTGTGCGCTGGTTATCTCTGTTCCTTTAAGCTTCTTTGGAGGTCTGGGAGCGGCATCCAAGTATGGCATTTTAATGAAGGGCAGCAACTATCTGGAGGCGATGGGGCAGCTTGAAACAGTAGTATTTGACAAGACTGGAACCCTGACTACCGGAAAATTCCAGGTGACGGAGGTGCTTCCGGTTCACGGAGAACGGCAAGCCCTTCTGGAGCTGGCTGCTTTGGGAGAATATCATTCTAATCATCCCATTGCGCTGTCTGTGAAAGAGGCATTTGGGAAAGAAATTGATTCGGCCCGGATTCAGGACACAGAGGAAATCTCCGGTCACGGCGTCCATGCTAAGGTGCTGTTTGACGGAACCTGGCGGGATCTTTACATCGGCAATCAGAAGCTGATGGCAAGCCGGAATGTAACCGTAGAGGAGAATATAAAGAATGCAGGAACCACTCTGTATCTGGCGGATGAAAGCGGCTATCTGGGCGCTATCGTCATTGCAGATACGGTACGCCAGGATGTGCAGTCGGCCCTGGCCGGATTAAAGGCTCAGGGAGTAAGAAACCTGGTTATGCTGACCGGAGACAAGGAAGAAGTAGGCAAAGCAGTGGCCGAGAAAATCGGCATCACCCAGGTTTATGGAAACCTGCTTCCTGCAGATAAGGTGGAGCAGGTGGAACATCTTCTGGCTGAGAAAGCGTCGGACAGAACATTGGCATTTGTGGGCGACGGCATCAACGATGCTCCTGTGCTGGCCCGTGCAGATGTAGGCATCGCCATGGGCGGAATTGGGTCTGACGCGGCAGTAGAGGCAGCGGATGTAGTGATTATGGACGATGAGCCGTCCAAGATTGTAGACGCCATCCGGATTGCCAGAAAGACGGTTGGCATTGTGCGCCAGAACATCATCCTGGCTATTGGTGTAAAGGTGCTGGTGCTGATTTTGGTGGCTTTGGGATACGCTTCCATGTGGGCGGCTGTGTTCGGAGATGTAGGCGTGTCGGTGCTGGCGATTTTAAACGCCATCCGGGCACTGAGCTATCGGCGAAGCTGCTGATAAAATGAGGCCAGGCAACCTTACCGCTCTTTTTCCATACTGTAGGTAGTAGAGACAGTATGGAAAAGGAGCTTTTTTATGGCAGATATGAGACGAGTGGTGATTGATGCAGGGCATGGCGGCCGGGAACCGGGAGCCATTTATAATGGGCGGTTAGAAAAGGACGATACCCTGCGGCTGGCCCTGGCGGTAGGGCAGATATTAAGCGATAACGGTGTGGATGTGTCCTACACCAGGGTAACGGACATCTACCAGTCTCCTACGGAGAAGGCGGAAATGGCAAACCGGTGGGACGGAGATCTGTTTTTGTCTATTCATCGGAATGCAATGCCGGTGCCGGGAAGCGCTTCTGGAATCCAGAGCCTGATTTATGAGGCCGGAGGAGAAGCGGAGCGGATGGCAGAGAATATTAACCGGCAACTGGTGAACATGGGATGGAAGGATTTGGGAATTGTAGAACGGCCGGGGCTTGTTGTGCTGCGGAAAACGGATATGCCTGCAGTGCTTTTAGAGGCAGGATTTATTGACAATCCGGCAGATAATCAGTTTTTTGAGCAGCACTTTTATCAGACTGCCCAGGCAGTGGCAGACGGTGTTTTAGAAACCCTCAGACAGGAAGAAGAAGGCCCGGAATACTACCAGATTCAGGTAGGGGTATTCCGGGACCGGGATGCTGCAAGCAGGATGGTAGAGCGGCTTACCCAGGAAGGGTATCCGGCATTTATGGTGGCGGACGACGGCCTTTATAAGGTGCGGGTAGGAGCCTACCTGGATGTAGACAATGCAGCCTGGATGGAGAAAACGCTGCGGGCCGCCGGTTATCCTACGGTAATGGTAAAAGAAGCAGGCCGTTACTAGAACGCTTTAAATACAAATGGGAAGGGAACTTCATCCTCGGTTCCGGCAACGGCTTTGTGGAGGTCAGTCCATAACTGCTCCAGGGAATCTTCCCCTTCCCGGATGTCTTCCATAACCAGGCCGCCGTCTTTTTCCAGCAGGGATAAGGCTTTTCTGGTCTGTCCCAGCTTGGCATTGGCGTAAATGTAGTAGAAGGTCAGCCGGTTTGCCGGGGAGCCGGGAAGGGTCTCGTAGCACTGGATGATTTCCGGGTACGCCTGACACAAATGCAGCAGCTTGAAGCATTCTTTCAGATAAGAAGCATCCTGGCTCCGCTGTTTGATTCCTTTTAAAATCCAGGAAACAGCTTTGTCTTTTTTGCCGTCTGCATAGTAGCTGCAGCCCAGACCGTGGCAGGTCCAGGGATTGGGCTGCAGGGCGTAGGACGCCTTCCACTCTTTCCGGGCCTTTTTATGGCTTTTGCGATTAAAGAGACAGACGCCCAACTGATAATGGGCATACCAGTTGTGACTGTTTTTGCTTTCTATGGTTTCCTGCAGCCGGGTAAATATTTCGTCGCTGTTCCAGAATGCGTCCGGAGGCGTTAAGGGGGACGGTTCGTGAAGCAGACCGGTCTGAAGGAAGTGATGCCACTGTTTTAAGCCGCTGTCTTCCAGCCGGAAAGCCAGGTGCTTTGCGCTGCTTTTGGGCGGGGTGAAAGCGCCGTAGCCGCTGCCGGACTGCAGCAGTTCCCCTTTTGTTTTTGCTAATTCTTTGGTGTCTTTTAACTTCTGTTCCAGATTGGAAATCCGCTTTTCCTGGATTAGCTGCTGGGTGAGAAGGCAGCTGGCTGTTTTGTGAGGACTGGCCATCTGCTCATCGGATAACTGAATAGGGCCGTACTGCTCCATCCACTCCCAGGCAGTGTGGGGAGCCATGGGGATGCAGCCATACTGGGTTTTGGCAAGACCAGCCTGGATTTCCAGGTAATTTCCGCCGTCCTTTGTAAGGAATTCCTGCCAGTGTCTGGACGCCCGGTTGTGGCCCCAGGAGAACAGTTTGCGGCTTCGCAGCCGGCTGGTAGAAAGCTGAAGCAGGCCGTAGCCGTCCTGGTCTACATGGGCAATGTATTTGGGACTGGAATCTTCAATGTCAAAGAAGTAGTCCACTGACAGGGGAATATCGTGATAGCGGGTAATGTCTACGCCGTCTACTATGGGAATGTTTACTTTAAAAACTTTTCCATCGGCGAAGGTATAGGCTTTTTCTGCAGGAACCAGAATCCGTCCGTCCTCGTGCTCCGGCACAGCGATGTTGCTCCACCAGTACATAGGAACCACCTGCTCCTGTTCATTTACAATCCGCATGCGGCAGTTTAAAGCCCGGTCATTTTCCTCCAGCCAGAAATCCATCTGATAATAGACGCTCCGGATTCGTTCGTACTCGTACATGCGTAGAATGGGGGTTCCGTTCTTGTCCTGCAGAGCTGCCGCATAAAGGGGAGCAGTAGTAAAGGGTGAGTGGCCGATGACGCCGATGTTCCACTCTACGCCGCCGCTGAACCAGGCGTTTCTAACTGCCAGATTGCGGAACTGAAGGACATCGTTTTTGTAAAGTAAATCTTTTCCGGCCTGTTTGTCAAAAAGGGACCAGAGCCGTCCTCCGTATTCCGGAAGAAAAACGGCTTTTAAATAATTGTTTTCCAGTACGAAGGTTTTTACCTGACGATGTTTTAAGTCTTTTCCGTAGGTGTTATACTGGCGGTAGGGATAGACATTTTCCTGGCGTCCGTAGCCTTCAAAAATTTCATCGTCTTCGTCCAGGCAGAAAATCAGTTGGTTCTGGAGAATATTTTCCCCCAGCAAATCTGGAAGACTGGATTCTGGCCCCAGGTCTGCGGATGGAAGGGATAGAGTTTCCATTCTAAGTTCAGTGGTTCCGTTTTTTCGCAACATAGCAGGCTCCTTAAAAGTTTGGTAACTATAATGTAGCACATTATGTGATAAAATGCTTCTGTTTTTTGCTGAAATGTTGGAATATATAGCTGCTTTTGGTTTTTATTTTCAGGGCCGTATGGTATACTGAAAGAAGAAGTATTGTTAAAATGTTGAAGGCTTGAGGAAGGAGGATGGATATGGAGAGGAAGCTGATTGTAACCATCGGAAGGCAGTACGGAAGCGGCGGTGCAGAGATTGGGCGGAAGCTGGCAGAACGGCTTAAAGTGCCCTGCTACGACAAGGAGATCCTGCGGATGAACTCCGATGCCAGCGGCATCAAGGAAAGCTATTTCCATATGGCAGATGAGCGGGCCGGAAGCAGACTTCTCTACAAGATTGTGGATACTCTGGTGCCGGAACAGGGTGCGCCGTCTTACGGAGCGGATCTGGTGTCTGCGGACAACTTATTCCGGTTTCAGTCGGAGGTGATCCGGAAGCTGGCAGAGGCAGAGTCTTGTGTGTTTATTGGCCGCTGCGCCGACTATGTGTTGGGTGAGCGGGATGATGTGGTGCGGATTTTCCTGTATGCAGACCTGGAATCTCGGATATTAAGAATCCGGGAGAAGAAGTATTATCCGGAGGGAGAGGAATCCAAACACATCTGCCGCATTGACAAGGAGCGGCGGGATTATCACAGGTACTATACCGGCCGAAGCTGGGAAGATGTGGAGAATTATGATTTGATGATTAACACGGCGCCGCTGGGAGTTGAGGGGACGGTGGATATGATTCTGGATTATCTCAAGGCCACTGGTAATCTAAATACAGATTGACTTTACAGCTCTGGGATGTATACTAATGTTTAAGAAATTTTTAGACATATGGAGGCATCTATGAGCAGAGCTTACGATTTGTTTTTCTTTATGGGTCAGTCTAACATGGCTGGGCGAGGGATTATATCCGATAAGTGGACGGAAACGGCTCCGGCGCTGACAAACGGCGCCGGATATGAATACCGCGCCATTTCTGATCCCGGATGTCTGCATGAAATCCGGGAACCTTTTGGGGTTTACGAAAATAATCCAAAGGGTATTTATGAGCCAGGTATGAAGACTGGTTCTATGGTAACTTCTTTTGCAAATGCATATTATGAAAAGACCCAAACGCCGGTAATTGGAGTTTCTGCCAGTAAAGGCGGTTCCGCTATCAGGCAATGGCAGGGGGAGCAGGACTTTTTATCAGATGCGATTCTGCGCTTTCATCGAACAGAGGATTATCTGAAGGCGCAGAATATTTCTGTCCGGCATCGCTATATGCTTTGGTGTCAGGGTGAGACGGACGGAGACCTGGGAACCAGCAAAGAGGAATATAAATCATATTTTAAAAAGATGTTTTCTCAGATGAAACAACAGGGAGTGGAGCATTGCTTTCTGATTACCATTGGAGAATATAACGGTGACAGAGGCTTTGATTATTCTGGTATTCGACAGGCTCAGCTGGAACTGACGAAAGAGCTGCCGGATGTTACTTTGGCCTGTGATGCGTTTCATACTATGCGGGCCAGAGGATTGATGAAAGATGAATTTCACTATTACCAGAAAGCATACAATGAGGTGGGAACCACTGCGGGGATAGAAGCTGGAAATTTTAGTAATCTAATTTTGCAGGGGACTCTATGATACAGAAAAGTAAAAAAGTCGGGTAATTCCCGGCTTTTTTGTTTTTAAAGAGGATATACAGGCAGACGGCGTATGGCGCTATTTCAATCCGGTTTCTAAGGGGATATTATTCATTTACAGTTTATAACCTGTTAAATAAGCCGCAGGATGTGTGATCGCATCCTGCGGCTTTGGTGTGTTATTGCACGGCGTAGATGGAATTTACATTTCCGGAACCGGAGTAGGCCGGTCGGAATCAAAGATGTCTTCGGAGCGGAAAAGGTCGTCCAGCTTCCTGCTGGAGGGATCCTCTGCGGAGATGTCCTTCCACATGCGGTAGCCGTCTAAGTTGCGGCGGCCCTGACGGATGAAGGTATCCCCTAACTGAACCCAGTAGGGGTTGGAGTCTACATTGCAGTAGTAGCGGAATCCCATGTTGTAGAGATAAGAGAACCGCTGGTTTTCCGTGGTGTAGGGGCGCCAGTCTCCGATGTCTGCGCCGAAGGGGTAAAGGATGATGTCGGTAGGGCCGATCAGGCTTTCTACCTCTGCCTCCCACTTATCTGTGTCGGTTTTAAAGCGCTCCCATTCTACAGTACCCAGATTTAAGTGGCCCCAGCTGTGGGAAGCCAGTTCCCAGCCGTTGTCCCGCAGGCACTGTGCCACTTTGGCGGCCTCTGCCCGATCCTGTTCATAAGTTTCGGAGTCTGCGTAGGAAGCAGCGGTGCGGTAGCCTAAAATGCCTTCGTAGCCGGTAAAGGCCAGCACAGCCCGGGCGCCTTTGTAGGAGAAATCCGGGTGCTCCTGGATAAAGTTTTCCAGAATTGGCACCAGGTCGTAGGCGCCTGTGGAAACGCTGCCGTCGGGCATTTTCATTTCACAGGCAGGCTTGCCGTCCTCGCCGATGATCATCCGGGTGGCGAAGCCGTCTCCGGTCATGTAGGGGTAATAGCAAAGGTCATCCTGAGACATGACAAAGGGAGTTTTTCCTTCCGGAAGCATAATGTCCCCTGCCTTCATAACGGGGTTGCCGTTTTCGTCCGTGGTCTCGTAGGCCATGTCGTGGAGACGCACCAGCACAAAGCCTTTGTCGTACAGAGCCTGAAGGATTTTTTCAAATTCGCTGATGGTAGTCATGACCTGATTGTAGCCGGCCTCGTCCTCGTCTCCGTCAAAGGCCAGGCTGTTGTCCACCACCAGGGAGTGGAAGAATACATGGGTAATCTGGGAGATGGGAGTCCGCACCAGGGAAGCTTTTACTGCTTCGTAGCCTGTGATGGCTTCCTGTATCTCCGGAAGGGCTGCGGCTTCAGCATCATTTTGTAAAAGGGCGATGGCGGCGTCGTAGTCGTAACCGAGAGCCAGCCGGTTTGCCTGAGCCAGCAGGTCTGCTGCAGGAGAAGGGGCAGTGGTTTCTGTCTCAGCGGGGGCAGTAGTATCTGCGGTGATGATGGAACTGCTTTCTGGGGTAGGGGGAACTGTAGCAGTGGCAGTTTGTTCCGGACTGCCTCCAGTCAGCTTTTTCCCTACAAAAATACCGCCCGCAGCCAGAACTGCCGCAATGGCAGTCAACTCGGCAGCAACAATAATCCGCCGGTTTCTGCGGTGGCGCCGTCTTCGCTCGGAACGGTCCAGAGCGCTGTATGGATTCATAGTGATAACCTCTTTCAATTTTTATGTAGATTTGTGTCTGGAAATCTGGATAAACAGAGATACACAAAAACAGTTATATTGTTATATCATAGCATAGATTTTCAAAAATAGCTATACACTGAAATTATAGAGAATGAAAAATTGAGGGATTCTATGAAAGCAGTTCTGTTTGCATTGTGTTTTGGGATGGCGGCTCAGACGGCGTTTCCCACAGTGCCGCCGGTGGTGACAGCCGGAGTAGAGGCGTTGGGAGCAAAGGCCGGGGCTGGAGCGGAGGAGCAGGGGGAAGTCCAGGCGGCAGGGGAAGTCCCGGCAGCGGCGGAAGTCCAGGAAGGAACGGAAGTCCAGGAAGGAGCGGAAGTCCCTGCGGGAGCGGAAGTCCAGGCGGCAGGGGAAGTCCCGGCGGGAGCGGAAGTTCCGGCAGCGGCGGAAGTTCCCGCCGGGCCGGAGGTTTCTGCTGCCAGCGCTCTTTTAATGGAGGCGTCCACCGGCCAGGTGCTTTACGAGAAAAATGCGGACGAACAGCGGAGCCCGGCCAGTATCACCAAGATTATGACACTGATTCTGATTTTTGATGCCATTGATGCAGGAAAGATTAAGATGACGGATGAGGTGGTAACCAGCGCTTATGCCAAGTCTATGGGGGGCTCCCAGGTGTTTCTGGAAGAAGGCGAGATTCAGACGGTGGAGACCCTGATTAAGTGCATTGTCATTGCGTCGGGAAACGACGCTTCTGTGGCCATGGCGGAGTACATCGCCGGTACGGAGGAGGAGTTTGTGCGGCAGATGAATGAGCGGGCTGCCGGTCTTGGCATGACCGGAACGCACTTTGTGGACTGCTGCGGACTGACGGAGGACCCGGCCCATATAACCACTGCCAGAGACATTGCCGTTATGTCCAGAGAACTGATTACCCGCTATCCTCAGATTCATAATTATTCCACCATCTGGATGGAAAATATTACCCATGTGACGAAGCAGGGCACAAAGGAGTTTGGCCTGTCCAACACCAATAAGCTGTTGAAAATGGCTACCAATTTCCGGGTTACCGGTTTGAAAACCGGTTCTACTTCCCTGGCAAAATACTGTCTGTCTGCCACGGCGGAGAAGGACGGGGTGCGGCTGATTGCATCTATTATGGCGGCGCCGGATTACAAAGCCCGGTTTGCAGACGCCCAGACTCTGTTAAACTATGGCTATGCCAACTGTCGGGTGTACGAGGATACGGATATGCCCAAACTGCCGCGGCTGGCAGTGTCAGACGGTGTGGAGGACTGGGTACCCTTAAGTTACAGCGGCGGTTTTTCTTATTTAAGCCTTCAGGGAGAGGATTTTGGCGCCATTGAAAAGAAACTGATGATTCCGGAGTTTTTAGAAGCGCCGGTGGAGCCGGAGCAGGTAATCGGCGTACTGCGGTATGAACTGGCGGGAAAGGTGCTGGGAGAAGTGGAGATTAAGACTGCCGGCGAGGTGAGAAAAGCCCGGTACTGGGATTATCTGGTGAAAACATGGAAAGGGTGGCTGATGGGGCTTTCCGCAGACGATCCAGAGGAGGATTCATTAGAGGATTCGGCGGATGCTCCAAAGGGAACTTCGGAGGAGATTCCGGCAGAAAGTCCGGCTGAGTAAAAATAGTTGCAGTTTAGGGTTCCTCATGCTATGCTGAAACGGAAGTGAAGGATGGTGCGGCAAAACCGCCTGCTTACATAAAGGATTGTTTCAACAGGAGGTGTGAAGGATGAAGTGGAGTAAGGACAACAGCATTCAGCTTTCCAAGATCTGCGTAGGTGTTTTTGCAGCGGCCGCTGCAGTATTTGCGGTTTTGTTTCCCTATGCGGCGGGAGATTTTGCTGTCCGGCGAGGGTTGGACCCGGCAATGGGGCGGCTGTGTATGATGTTCAGCTTTTACAGTTTGTTAGTGCCGTCTGCCATTGCTTTTGATCTTAACGGCCATGGCTAAAATGTATCTTTACATTCGTTCCTATGGTCTGACGCCTCTGCGGGTAATTCCCAGCCTGTTTATGATGTTTCTGGCAGTGATATTTGTGCTGATCGGGATTTCCCAGTTTAAGCCGATTCCAGTGATGCGGATCAGTGTGCTGCTGTTTGCTGCCGGATTTTCCGTGCTGACGATGTGCGGTATGGACGGGCAGATTGCATCCTATAATCTGAACAGGTATGCAGAAGGGACTTTGGATGAGTTTCCAGGTCTGACCTTGCAGGCGGGAGGACTGGCCAGCGTTCCTGCTATGTATGAGATGTGGCAGGAAACGGAAGATACAGAATTAAAAGGGCAGCTTGAGGAAACGGCTGAGAAAATCAGAAACTGGCAGGATTATCGGTACTTTACGAAAGGAGAATGGAGCAGCGCCAATTATAATCGGGATAAGGCCAGAAAATACCTGGAGATCATGTGCGGTATTTTGGAATGCTGACGAAGAACCGAATCTTCCCAATCGTGATTACATCTGAAAGAACAGGGGAATACTGTAAGGAAAGATGACCGTTTAACCGGTCAGGAAAGAGAGAAAAACAGTATGAACCGTAACAATTATATCCGTCAGTATTTGGAGGACATGATACCGGTGGCCTTTGAGCTGGAGACGGCGGAGGAAATTCATGTGTTGGGAACCGGTCCGGCCCGGTTTAAGGTGACGCTGAAGCGGGATCTGCCCAGGCGGGAGCTGATGCGCAGCACTTCCCTGGCTCTGGGCGAGGCTTATATGCGGGGAGATCTGGAGGTAGATAAAGACCTTTATGAGGTGCTGGATTTGTTTCTGGGAGAAATGGCCCATTTTAAGCGGAACGACCTGGCTCTTTCCCATATTCTCCATACTTCCCTGAACCCGAAAAATCAGCGGCAGCAGGTAGCCTCCCACTACGATTTAGGCAACGATTTTTATAAGCTGTGGCTGGATGAGACAATGAGTTATTCCTGCGGCTACTTTGCCAGAGAGGACGCTACCCTGTTTGAAGCGCAGGTGGGAAAGGTAGACCATATTTTAAAGAAGCTGCATTTAAAACCGGGCATGACTTTGCTGGATATTGGATGCGGATGGGGGTTCCTTTTAGAGCGGGCAGTGCTGCATTACGGCGTTCATGGGGTAGGCATTACCTTAAGTGAGGAGCAGTATAAAAAGATCCAGGAAGACATCCGAGAGAAGAAACTGGAAGGCCGGATGGAAGTGAAGCTGATGGATTATCGGGAGTTAAAGAAAAGCAGCATGACTTTTGACCGGGTGGTAAGCGTAGGCATGCTGGAGCATGTGGGCCGAGGCAATTACAACACTTTTCTGGAACAGGTAAGAGATGTGCTGACACCGGGCGGCCTGTTTCTTCTCCACTATATCAGCGCCCAGAAGGAGCATGGCGGAGACCCGTGGATCAGGAAATACATTTTCCCCGGCGGGGTCATTCCCAGCTTCCGGGAGATTGTGGAGCTGCTTCCGGATTATGATTTTTATACTCTGGATGTAGAAAGCCTGCGGCGGCATTACACCAAAACCCTGCTTTGCTGGCGGGAGAATTTTCAGAAGAACCGGAACCGGATTCAGACGATGTATGGGGAAGAATTTACCCGGATGTGGGAGCTTTATCTGGCGTCCTGCGCTGCTACCTTCCACAACGGAATCATCGATCTGCATCAGATTCTGGTGTCAAAAGGAATCAATAATGAACTGCCTATGACCCGTGTGGTATAACAGGAAGAACCGGAGATTTTAAATGTCTCCGGTTCTTTTTTTGGCCTCGTGAAACATCAGCAGCAGGCCGCCATACCAGATGCTGATAAAGCAGATTTGCAGGGCAGAATCCAGAAAAACCGGCAGTATTCCGGAAAAGGAGAAAAAGCTCTTTAAGAAAAGATGGATGCCGATGGAAATGAGAAGCAGCGCAGCTGGTTTCACAATCATCTCCCAGGCATTCCAGGCGAATATCACCAAACGGCGCAGGGAATACAGGTGCAGCAGGGCCAGAAACAGCTCGCTGGCTAACATGCCCCATAAGTAAGCCAGAATTCCGAACCTGGGGATGCCGATAAGGACAAAGCCAATCCGCAGAAGCAGGGCGGCAGTGTTCTGCAGAAAGGTGGTGCGGGTGCGGCCGAGGCCGTTTAAAATGCTGCCTGTGGTAGTTGCCAGGTAAAGGAAGGGGCAAAGCCATGCTAAAATCCGGATAAACCGGCCTGCCTGGGCATCGTGAAAAACGCTGGTGCCGAGGGCGTTGCCGAACAGAAGAAAAATTCCGATACACAGGATTCCCATGTAAAGGCTATAGCGAAGGGAGAGGGCGATGCAGGCGGCGATGCTTTTTTGGTTTCCTTCTGCCTGGGCCTGGGCTACGCTGGGCAGCAGAAGTACCGCCATGGAGTTGGTGATGGCGGAGGGAAAGAGGATAAAGGGCAGGGCCATTCCGGTCAGGACGCCGTAGACGGCAAAGGCGTCGGAACCGGTAAGTCCCGACATCTGCAGCCGGTTGGGAATCCAGATGGCTTCTGCGCTGGCTAAGAGGTTTAAAACCAGCCGGTTTCCCATAAGGGGCAGGGCCAGGGACAAAAGGGGGAGGAGGGCAGCAGAGCTGTTCCCCCCATCGTGCCGTTTCTGGGGCGGAAATATCGCCATGCAGAACAGGGTAAATCCGGCGGCAGCCACTTCTCCGATGAGGTGTCCGGTAACGGCCAGGTGAACTGTAACAGGGCGGCCATTTGCGCTTAAAAAACCGGTCAGCAGAAAGACCAGCGTCATCCGTACCACCTGTTCTGCCACCTGGGAGAAGGCGGGAACCCTGGATTTCTGCATTCCGTAGTAGTAGCCGTTGATGCAGGCATGGAGGGCGGCAAAAGGTACGGAGATGCCCATAACCGGCAGATAAGAGGCGCACTGGGGCGTCATCAAAAACCGGGATGCCAGAAACTCTGAATTCTGGCAGATCAGGGCCGCCAGGAAAAAGGACATGGACAGGGAGAGAGAAAGGCCTGTATAAAAGATTTTCCGTCCCTGGGCGGCGTGGGCGGCGATGTACTGGGAGAGGGCGGTCTGGATGGAACCGGCGCATAAGGCGAAACAGATGCCGAACACCGGATGCACCATATTGTAGATACCAAGCCCTTCTGCACCGATGGTGCGGGAGAGGAAAATGCGGTAAAAAAAGCCCAGCACCCGGCAGAGAAAGCCGGTGGCTGTAAGCAGCAAAGTGCTGGCGAGAAACGCCTGTTTTTTCGGGGAAAGTTTTTGCAGGGGATTCATCGTTTCTCCAGAAAAGAAGATATTGCTACAGTGTATGGGGGAGGATATGGCCTTATGAATCGGATACACAGCCTTTGAGGGCGAATTGCTCTTGATGTGAAAGGCTGAAAACTGTATAAAGAAATTATAAACATTTTTGGCGGCTTTCTTTATATTCCCTTAATTGTTTTTTAACCATATTCTATATAATATGAAAGTACACAGCTGCCCATGTGTGTCATCTGCAAAAATTAAAGAAAAGAAAGGGGTTACATTATGAGTGGATTTTTTGCATCTGTTGACAAGCTGAAGCCGGTTTACGACCATGTTTATCAGTTTGTTATGTTTCTCTGCAAACTGCTCTTAGTGGCAGACATTCTTATTACCTGTATGTCCGTAGCAGGACGCTATGTTTCTTTCATTCCCGACCCGGCCTGGTCCGAGGAAGTGGTGCTTACCTGTATGTCTTATATGGCGGTACTTTCTGCAGCGCTGGCTATCCGCAGAGGCGCTCACATCCGCATGACGGCACTGGATAAGTACATGCCGGAAAAGCTGGTAAAGAGCCTGGACATTTTCTCTGACCTGTGCGTGATGATCCTGGCTGTAATTATGATTGTGGTAGGATGGCAGTACGCAGTACAGATTGGTTCCAGAGGCACCTATGTCAGCATGCCGTCTGTGTCCCGGTTCTGGATGTATTTCCCGGTTCCCTTGGCCGGAATTGCAATGGTGATTTTTGAGCTGGAAGCCCTTTACAATCATGTGAAGAATCTGGCTCTCGGAGAGGAGGCGTAAAAAATGGATGTAAATACTATGGCAATCGTGGTTCTTCTTGCCAGCTTTTTTATTATGATCTTTCTGCGGTTTCCCATCGCCTATGCGGTGGCGCTGTCTTCTGTGCTTTGTTTGTTTAGCCAGGGACTTCCACTGACTACTGTCTGCCAGCAGATGGTAAAGGGCATCAGTTCCTTCAGTCTGATGGCAGTGCCGTTCTTTATCGTAATGGGCGCGCTGATGGGCACCGGCGGTATTTCTGAGAAGCTGATTGCTCTGGCAAACGCCTGCGTAGGCTGGATGCGGGGCGGTATGGCGATGGTAAACATCGTAGCGTCCTATTTCTTCGGCGGCATTTCCGGTTCTGCGTCTGCAGATACTGCTTCCCTGGGTTCTATCCTGATTCCGATGATGGTAGACCAGGGTTACGATGCGGACTTTTCGACTGCGGTAACCATCACTTCTTCCTGTGAGGGTCTGCTGGTTCCTCCCAGCCATAATATGGTTATCTACGCTACCACTGCAGGCGGTATCTCTGTAGGAAGCCTGTTCCTGGCTGGTTACATACCGGGCGCGCTGCTGGCAGGCTCTCTGATGATAGGCTCCTATATTTTGTCTGTAAAGCACAATTATCCCAAGGGTGAGCCATTCAGCATGAAGAATCTGCTGAAGCAGTTAAGCGTATCCTTCTGGGCGCTGGCTGCCGTACTGATTGTAGTAGTAGGCGTTGTTTGCGGTGTGTTTACTGCAACCGAGTCTGCAGCAATCGCTGTTATCTATAGCCTGATCGTCAGTCTGTATATCTATAAAGGCCTTGACTGGAAAGGTGTTTGGAGAGTGCTGGGGGAGAGTGTGGAAACCCTGTCCATTGTACTGATTCTGATTGCAACCTCTTCCATTTTTGGTTACTGCTTAACCAGACTCCATGTGCCGGAACTGGCTGCAAGCGCCATTACCGGACTGACCAGCAACCCGATTATTCTGGCGCTGATGCTGAACCTGATCCTGCTGGTGCTGGGCTGCATCATGGATATGGCTCCCATTATTCTGATTGCGACGCCGATTTTGCTGCCGATTGCAACTTCCATCGGTATCGATCCGATACAGTTCGGTATCATCGTAGTATTAAACTGTGGTATCGGCCTCTTAACTCCGCCGGTTGGCGCAGTGCTGTTTATTGGTTCGGCAGTGGCAAAGCTGCCTATGGAGAAGGTTGTAAAGGCAACCTTTCCTTTCTATCTGTGCATGATTGTGACTCTGCTTCTGATTACATTCGTGCCGGCGTTCAGTTTGTGGTTACCGCAGGTACTGGCATAATACTCCGTGGCAGCATGAAGGACAGGGCTTTCCCCGAATTGAGGGAAGGCCCTGTTTTTCTATTTTTAGGAAGTTGCGCTCTATAAAATAAAAGACTTCTGGCGGATGCACACTACTCTTTGCTCTTAAGGGGATGCCTCTCCTCCTGGATTTGCATAAACTATCTTATGACAGGAACCTGGATGTTTCTGGAAAAAAACAGGAATAATTCCTAATTCATATTGAAATACTAGGAAATAAGAGTTATAATACAGATGCAAGAAAACTGATTCCAGAAAGGGGATTGATGATAGATGAAACAGCAGATTTATCTGGACAATGCGGCGACCACCAGAACTCGTCCAGAGGTGGTGGAGGCCATGCTGCCCTATTTTACAGAATATTACGGAAATCCTTCTTCCGTTTATGATTTTTCTGCGCCGGTGAAGGAAGCGGTGCAAAAGGCAAGAGAGACGATTGCCTCTACCATTGGGGCCAGAACAGAGGAAATTTATTTTACGGCAGGCGGCACGGAGGCGGACAACTGGGCCATCAAGGCTGCGGCTGAGGCATACCGGGACAAGGGCAATCACATCATTACCAGTAAGGTGGAGCATCATGCAGTGCTGCACACCTGCCAGTACCTGGAAAAGCATGGGTTTGAGGTGACTTACCTGGATGTGGATGAGACCGGAACGGTAAAGCTGGAGGAGCTGAAAAAGGCCATCCGGCCAACCACCATCTTAATCACGATCATGTTTGCCAACAATGAGATCGGCACCATTGAGCCGGTGAAAGAAATCGGTGAAATTGCAAAGGAGCACGGAATCCTGTTCCACACTGACGCAGTCCAGGCCTACGGCCATCTGCCTATCCATGTAGACGACTTAAACATCGGTATGTTAAGCGCCAGCGGCCATAAGATCAATGGGCCGAAGGGCATTGGCTTTTTGTATATCCGCAAGGGAGTAAAGATTCGTTCCTTTGTTCACGGCGGCGCTCAGGAGCGGAAACGCCGGGCAGGTACGGAAAATGTTCCTGCCATTATAGGCTTTGGAAAGGCTGCAGAAATGGCTGCAGGATCCATGGAGGAGCGGGCGATTAAGGAGGCCAGGCTGCGGGATTATTTAATCAGCCGGGTGATGGCGGAGATCCCTTATGTGCGGGTCAACGGCCACCGGACAAGACGGCTTCCAAACAATGTGAATCTGGCGTTCCAGTTTATTGAGGGAGAGTCTCTTTTGATTCTGCTGGACAGTAAGGGAATCTGCGGCTCCAGCGGTTCGGCCTGTACCTCCGGCTCGTTGGATCCGTCCCATGTGCTGTTAGCCATCGGCCTGCCCCATGAGATTGCCCACGGCTCTCTGCGGCTTACCTTAAGTGAGGAAAACACAAAAGAGGAAATGGATTATGTGGTGGATACCATCAAGACGGTGGTGGAACGGCTGCGGAATATGTCGCCTCTTTACGAAGACTTTATGAAGAATAAATAAAAATATTTTGCCAGGAGAAAATAATTATGTATACAGAAAAAGTAATGGATCATTTTGAGCATCCCAGAAATGTAGGAGAGATAGATAATCCCAGCGGTATGGGTACGGTGGGAAATGCAAAGTGCGGCGACATTATGCGCATTTATTTGGACATCGATGAGAACCAGATCATCCGGGATGTAAAGTTTAAAACCTTCGGCTGCGGAGCGGCTGTGGCTACCAGCAGTATGGCTACAGAGCTGGTAAAGGGAAAATCTGTTCAGGAGGCCATGAAAGTTACCAACAAAGCCGTGATGGAAGCTCTTGACGGACTGCCTCCGGTTAAGGTACACTGTTCTTTGTTAGCAGAGGAAGCCATCCATGCCGCACTTTGGGATTATGCCCAGAAAAACGGCATTGAGATTGAAGGGCTGGTGCAGCCAAAGAGCGACATCAGCGAGCACGAAGAGGAAGAAGAATATTGAATCAGTCAGGAAATAAAAAAAGAGTAGTAGTAGGCATGTCAGGCGGCGTCGATTCCTCGGTGGCCGCCTGGTTGCTGTCGCAGCAGGGGTACGATGTCATCGGCGTCACCATGCAGATCTGGCAGGACGAGGAAGAAATAGTCCTGGAGGAAAACGGCGGATGCTGCGGCCTTTCCGCAGTGGAGGACGCCCGCCGGGTGGCGTATCAACTGGAGATCCCTTATTATGTGATGAATTTTAAGCGGGAATTCAGGCAGCATGTGATGGATTATTTTGTGGAGGAGTATCTTCAGGGGCGTACCCCAAATCCCTGTATTGCCTGCAACCGGTATGTGAAATGGGAGTCCCTTTTGACCCGCAGTATGGCCATTGGAGCAGATTACATTGCCACTGGACATTACGCCAGGGTGGAGCGGCTGCCAAATGGCCGCTATACCCTGCGAAAGTCTGCTGCAGATGCAAAGGATCAGACTTATGCCCTCTACAATCTTACCCAGGAGCAGCTTTCTCGTACCCTGATGCCGGTAGGGGCTTACACGAAGGATGAGATACGGAAGATGGCACAGGATCTGGGACTGAATGTGGCCCACAAGGCGGACAGCCAGGAAATCTGTTTTATTCCAGACCACGATTACGCCCGTTTTATTGAGGAACAGATGGCGGCTGAGAATCAGACCTCCCGGTTGCCAGGCCCCGGAAATTTTGTGGACTTGCAGGGGAAGGTGATTGGACAGCATGAAGGCATTACCCACTATACCATCGGACAGAGGAGAGGTCTGGGACTTCCTATGGGAGAGCGGGCTTTTGTGGTGGAAATCCGGCCGGAGACCAATGAAGTGGTTATTGGAAAAGGCCAGGATGTGTTTACGGATTATTTGGTATGTGATAAACTGAACTGGATGGCAATAGAGGGCCTGGGCGAAGAACCTGTGACGGTAACTGCCAAGATTCGTTATGCCCACAAGGGAGCGCCCTGTGAGATTCGGAAGATGAGTGATGACCGGGTGGAATGCCGGTTTTTAGAGCCGGTCCGGGCGGTGACTCCAGGCCAGGCCGTGGTGTTTTATGACGGAGATTATGTGGTAGGCGGAGGTACGATTCTGAAATGAGAAAGAAAATATGGATGGCGGCTGTTCTGACGGCTGTTTCTGTGGCTGCGGTTGGTTGTCAAAAGTATGAGAAGGTGGAGGTGCCGGCAGGATTGGAGGCTGCAGAGGCGATGCAGAAAAATCCGGCTGATGAGGCGTCTGGAGAGAGCCAGGCTGAAACATCCACGGCAGGCATCAGTGTAAAAGAGGTGGAGACTACAAGAGAGACTGCTCCGGTTATGGAAAACCGGGATGAGAAGGTCTATGTCAATGCCGCAAATGTAAATGTGCGGAAGGAGCCACAGCCGGGAGCTGAAATTGTGACCCGGTTAAATTCCGGGGCTGAGCTGCATCGTACCGGCTACAGCGACTTCTGGAGCAAGGTGGAATATCAGGGACAGACCTGTTATATGGCATCCCGGTATCTGACTACAGAAAAACCGGAGGTTTCTGAAACAGTGACAGCTTCTGCAGCCGCTTCTTCCAGCCAGGTGGGATTAAACGGAGACTGGAAGTACGCTGATTTTTCCAAGATCAATTCCGGCAAGGCAGTAATGTACCGGGCAGAAGGGGAGAACCGGAAAGGCAAGGTAGTGTGCGTCAATGCTGGCCATGGCACCAAAGGCGGCAGCAGCGTAAAGACTCAGTGCCATCCGGACGGAACTCCGAAGGTGACCGGAGGCACTACAGGAGCAGGAGCCACCAGTGCAGTGGCAGTGTCCAGCGGCATGACCTTTGCAGACGGCACTCCAGAGGCAGAGGTGACTTTGGCTATGGCTAAGGTGCTGAAGGATAAGCTGCTGGCCCGCGGATTTGATGTGCTGATGATCCGGGAGACGGACGATGTTCAGTTGGACAACATAGCCAGAACCGTAATCGCCAATAACATGGCAGATTGCCATATTGCCCTTCACTGGGATTCTACCTCCAGCGACAAAGGGGTGTTCTACATGAGTGTGCCAGGTGTGGAATCTTACCGTGCCATGGAGCCGGTGGCATCTCACTGGCAGGAGCATCACGCCCTGGGCGACAGCCTGCTGGCAGGCTTGAAAGGTGTGGGCGCCAAGGTGTTTTCCAACGGAAAGATGGAGATGGATTTGACCCAGACTTCCTTCTCTACGGTGCCGTCCATCGACATCGAGCTGGGAGACAAGGCCTCCGGCCACTCCGCCGCCGCCCTGGATAATCTGGGCAACGGCCTGGCTGACGGCGTAGAGCAGTTTTTTTCATAGGAAAGTTCGCCCTATGAAACAAAAACGCTAGAGTATAAAGAGAATACAATGAGAAAACCCTTGATTTCTCAAGGGTTTTATAGCGGAGACGGAGGGATTCGAACCCTCGTGCCGGGATGAACCGACAAACGCATTTCGAGTGCGCCGCGTTACGGCCGCTTCGCTACATCTCCAAGGCTTTATAACTTCCCTATTATACACAGTAATAGGGGAATTGTAAACTACCTTTTCTTACTTTTCCTAAACATAGTGAGGACGGAGGCGCCTTATATCAGCATCTTTTCAGAGAATCCGGAGGGAGAGCAGGTTGTGTTTCTGTTTTAAGAATTACTTGATTTTCCCTTCGATGTATTGTAGCATAGAATCTGCATCATAAGATTCTATGCTGTATGCAAATATAAGAAGGAAAAGAGTGGAAACTATGGAAGGAACAGACATCAGCTTTGTCCATCTTGGCATGGAAATCGAGCATTTGAAGAATCACATTACCGTGTTTGGGTTTGACATTGCCTATTACGGCATTATCATTGGCCTGGGGATGCTGGCGGGAATCTGGGTGGCTCAGCGGGACGCCAGACGGAGGGGGCAGGATCCGGAGCTGTACCTGGATTTTGCACTGTACGGAATTATTTTTTCCATAATCGGAGCCAGGCTTTACTATGTGATGTTTGAGTGGGATTATTATAAGGATAATCTGCTGCAGATTTTTAATCTGCGGGCAGGAGGGCTGGCTATTTACGGCGGCGTTATTGGCGCAGTGCTGACTTTGACCGTGTTTACCAGAATCAGGAAGCAGTCCTTTTTCTCCATGGCGGACAGCGGCGTGCTGGGACTGGTAACCGGCCAGATTATCGGACGGTGGGGAAACTTCTTTAATACAGAGGCATTCGGCGGCTACACAGACAGCCTCCTTGCCATGCGGATTAAGCTTTCCCTGGTGAATCCCAACATGCTGAATGAGGATGTGTTAAGCCACAAAATTGTAGAGAACGGAGTGGAGTACATTCAGGTTCATCCCACCTTCCTCTATGAATCTCTCTGGAATCTGGGACTTCTCTGCTTCATGCTGTGGTATCGGAAACGGAAGAAGTTTGACGGAGAGATGCTTGCTATCTATCTTTTCGGCTATGGTTTGGGCAGATTCTGGATTGAAGGACTGCGGACCGACCAGTTGATTTTGTTTGGAACTGGAATTCCGGTGTCTCAGGCCCTGTCTCTGGTGCTGTCTCTGGCTGCTGCGGCAGTTTTACTGTATCACTACCGGAAACGGAAAACTATATCTTGTACAGAAAAAACAGAACAGTAGCATATTTAGAAGGCGTTTGCAAAACTTGCAGACGCCTTCTTTTTTTCTTAAATTTTCCTTGCTATTTTCCTGCTCTTATACTAAAATAAACATACAAGTGGTGAAAAGTGGAGCAAAGTGGTAGGTAATGGTACAAATGTGGTACATTAGGGTGGCAGGTGATTGTTATGTTCATGGGTGAATACAATCATACGGTAGATGCAAAAGGCAGACTGATTGTCCCCTCCAAATTCAGAGAACAACTGGGTGAGGAGTTCGTTGTGACGAAGGGACTGGATGGCTGTCTGTTTGTGTATGAAAATACAGAGTGGAAAGCCCTGGAAGAAAAGCTTCATACCCTGCCTCTTACCAATGCCAACGCCAGAAAGTTCTCCCGTTTTTTCCTTGCAGGCGCCACTACCTGCGAAGTAGACAAGCAGGGACGGATTCTTTTGCCGGCAGTGCTGAGAGAGTTTGCAAAGATTGACAAGGATGCGGTTTTGGTAGGCGTAGGCAGCCGGATTGAAATCTGGAGCCGGGAGGTTTGGAACGCTTCCAACACCTATGACGATATGGACGAAATCGCAGAAAACATGGAAGGTCTTGGTATTTAGCATGGCATTTGAACATAAATCCGTTTTATTGGAGGAGACCGTAGACAGTCTGGCTATCCGGCCGGACGGCATCTATGTGGACGGCACTCTGGGAGGAGGCGGACATGCCTGGGAGGTGTGCAGCCGTCTGGGAGATACAGGGCGTCTGATTGGAATTGACCAGGATGCAGACGCAATCCGGGCAGCCGGGGAGCGGCTTAAAGAGTACGGTTCCAGAGTAACGATTGTAAGAAGCAACTATGAGAATATCGATGCAGTGCTGGATGAGCTCTCCATTGGAAAGGTGGACGGCATCTATCTGGATTTAGGCGTATCCTCCTATCAGTTGGATACTGTGGAGCGGGGCTTTACCTACCGGGAAGACGCTCCTCTGGATATGCGGATGGACCAGCGGAATCCTCAGACTGCTGCAGATATTGTAAATACCTACAGCGAGTCGGAGCTGTACCGGATAATCCGGGATTACGGCGAGGACAAGTTTGCAAAAAATATTGCAAAGCACATTGTGATGCGCAGACAGGAAAAGCCTATTGAGACTACCGGAGAGTTAAACGATATTATCAAGGCGGCAATTCCGGCCAAGGTGCGGGCAGTGGGAGGACATCCCTCCAAGAAGACCTTTCAGGCTATCCGTATCGAACTGAATCACGAACTGGATGTTTTAAACAACTCCATTGACCGGATGGTTGACCGGTTAAATCCGGGAGGCCGTTTAAGCATCATTACCTTCCACTCCTTAGAGGACCGGATGGTAAAAAATGCGTTTCGCAGAAACGAAAATCCCTGCATCTGCCCCAAAACATTTCCGGTGTGCATGTGCGGAAAGAAAAGCAAAGGCACGGTCATTACAAGAAAGCCGATTGTGCCGTCAGAGGAGGAAATCGCAGCAAACAAACGGTCTAAAAGCTCTAAGCTCCGTGTGTTTGAGCGGAATCAGGATTAAAAAATATACAAAAGTATCCCGGCTTTCAGGCCGGAGAAATGGGAAAGGGAGGTCGAGAATATGGCGGCAGGACGCAGAATAAGCGGACAGGCATATGTATACGGAAGTGCAGCCCAGGCGGCAGTGCCTGAAAGAACTGCAGCCCAGGAGCGGCAGCGGAAAGCGGTTCGTCTGGAACGGCAGACTCAGCAGTATCAAAGAATGCAGCGGCGAGTAAGACGCAATCAGGAAAAAGCGCTTCAGATGGATCTTCCCTATGTGTTGATGCTGACGGTTGCGGCAGCGTTCGCTTTGTATATCTGTGTAAGCTATCTGCAGGTGCAGTCTTCCATCACCGGAAGAATCCACAACATTGAGGTGCTGGAACAGCAGTTGGAAAAGTTAAAATCGGAGAACGACGCACTGCAGACCAGAATCAATACGGATATTGATCTGGATCACATTTATCAGGTGGCTACGGAGGAGCTGGGAATGTTATATGCCAACAAAGACCAGGTGATTCTCTACGACAAAACGGAAAGCGAGTATGTAAGACAGTATGAGGACATCCCAAAACGCCAACAGTGACAGAAAGCGGAAGCCGAGCCGGGAGTCCGGCAAACGGCGTGTTATAACCAAATATATGCAGGAAAAGCTGGCCATCACGGTTATCGTGATTACGCTGGCTTTGTTTGCTTTAATTTATGTGCTTTACGATATTGTGGAGACCAACCAGGACAGCTATAATCAGATTGTTTTGTCCCAGCAGGAGTATGACAGCCGGGTGCTGCCTTACCGGCGGGGGGATATTGTGGACCGGAACGGAACCTATCTGGCTACTACGGAAAAAGTGTATAACTTAATCATCGACCCGCGGCAGATTATGTCGGATGCAGAGAATTACTTAGAGCCGACGATCACCGCCCTGGTGAGTGTGTTTGGCTTTGACGGAAACGACATCCGAACCAAGATTACTGCCAATCCGGAAAAACGGTATCTGCGGTATGCCAGACAGCTAAGCTACGACCAGAAAGAGGCCTTTGAGACCTTAAAGACAGAGACCAACCAGGCCAACGCCAAGAAGGATTCCAAAGCCCGGGTGTACGGCGTCTGGTTTGAGGATGAATATAAGCGGGTTTACCCTTATAATTCTTTGGCCTGCAATGTAATCGGCTTTGCCACCAGCGATGGCGGAAGCGGAAACGGCGGTATTGAACAGTCCTACAACGATGCTCTTATCGGAACCAATGGACGGGAGTACGGCTACTTAAACGATGATTCCAACTTAGAACGGGTGATCAAATCTGCAGTCAATGGCGACACAGTGGTGTCCACCATTGATGTAAATATTCAGAATGTGGTGGAGAAGCGGATTGCAGAGTGGATGAACGAGCCAGGCTCTAAAAATGTAGGGGTGGTAGCCATGAATCCCAATAATGGCGAAATTCTGGCTATGGCCAGCAACCATACCTTTGATTTAAACAATCCCCGGCAGGTGTCGGACCGCTATACAGAAGATGAAATCCGGGCCCTGGGTACAAAAGAGGCAGTAGACGATTACAAGAGAAAGCATCGGAATACGGATAAATCCACCATTGAGGAAGATCAGGTGCCTCAGTATTATACGGAGGACGAGGTGCATTCCCTGGGACTTCAGGTGGCATGGAACCAGGAGTGGAGAAATTACTGCATCAGCGACAGCTATGAGCCAGGTTCTCCTGCCAAGGTTTTCACTGTGGCGGCAGCCCTGGAAGAAGGCATTATCAGTCCCAACGATACATTCTACTGCGATGGTTATCAGGAGGTAGGCGGCCATTTTATCAAGTGTACTGCTTTCTCCAAGGGCGGCCATCAGAACCAGAGTCTGGCGGAGACTTTGATGGTATCCTGCAACGACGCCATGATGCAGATTGCAGCAAAAACCGGCGTATCTACCTTTACCCGGTATCAGCGGCTGTTTGGTTTCGGAACCAAAACCGGCATTGATTTGCCTGGCGAGGCAGATACCTCCAATCTGGTTTATGATGAGGAGACCATGAAGCCGGTGGATCTGGCTACCAGTTCCTTTGGTCAGACATTTAATGTCAGCATGGTTCAGATGGCGGCGGCTTTCAGCTCTGTCATCAACGGAGGTTCCTACTATGAGCCTCATGTGGTGCGGCAGATCTTAAATGAGCAGGGATCTGTTGTGAAAAAGGTAGAGCCTAAGCTGGTGCGGGAGACGGTATCTGAGTCTACCAGCAGTATTATCCGAAACGCCCTGTTCCGCACGGTGTCAGAGGGAACCGGTAAGGCTGCTGCTGTGGCAGGCTATGAGATTGGCGGAAAGACCGGTACGGCAGAGAAGCTGCCTCGTAAGCAGGGAAGGTACTTGCTTTCCTTCTGCGGATTTGCTCCTGCCAATGATCCCCAGATTCTGCTGTATGTAGTAGTAGACGAGCCGTTTGTAGAGGAACAGGCCCACTCCACCTACGCCAGCCAGGTATTCCAGAAGATCATGCAGGATATTCTGCCTTACTTGAATATTTTTCCGGCAGTGGAAACAAAAGCAGAGGATTCTGCGGTGACAGGGCAGCTTCCCCAGGAGGAGGGCATTACCGATAACTCCAGCCTGCAGCCTGCTCAGGAGCTGGAGACCAAGGTATATGAGACTGAGGAGTACATAGATTACAGCGAGGATTCCGGCATTCCAGGCGTTTTGCCGGACGGCTCTGAGGACAGCTATCCAGAAGAAACGGTGGCGGCTCCGGAAAATGAAGAGCCGGAGACTACGGCCCCGGCAGTTCGGGAGACAGAGCCGGAAACCGCCAGGGAAAGAGAAACCACGAAAGCGGCTGAGACTGCAAGAGCAAAGGAAACTACAAAAGCCAGGGAAACGGAGGCAGATGAGAATGCCCCCACCAGGGGAACGGCGCCGGCAGACGAAACCGGCCCGTCTTATGTGCCTCCCCAGCCAGGCGGCCCCATAGGAGATCAGCCGGGACGGCCAGAGACCATTGCGCCTTTGGTACAGTAATATCGTTCTAAAATCCGGCCTGGCTCATATAGTATAGCAATAAATCTTCAGGAGCCGGCCATGAGATCCAGCCATACCCGTCACAGGGAAAAAACAGCCGTTCTGTTTCTTCTGCTGAGCTTATGCGCAGTGGGACTGATAGGACGGCTTGCCTATTTGATGCTGCACCGGGCTGAATATTACAGTCAGATGGCGGAGGATCTTCACCAGCGGGAGCGGACCATCAAGGCGGCCAGGGGAAATATTGTAGACGCCAAGGGAAAGGTGATTGCCACCAACCGGACGGTCTGCACCATTTCGGTAATCTATAACCAGGTAAAGGACCGGGAGGAAGTGATCCGCATCCTGTGTGAAGAACTGGATATGGCCGAGGCAGATGTGCGGAAAAAGGTGGAGAAGCGCAGTTCCCGTGAGATTATCCGCACCAATGTAGATAAGGAAACAGGAGACCGGATCCGGAACCGGAAGCTGGCCGGGGTGAAGGTGGACGAGGACTATAAACGATACTATCCTTACGACAGCCTGGCTTCTAAGGTGCTTGGCTTTACCGGCGGAGACAACCAGGGAATCATCGGACTGGAGGTGGAGTATGAGCCTTATTTAAAAGGAATTAACGGCACGATTCTTACTATGACCGATGCAGCAGGAGTGGAGATTGACAATGCCTTTGAGGACCGGATTGAGCCGGTTTCGGGAAACGACCTTCACATCAGCCTGGACGTAAATATTCAGCAGTACGCAGAGCAGGCCGCTTATGAAACCATGGAGCGGAAAGGGGCCAGGCAGGTTTCCGTCATTGTGATGAATCCAAAAAATGGAGAAATCATGGCTATGGCCAATGTGCCGGAATTTAACCTAAACGAGCCCTTTACTTTAAATACGGAAGCTCCCGCCGGGATTTCTTCTAAGGAGAAGCAGGAGCTGTTAAACCAGATGTGGCGGAATCCCGCCATCAACGATACCTATGAGCCAGGCTCTACCTTTAAGATTATTACGGCTGCCGCCGGTTTGGAGGCGGGTGTGGTGAAACTGGAAGACACCTTTTCATGTCCCGGTTTCCGGGTGGTGGAGGATCGGAAGATTCGCTGTCACAAGGTAGGCGGACACGGTGGCGAGACCTTTCTCCAGGGAGCCATGAACTCCTGCAATCCGGTGTTTATCGATGTGGGACAGCGGCTTGGAATAGACAATTATTACCGGTATTTTGAGCAGTTCGGCTTAAGAAAAAAGACCGGCATCGACCTGCCGGGAGAAGCGGCTACCATTATGCATCGGAAGGAAAATATGGGTCTGGTGGAGCTGGCTACGGTTTCTTTCGGCCAGTCCTTTCAGATCACGCCGATTCAACTTATTACCACTGCGTCTTCCATTATTAACGGCGGCCGCCGGGTAACCCCTCATTTTGGTGTGAAGGTGACGAATGGAGATAAGACAGTGGTGCACCGGTTTTCCTATCCGGAGGGAGATGAGATTTTATCGGAGGAGACTAGTGCTCAGATGCGTTTTGTGCTGGAACAGGTGGTGGCGGAGGGAAGCGGGAACAAGGCGAAACTTTCCGGTTACAGGATTGGCGGAAAAACCGCTACTTCGGAAAAACTGCCGCGAAGTCTGAAAAAGTATATTTCTTCTTTTATCGGCTTTGCTCCGGCAGACGATCCTCAGGTGATTGCCCTGATCACCATTGACGAGCCGCAGGGAGTTTACTACGGCGGAACCATCGCCGCCCCGGTTATTGCTGATATTTTTAAGAATATCCTGCCTTATCTGGGAATAGAGGAAACGGAGGAAGAAAGTACATCGGAGCCTGGAAACGGTAGTTGATTATTCAGTTAAAAAGGCGTATACTATGAAGATGAAAAGCCGTCAAGCGACGGTGCACGGAGCAATCGTCTTTTCATGCCTGACAACACAGAAGATTACATATCTGATAGGAGCTGCACCATGATCAATGAAACGATACTAGCGATTATTATAGCATTTGCCATCAGCGCATTGCTTTGCCCCATCGTAATTCCGTTTTTGCACAAATTGAAATTCGGCCAGCAGGTTCGGGACGATGGTCCCCAGGCCCACTTAAAGAAGCAGGGAACCCCTACTATGGGCGGTCTGGTAATTCTTTCCAGTATTGTCATTACTTCCCTGTTCTACATTAAGGACTACCCGAAGATTATTCCGGTTCTGTTTATGACCGTAGGCTTCGGCATTGTAGGATTTCTGGACGACTACATCAAGATTGTCATGAAGCGTTCCGAGGGCTTAAATCCCAAGCAGAAGCTGGCAGGACAGATTGTGATTACCGGTGTGTTTGCCTACTACCTGTGGAACTCCGGGGAAGTAAGCACAGAAATGCTGATTCCCTTTACCGGCGGATTTGAAAACGGCCTGTTCTTAAATGCAGGCATTCTGTTTGTGCCCTTCTTATTCTTTGTAGTGCTGGGTACTGACAATGGGGTTAATTTTACAGACGGACTGGATGGATTGTGCACCAGCGTTACCATTCTGGTGGCAACCTTTATGACTATTGTAGCTATCGGCGAGGACGCCGGCATCAGCCCTATCACCGGAGCTGTGGTGGGAAGCCTGCTGGGCTTTCTGCTGTTTAATGTGTACCCGGCCAAGGTATTTATGGGAGACACCGGGTCTCTGGCGCTGGGCGGTTTTGTGGCAGCCAGTGCCTTTATGATGCAGATGCCGTTTTTTATCCCTGTTGTGGGACTGATTTATCTGGTGGAGGTGCTTTCCGTTATTATGCAGGTAACCTATTTTAAGGCTACCCATGGAAAACGGATTTTCAAGATGGCGCCGATTCACCATCATTTTGAACTGTGCGGATGGTCTGAAACAAGGGTTGTGGCTGTGTTCTCCATCACCACGGCTATTCTTTGCCTGGTAGCATATCTGGGCTTATGATGAAATTAGGAGGAAAAATACATGAGCAGTCAGAAAGTGTTAGTAGCAGGTTCCGGAAAAAGCGGCATTGCAGCGGCAAATCTGATGCTTCAGATGGGCGGGGATGTGGTGCTTTATGACAGCAATAAAGACCTGGACGCAGAAGCCATTAAGGATAAATTTGAAGAAAAAAGCCATCTGACAGTGGTGTTAGGGGAACTGAACAGGACAGACTTATTAGGCGTAGAGCTTTCGGTCATTAGTCCGGGAATCCCCCTGGACGCCCCCTTTGTGGCAGTGCTGGACGAGGCGAAAATCCCTATCTGGAGTGAGATTCAGCTGGCTTACCATGTGGCAAAAGGAAAGCTGGCAGCGATTACCGGTACGAACGGAAAAACCACGACAACGGCGCTTACCGGGGAGATTATGAAGACCTTTTATGAGGAAGTATTTGTGGTGGGAAATATTGGAATTCCCTACACGCAGACTGCCCTGGAAACCACAGACGAGTCTGTGACCGTGGCGGAGGTTTCCAGCTTCCAGCTTGAGACGATTATGGATTTTCGTCCTAATGTCAGCGCTGTCTTAAACATTACGCCGGACCATTTGAACCGTCACGGCACCATGGAAAACTACATTGAGATTAAGAAGCGGATTACTGCAAACCAGACAGAGGAAGACTGGGTTATCTTAAACTATGATGACCCGGTATTGAAGGAGTTTGGAGAGCAGGAGGATTTAAAACCGAAGGTATTTTTCTTCTCCAGCACCCAGACCTTGAAGGAAGGGATGTATTTAGAGGGCGATGACATCGTCTATGCCGACAAGGGAAAAAAGGAAGTGGTGGCGAATGTTCACGACCTGCAGATTCTGGGAAGACACAACTATGAAAATGTGATGGCTGCTGCAGCCATCAGCGTCCGTATGGGTGTGCCTATGGATCTTATCCGGAAGGCAGTGAAGGAATTTAAGGCAGTAGAGCATCGGATTGAGTTTGTGCTGGAGCGTTCTGGCGTAAAGTATTACAACGATTCCAAGGGAACCAACCCGGACGCAGCCATTCAGGCCATTCGGGCCATGCCGGGTCCTACGGTTTTAATTGCCGGCGGCTATGACAAGCAGAGCGCTTACGATGAGTGGATTGAATCCTTTGGGGACAAGGTAAAATATCTGGTGCTGATTGGGCAGACCCGCGATAAGATTGCAGAGTGTGCCAGAAACCACGGGTTTACGGAGATTATGTATGCAGAGGATATGTCGGAGGCAGTGCGGGTATGTGCAGCCTACGCCAACAGCGGAGACAGCGTGCTGTTATCTCCTGCCTGCGCCAGTTGGGGGATGTTTGACAACTACGAACAGCGGGGCAATGTGTTTAAAGAGTGTGTAAGAAATCTGTAGGAGGAAGCCTATGGCAAAGAAAAAGAAACCGAAGCGGTTTTATGACTACAGCCTTCTGTTCTGCATCATATTTTTGACGGCTTTTGGGCTGCTGATGATTTACAGCGCCAGCTCCTACATGGCCCAGTTAAAGTATGACGGCAACGCAGGGTATTTTATGATGCGGCAGCTTGTAATTGCTTCTGCAGGACTTGTGTTTGCACTTATTATATCGAAAATGGACTATCACTGGTATGCCAGGTTTGCTGTCTTTGCCTATGTGCTTTCTTATGTGCTGATGATTGCCGTATCCCTGTTTGGCCGCGAGGTAAACGGAAAGAAGCGGTGGCTGGGAATCGGCGCTTTAAGCTTCCAGCCTACGGAGTTTGTAAAGATTGCGTTGATTGTACTGTTAGCGGCGGTGATTGTCCAGATGGGCAACAAGGTAAACACCTGGAAAGGGATGCTCTTTGTATTTGGGCTGGCCTTTCCCATCGGCGTGATTGTAGGGGCAAACAACTTAAGCTCCGGCATCATTATTTTAGGGATTGCTTTTGTAATGCTGTATGTGGCCTGTAAAAAGCATATGTTCTTCTATGGCTGCGGGGCAGCTGCAGTGGTGGCGATCATCACAGCCGGACCGCTGGCCACATTTCTGGAGAAAATCAATCTGCTGCAGCCTTACCAGTTGTCCAGAATCCATGTTTGGCAGAATCCGGAAGCTTATGCAAGAGAGGGAGGGTATCAGGTGCTCCAGGGCCTGTACGCCATCGGCTCCGGCGGATTGTTCGGGAAAGGCCTGGGAGAAAGCATCCAGAAGATGGGCTTTGTGCCGGAGGCCCAGAACGATATGATTTTTTCCATCATCTGTGAGGAATTGGGACTGTTCGGCGCTGTGTCGGTCATTCTGATTTTCCTGTTTATGATTTATCGGTTTATGCTGATTGCACAGAATGCGCCGGATTTATTCGGCACTATGCTGGTGGTAGGCGTAATGGGGCACATCGCCATTCAGGTTATTTTAAACATTGCTGTGGTAACCAACACCATTCCCAATACAGGGATTACCCTGCCGTTTATCAGCTACGGAGGCACATCGGTGCTGTTTCTTATGCTGGAGATGGGGATGGTCCTAAGCGTATCAAATCAGATAAAACTGGAGAAGTAGAACGAACGGTTTCGGGCATCTGGTTTCCCATCGGATATTTATCCGATGCTTCTTGTTTCATAGGAAAGTTCGCCCTATGAAACAAAAACGCTCTGCGGGATGCGCACTTTGCGCTTAAGGAAAATGTCTGCTGACGCAGACGCGCTCCGGCGCGAGAGTCCGGGGAAAGCCGGGTAAGAAAAGAACCGTCCGGAAATTGCTTTGGAACATATTTCAGGCGTTTTACATAGGATAGAATAGAACGGATAGAGCGGGAGGATATGGGCTTGCCGGTAATTCAGATCCAGGGCATGAAACGCCTTCACGGAACCATTGTGATACAAGGTTCTAAAAATGGGGTGCTGCCAGTGATGGCGGCATCTTTGCTTCATAAAGGTACTACCGTACTTACCAATGTCCCGGTCATACAGGATGTATTCTGCATGATGGGGATATTGAATTCTCTGGGGTGTATCTGCACCCTGGCTGACCACTGCCTGGTGATTGACGCCGCCCAAGCCCATCCTGGGCCTGTGCCGGAAGATCTGGCCAGGCAGATGCGCTCGTCTATTATGCTTTTAGGCCCTATGCTGGGGCGTTTCGGAACCGGCCAGACCAGCCATCCCGGCGGCTGTCTGATTGGAAGCCGCCCCATTGACCTGCATCTTAAGGGGCTGAAAAAGCTGGGAGCAAAGATCTGGGAGGAAGGCGGCGTTATTCAGGCGGAGGCGTCCGGCAGCGCCGGCCTGACAGGAACGCAGATTCATTTGACTTACCCCAGTGTGGGAGCTACAGAAAACATCATTATGGCAGCGGCCCTTGCCCAGGGGGAGACCGTCCTTTTGGGGGCGGCCAGGGAACCGGAGATTGAAATCCTGTGCCAGTTCTTAAGAGCAGCCGGAGCAGAGATAGAAGGAGAAGGCACCTCCCGGATTCGGATCTGCGGGGGCAGGACTTTAAATGATACGAAATTTTTCATTCCCGGAGACCGGATTGTGGCAGGCACATACCTTGGGGCAGTGTTATGTGCCGGAGGCCAGGTTTTTCTTTCCGGCGCGCCGTCAGAGCATATGACGGCTTCTATTCAGATAGCTGCAAAGATGGGAGCGGAGATTTCTGTCAGAGACGGCGGATTTTCTGCAGCGTCCAAGGGGCGGCCTAAGGCAGCGGACTTTGCCACCGGTCCCTATCCGGGTTTTTCCACAGATTTACAGTCTGTGATGATGGCGGCTGCAGCGGCTGCAGAGGGCACCTCCCGGATTCAGGAGCGGATTTTTGAAAACAGATTTTCTACTGCAAAGGAATTGCAGAAACTGGGAGCGCATATTATAATAAATGGAGAGACCGCCATCGTGGAGGGAACACCGTTCCTTAAGGGCGCCCATGTGACAGCCAGGGATCTGCGGGGCGGCGCAGCTTTAGTGGCTGCCGGACTGGCGGCAGAGGGAATAACTCTGGTGGAGGGGTATCGCCACATCAGCCGGGGTTACGAGGACATCTGCCGGGATTTACAGGCAGTTGGAGCAGAGATTGAATTAGTATAACAAGCGTCAGGGCCGGGCAGGAGAGTTCTGCCCGGCAGATTGGAGATAAGGCGAGAAATGCAGCAGGCAACACCGGATAAAAAGAAAACAGGACTTCTCATCGCCGTGATTGCGGCGCTGGTTCTGATGATTGTAATGGTTTCTTTGCGCATCACAGAAGTGACTGTTACTGGAAATGAACGCTACACTGACGAGCAGCTGATCCAGATGCTGTTTCCGGATAAGGCCAGACGGAACACGGTTTTCTGTTATGCCAGAGACAGGCTGAAGGAGCATGAGAAGATTCCCTTTGTGGAGGATTATGAGATTGTGTTTCAAAGTCCCACAAAGGTGGAAGTCATCGTTTATGAAAAAAGCGTGGTAGGCTATGTGTCTTACATGAGCAGTTATATGTACTTTGATAAGGACGGCATTGTTGTGGAAAGCGCCAACCAGAAACTGCCTGGCATTCCCTGGATTACCGGCCTGCAGTTCGGCCACATCGTTTTATATCAGAAACTGCCGGTGGAGAATGAGGAGATTTTTCAGGAGATTTTAAATCTGACTCAGATTCTTTCCATTTATGAGCTGACAGTGGACAAGATTCAGTACAACAGCTTTGGAGAGGCCACCCTGCATATGGGAGACATTGAGGTGATACTGGGAAATAATGAGGGTTTAAACGGCAAAATCGCAGAATTAAGCGACATGCTGCCGAAGCTTTCCGGCCTTTCCGGTACTCTTATCCTGGACAACTACGATGAGAACAATGCCAGCGCCATGTACGCTTTTAAGCCCAAGGCTCAGCAATAGGCAGGCGTTTGGAACCTTATCGGTTTGTGTGCAAGAAAGTACATAGACCTGGCGGAAAATACATGGAATTTCTGCAAAATAACAGTTGATATTTTTGTAGAAATCACATATAGTATTAGATAGGCTAGTTTTAATGGATATATTACAGAAGTATTACGGAGTGGATTTCATAGAGAGGTTAAGGAGGACAAGGTCTTGTTGGAGATTAAGATAAATGAGGCAGAGAATTCAGCTAAAATCGTGGTGATCGGCGTAGGCGGCGCAGGAAATAATGCAGTAAACCGCATGATTGAGGAAAATATTGCGGGAGTAGAGTTTATCGGCATCAACACAGATAAACAGGCGCTGCAGTTCTGCAAGGCTCCCACTGCCATGCAGATTGGTGAGAAGCTGACCAAGGGTCTTGGCGCAGGCGCTAAGCCGGAGGTAGGCGAGAAGGCTGCTGAGGAAAGCTCTGAGGAGCTGGCTCAGGCAGTAAAGGGCGCAGACATGGTATTCGTAACCTGCGGTATGGGCGGCGGTACCGGTACTGGCGCAGCCCCCATCATTGCAAAGATTGCCAAGGATATGGGCATTCTGACCGTCGGCGTAGTAACCAAGCCGTTCCGCTTTGAGGGCAAGACCCGTATGACAAACGCTTTAAACGGCATTGAAAATTTAAAAGAGAGCGTGGACACCTTAATTGTGATCCCCAATGATAAACTGTTAGAGATTGTTGACCGCCGCATCAGCATGCCGGATGCTTTAAAGAAGGCAGACGAAGTGCTGCAGCAGGCAGTACAGGGCATTACAGATTTGATCAATGTTCCCGGTCTTATTAACCTGGACTTTGCTGATGTACAGACTGTTATGACTGACAAGGGCATTGCTCACATCGGTATCGGACATGCTAAGGGCGACGACAAGGCGATTGAGGCTGTAAAACAGGCAGTGGCATCTCCTCTGTTAGAGACCACCATCGAGGGTGCAAGCCATGTGATCATCAATATCTCCGGCGACATCAGCCTGATCGAGGCCAACGAGGCTGCAAGCTATGTTCAGGAGCTGGCAGGAGATGACGCAAACATCATCTTCGGCGCTATGTTTGATGAGAATGTACAGGATGAGGCTTCCATCACGGTTATTGCTACCGGACTGGACGCTCACGGTGCAAATTCTCCGGTAAACAAGGCTATGGCCGGCTTTGGCAGCTTTAAACCGAAAATGCCTGCCGGGATGAACTTAAATACCACTCAGACCGCAGCTTCCCGTGTGGCTGCAACTGCAGAGACCAGTGCTACTGCGCCTAAGCAGGAAGCTCCGGCAGCAGCGCCCAGAGCGGCAGCTCAGCCCACTCCCTCTGTTCAGCCCACTTTCCGTCCTCTGAACAACCAGACTCAGATTAACATTCCGGATTTCTTAAAGAATAAACGGTAAGAGCTTACGGACAAACTTAAGAAACGAATATTACGGACAAAGACTAGAAAGACAAAATACCTGCATGGTATTTTGTCTTTTTTTGTCGTTAAAAACAGGCGGATAGCCGCCATCCTTCGACAGACTATGCACTTCAGAAACATTATAATGGACAGCGTAAGATTTTTAGCAGAAGGTGAGGCGCCGGCGTTGACTGTGACACTTTATCTGGATGTGTATTTTCTGGTTAATTTTGTGATGGATTTGCTGGTGCTGTGTCTGGCAAGCCGGATTCTGAAGCTGTGGCCGGGAGTGAAACGGCTGGCAGCCGGAGCCCTGGCAGGCAGTCTGTGGGCATGTCTGATGGCGGTGGTTCCGGCGTTTCGCTCTGTCCTGTTCTGGGGAACCGGCGGCGCTTTTATGGTGCTTGCAGCCTTTGGCGGCTGGCCGGTTTCGGAGCTGCGTTCTGACTTTTCCAGGTGTGGGAGAGAATTCTTAAGAAGGTTTTTGGCCGTACTTGTGGTAAGTATGACAGCAGGCGGCGCGTTTTCAGTTTTGGAGCGGACGCCGGGACAGCGGCGGTTTGCTTCCCTTCTTCTGGCTGCAGCAGGAATCTGGTTTGGCGGCAGGGCAGTTCTGGGATTTATGCAGGAACGGGCAGAACTTCAGAGACAGTGTTACCAGGTAACCCTTTCCTATCAGGGAAAGGAGCGGACACTGGAGGCCTTTTTGGACACTGGAAACCGGCTTTATGAGCCTTACAGCCATCAGCCGGTTCATGTGTTAAGCGCCTGTGCCTGCACCGGATTTTGCGAACATCTGACCCAGGTAATCTACATTCCTTATCGGTCTGTGGGGAAATCCTATGGGATGATGCCGGGGATTCGGATGGATGAGATGAAGGTGTATCAAAATGGACAGTTGGTTAAGGTATGGAACCGGCCCTGGATTGGTATCAGCAGAGAACCGGTGTCGCCGGAGCATCAGTATGAAATGCTGCTTCACAGTTAGGTGATTATGAAGATGGAAAAAGAGAAAGAGACATGGAGGAGAAGGATATGGTAGTAAAGGTTTCAGTACCCAATCGGTTTCAGTTTAAGGCGGCGCCGTCTTTTAAGACGATGCTGTGGCAAAAGCAGGGAGAGGTTCATTACATCGGAGGGGCGGATATTCTGCCGCCGCCGTTAGAAAGCAAGCGGGAGGCGGAGATGATTGCCCGGCTGGGAACAGAGCAGGGGAAGGAAGCCAGGTCTCTGCTGATTGAGCACAATCTGCGGCTGGTGGTTTACATTGCAAAGAAGTTTGACAATACCTGCGTAGGAGTGGAGGATTTGATTTCCATCGGCACCATCGGACTGATTAAGGCCATCAACACCTTTAAGGCAGACAAGAAGATTAAGCTGGCCACTTACGCTTCCCGGTGTATTGAAAATGAGATTTTGATGTATCTGCGCCGCAACAACAAAACCCGGATGGAGGTGTCCATTGATGAGCCTCTCAATGTGGACTGGGATGGAAATGAGCTGCTTTTGTCGGATATTTTAGGAACGGATGAGGACATCATCTACCGGGGTCTGGAGGACGAGACGGAGAAGAATCTTCTGAAAATGGCTATCAGCCGGTTAGAACCCAGGGAACGGAAAATTGTGGAGCTGCGCTATGGCCTGTTAAATGAGGATGGAGAGGAAATGACCCAGAAGGAAGTGGCAGATTTGATGGGAATTTCCCAGTCTTACATATCCCGCCTGGAAAAGAAGATCATGAAGCGGCTTCGGAAGGAGATTGTACGGTTTGAGTAGCGGATTAGGGTGGATGCTTCAGACCTTATTTCTGGCTCTTTTACAGCTGCGGTATCCGGCGTCTGTCCCTGGGGAAAAAGGGGCGGAGCCGGACTGGGGACGGGATCCGGCTTATGCTATATATGAGAGATACAGGTATGCGTATGATACATACGGATACCTGTTTTTGTCTGAAAACACAGGCGGTGAGCCAGAGGCGGCAGAAGGAGCGGGAGCGGAGTTTGGAAGTTTGTGGGTGGAATCCGGCCCAGGGGCAGGCTTTCAGGCCGGGACAGATGGGGACGCCATCCCAGTGCAGTTAGCCCAATTACAGGACTATGACTTTCTTATGAACCGATATTACAGCGTCCACGCCTCCACTACAGCGCCCAGAGAGCTGATGCAGGCCGACCAGCTTCTGGGTACAGATATTAGGCTGGAACAAAATCCGGAGGAGCCTCAGATTCTGATTTACCACACCCACTCTCAGGAAACCTATGCAGATTATGGGCCGGATAATCCGGACGCCACAGTGGTGGAAAACGGCCGGTATCTGGCAGAGCTTTTAAGGAGCCGGGGGTGGAATGTAATCCACGATGTCACGGAATACGACATACAGGGCGGGGAGCTGGACCGGAACAAGGCCTATAATTACGCCTTAGAGGGGATTACAAAGATTCTTGAGGAACATCCTACCATAGAGGTGGTGCTGGACCTTCACCGGGACGGCGTTCCGGAAAATACCAGGCTGGTAACGGAGGTAAATGGAAAGCCAACGGCAAAGCTGATGTTTTTCCAGGGCATGAGCCGGACGCCGGACGAAGAAATTTCTTATCTGCCCAATCCATATTTAAAAGAGAATCTGGCTTTCGGATTTCAGATGCAGGTGGAGGCAGAGCAGTTTCCCGGCGTAACCAGGAAAATTTATTTAAAGGGTCTCCGGTACAATCTGCATCTGCGGGGCCGCTCCTCTCTGGTGGAGGTGGGAGCCCAGAACAATACCTCGGAGGAGGCGAAAAATGCTATGGAAGTGCTGGCGGAAGTTTTGGATAGGGTGTTGCAAGGAAAATAAAAAAATGATATTATAAGTTCAGTTTGCAGGCGGAAAAAGCCTGTAATGAAGCAGAATGTTTGCACAAAGAGAGGAAATGTTGATTTATGGCATTGGTGGATCAGAAAAAGATTCGGAATTTTTGTATTATTGCGCATATCGACCATGGAAAATCCACTTTGGCGGACCGCATCATTGAGATGACCGGCTTGCTCACCAGCCGGGAAATGCAGTCCCAGGTGCTGGATAATATGGATCTGGAGCGGGAGCGGGGCATAACCATCAAGTCCCAGGCAGTGCGGACGGTGTACCGGGCTAAGGACGGAGAGGAATATATCTTCAACCTGATTGATACGCCCGGCCATGTAGACTTTAACTACGAGGTATCCCGAAGCCTGGCGGCCTGTGACGGCGCCATTTTAGTGGTGGACGCAGCCCAGGGCATTGAGGCGCAGACTCTGGCCAATGTGTACCTGGCTCTGGACCACGATCTGGATGTATTTCCGGTTATCAACAAGATTGACCTGCCCAGCGCCAGACCGGACTGGGTGGAAAATGAGATTGAGGATGTCATCGGTATTGAGGCCCATGACGCCCCCAGGATTTCTGCAAAGACTGGACTGAATGTGGAGGATGTGTTAGAGGCTATCGTGGAAAAAATCCCGGCTCCTGCAGGAGACCCGGAGGCGCCGCTGCAGGCTCTGATTTTTGACTCTCTGTATGATTCCTATAAGGGCGTCATCGTCTTCTGCCGGATTAAGGAGGGCACTGTAAAGAAAGGCACCCGCATCCGGATGATGGCAACCGGAGCAGAGGAAGAAGTGGTGGAGGTTGGCTATTTCGGAGCCGGCCAGTTCTTCCCCTGCGATGAGTTAAGCGCCGGAATGGTAGGCTATGTAACGGCCAGCATCAAGAATGTAAAGGACACACGGGTAGGCGATACCATCACTGATGCAAAGCGTCCCTGCCAGGAGCCGCTTCCCGGATACAAAAAGGTAACGCCTATGGTGTACTGCGGCCTTTACCCGGCAGACGGCGCCAAGTATAACGACCTGCGGGAGGCTTTAGAAAAGCTGCAGTTAAACGACGCGTCCCTGTTCTTCGAGCCGGAGACCTCCATTGCCTTAGGCTTTGGTTTCCGATGCGGCTTCCTTGGACTTTTGCATCTGGAGATTATTCAGGAGCGGTTAGAGCGGGAGTATAACCTGGATCTGGTTACTACGGCTCCCAGCGTTGTGTACCGGGTACACAAGAAAAACGGAGAGATGATTGAGCTGACTAACCCTACCAACCTGCCGGATCCTACGGAAATTGAGTACATGGAGGAGCCGATTGTGCGGGCAGAGATTATGGTAACCACCGAGTTTGTGGGAGCGATTATGACTCTTTGCCAGGAGCGCCGGGGAACCTATCTGGGTATGGAATACATGGAAGAAACCAGAGCGCTCTTAAAGTATGACCTGCCTCTGAATGAAATCATTTATGACTTTTTCGACGCCTTAAAATCCCGGTCACGAGGCTATGCCTCCTTTGATTACGACATGAAGGGCTATGAGCAGTCTACCCTGGTGAAATTAGATATTCTGATTAACCGGGAGGAGGTAGACGCCTTATCCTTTATCGTCCATGCAGACTCTGCCTACGAGCGGGGCCGTAGAATGTGCGAGAAATTAAAGGAGGAAATTCCCCGCCACCTGTTTGAGATTCCCATTCAGGCAGCCGTAGGCGGAAAAATCATCGCCAGGGAGACGGTAAAGGCTATGCGCAAGGATGTGCTTGCCAAGTGCTACGGCGGCGATATTTCCCGAAAGAAGAAACTGTTGGAGAAGCAAAAAGAAGGAAAGAAACGAATGCGTCAGGTGGGCAGCGTAGAAATCCCACAGAAAGCATTTATGAGTGTGCTGAAGCTGGACGATGAATAAAAGAGAACTGGAGCTTTACCTCCACATCCCCTTTTGCATCCGCAAGTGCGCCTACTGCGACTTTCTGTCGTTTCCGGCGCCGGAGCGGCTGTATAAGCAGTATGTGGACAAGCTGATTGAAGAAATTTACGGACAATGGAAAAATTTTCAGCAGTACCGGGTAACCACCATCTTTGTGGGGGGCGGTACTCCCTCTATTCTGCCGGGAGAGCTGATGGAGGAGCTGTTTGCTGTCCTTTATGAGTGCTTTGATGTAGCAGAGGATGCGGAAATTACAGTGGAGGCTAATCCAGGTACCCTGACTATGGAAAAGCTGGAGGTGTACCGGCAGAGCGGGGTGAACCGCTTAAGCATCGGCCTTCAGTCTGCAGATGACCAGGAACTGAAATACCTGGGGCGGATTCACTCCTACGATGAATTTTTAAAAAGCTATCAGCGGGCCAGACAGGCCGGTTTTACCAACATCAATGTAGACCTGATGTCTGCGCTGCCGGGGCAGGATCTCCACTCCTGGAAAACTACCCTGCGGAAAGTGATGATGTTGAAGCCGGAGCATATTTCTGCCTACAGCCTGATGATTGAGGAGGGAACGCCCTTTTATGCCCGGTTCGGGGAAGATGGCTGTGCAGGCTGCAGCAGCAGGGATGAAGGAGACCAGAGGATTCAGACAGGCCGGGACATAAAGGGAACAGATATGAATCTGGACGCCCTGCCGGATTTGCCGGACGAGGAGACAGACCGGGCCATGTATCATTTAACCAGAGAGCTGATGGCAGCCCACGGATACAGCCGGTACGAGATTTCCAACTATGCCAGAGCCGGCTATGAGTGCCGCCACAACAAGGGCTACTGGACCGGCGTGGAGTATCTGGGGCTGGGGCTGGGAGCATCGTCCTATACATTTAATCATCGTTACCACAATACGGAGGATCTGGCTGAGTATCTTTCTTTGGATCTTTCCCAGGCAGGGGCTGCCGCCCAGGATATTCAGGAGCTGACCTTAGAGGAGCGGATGGAGGAATTTATGTTTCTGGGCCTGCGGCTGATGGATGGGGTAGACGGAAGCCTGTTTTTAGAGCGCTTCGGCCAGAACATGTGGAATGTCTACGGCGATGTCATCCGGCGTCTGGAAAGCCGGGGGCTTCTTAAGGTGGAGCTGCCGAAGGTGCAGCTGACAGAGCTGGGGATTGATGTGAGCAATGTGGTGTTGAGTGAGTTTTTGTTGGATGAAGGAATTTGACATAAAAAAGAGTTCGCCGAGGCGGACTCTTTTTTTATAGGAAATTGCGGCCTTATTTCAGTCCCAGCCTTTTGTACAGCTGCTGCAGCATCACCACAGCAGCAATACTTAATACCAACTCTGCGGTAAAGGGAGCAAAAGCCAGACCATACATGGGTACGATGCGGTCCAGGATAAACAGCATGGGAATTTCCAGCACCAGCTTCCGCAGAATGGCGAAGAAGAAGGGGATGCGTCCGTCGCCCATGGACTGGTAGATGCTGACCGTAAGGAAATCCATCCGCAGAAACGGCAGCATCAGGCACATGCCCCGCAGGAACCAGGTTCCATACTGGATGATGGTATCGTTCTTCATAAACAGGCTGATCAAGGAGCCGGAAAAAATAAAGTATGCGGCGGTAATGCCTACCATAATGGGAATCAGCGCCCGGAAGGCAAAGTCGATGGCTTCCTTCATACGCTTGTAGTTTCTGCCGGAGTAGTTGTAGCTGATAATCGGCATGCAGCCCTGGGTGAAGCCTACCGCTACCTGCATCGGCATCATATTGATTTTTTGGGCGATGCCCATGGCAGCCACGGCATCCGCGCCGTAACCGGCAGTAAAGTTGTTGAGCACGGTCATACTGGTAACATTTAGCAGGTTCTGGATAGCCGAGGGGATGCCTACGGCGCAGACGCCGGTTACCAGATTTTTCTCCAGCCGGAAGTGGCGGGGAGAAATGGAAACGAAGGTACGGCCTTTGCGGATAAACAGAAGGGACAGGAAGTACAGGCAGGCTGCACAGTTGGACAGGAAGGTGGCAAGTCCGGCTCCTGCAGCCCCCATGTTAAAGCCCCAGGGCAGGATAAAAATGGGGTCTAAGATCATATTCAGGATACATCCGCTCATGGTGCCGATGCTGGCGTGAAGGGACGCCCCTTCGGCCCGCACCATATAGGCAAAGACTACATTTAAGATAGCCGGCGCTGCTCCGCAGATGACAGTCCAGAATAAGTACCGGTCTGTGGCTGCCAGAGTGATGGGGTCTGCTCCTAAAATGTTTAAAAGAGGTGTGCGGAATACCAGACACAGCAAAGAGAAGGTCAGGGCAGCCGTCAGAGAACCGTAGAATCCGAAGGAGGAGATTTTCTGAACCATGCTGTGCTGCTTTGCTCCCAATGCCCGGCTCATCATGCTGGAGCAGCCAACGCCAAACAGGTTGTTGACTGCGTTAAAGCCCATCATCACCGGCGCAATCAGAGTAACTGCTGCAGTCTGTATCGGGTCGTTTAAAAGTCCCACGAAATAGGTGTCGGATAAGTTGTAAATAACCATAACCAGAGAGCTGATGACCGTGGGGATCGTCAGTGTCATAACCGCCCGCGCTACCGGCATTTCCTCAAACATGTAGGTGCGGGATGGTTTCTGGTTTTGGCGGTTGTGTTTTGTGTTCATAGAATAGTCCTTTTTCAGTTCATGGTTGCTGATGTGGTTCCGGTCATGTTTTGTGTTTAAATCTTTGGTATCAATGACAATTTTTGCAGGGCTGATACCCATTTGCATTCAGATAAGCAGCGTCACTGCAGTAGCCCTTGTTGGATTCTTTCATATCCCGGACGGATCTACAGCTTGGGATGTGATATTTTTTGCTGTTTTTATTGACAATGATGGTATATCCGTCATAGGGCTGGCTGGAAATCCCTGCGGGAGCAGAAGCCTTTTGGTTCCGATCGGCAGAAACCGTTTCCGATATGGGCGGCTGGTCCGGAAGGTCAGCGGGAACTTCCATGAAACTGCCTGGGGTATAGTTGTTGCAGGGGGCTGTATTCCAGGTAATGGTCTGTCCATCGGTGGAGGCGACTAAGTTTCCCTGCATATCGGTGCGGAAAAGCCTGGCCCCAACTGACTGTACTGCGGTCATGGCTTCCTGGTGAGGATGGCCGTAGGCATTTCCCATAGCGCAGGAGACCACCGCATATTCCGGGCTGACCGCCTGAACAAATTCCGGGTTGTTCGAGGTGCCGGAGCCGTGATGTCCCATAATGTAGACATCGCTGTTCAGCGTAAGGCCAGAGGAAAGCATTTCCTGTTCGCTGTCTGTTTCTGCATCTCCGGTGATGAGAAAACTGGTATCGCCGTCCTGAACCCGAATGGCGATAGAATAGTTATTGACATCGCTGTAACCGGAACCGGAGGGAGCCAGAACCTGGATTGCAGCGTCCCCCACAGAATATTCTGTTCCTGGCGCCGGCTGGATTTTGTTCAGCCCTTTGGCAGCGCTTATTTTCAGAAAAGAATCAAACACTCTGGAGTCTGCCGTATAATCAGGCCCCCACAGTGTTTCAGCCGGGAATACATTCAGAGCGCCCACTATGCCGTTTAAATGATCTGCATCGTAGTGGCTTGCCACAACATAATCTAATTTAGAGACGCCCTGCTGCTTTAAATAGGATACCACATAGCTGGAGTGGGAGGAATCCCCTCCGTCATAGAGCATAGTATACCCCTGGGATTCAATCAAAACAGAAAGCCCCTGACCCACATCCAGAATGTGCACATCGGTCTGGGCGCAGGCCGGAAGGGCAGGGCCGACAGAAAGCAGGGCCAGGGCAAGCATATATTTTAAAAATCGTTTGTGTCTCATAGGTTGTTACCTCTCCTTACTGAATCATATTTTCCTAAAGTAAAGAATACACCAAATTTTTCCTGCGGTCAATGGAGCATGAGGAAGGAAAACGGCAGGGAAAGAGCGAATGTTAAGAAACCTTTAAGTTGTTCTTCCCACCGTATTTTGCTATACTATCCATATATTGGAATAAGAATTTATCGGATCCGGAGGAACTATGACTGAGAGACGATTGAGAGATAAAGTAAAACTTTTTTTAACTGGCCGAAGGGCCGGGCGGATACGGCGGGCGTGCAGTCTGCTGACGGCCTGCGGGCTTCTTGCAGGAACGGTATCGCTGCAGGCATTTGCAGCGCCCACCCCCGGCGAGCCGGAGCCGGAGACGGCTGAGCTGATGCGCTCTGACGAGCTGCGGGGCGTATGGATTTCCTATCTGGACTGGGAACGGATGCCGTCGGATAAGGCCGGTTTTGAGACAACCGTAAACCAGATTCTGGAGCGCTGCGTAGAGCTTAAGATGAATGCGGTGTTTGTCCATGTGCGGCCAGACGCAGACGCCATGTATCCGTCCAAGTATTTTCCCTGGTCCAGGTTTATTACAGGCGTCCAGGGGAAGAATCCAGGATATGACCCGCTGGGATATTTTGTCCGGGCGGCTCATAGCCGGGGGCTGCAGTTCCACGCCTGGATTAACCCGTTTCGGGTAACCGGTTATCACAACACCTGGGATCAGGTGTCGGAGGATAGCCAGGTAAAGCAGTGGCTGAAAGACGATAATCCGGATAATGACCGGTGGGTACTGAAGCAAAACGGAGCTTATTATCTGAATCCGGCAGTACCTCAGGTGCGGGAAATGATTATCGGCGGCGTCAGAGAAATCGTGCAGAAATACACGGTGGACGGCGTTCACTTTGACGATTATTTCTATCCGGAGGTGGACGATGATAACCCGGCCCGGTGGTTTGACAAGCCGGAGTACGATGCTTCCGGCAGTTCTTTAAGCATTGCAGACTGGCGGCGGGAGAACATCAATACCCTGATTCGTGGCGTGTATGCGGCAGTTAAAGAACAACGGCCTGCTGCGCAGTTCGGCATCAGCCCGGAAGGCTACATCGACCATCTTAGAAGTGATAGCCGGCTTTTCACCGATGTGGACGCCTGGATGTCAACAGACGGTTACATTGATTATATCATGCCTCAGATTTACTGGGGATTTGAGCATAAGCTGTCAGACGGAAGCCCTGCCCCCTTTGCTTTTGAAAACAATCTTAAAACCTGGCTGGATATGAAGAAAAAAGGAAATGTCAGACTGTATCTGGGACTGGCTATGTATAAAACCGGTTCCGATACAGCAGATAATAACCAGGTGCCGGAATGGCTGCGGCACAGCAACATTATGAAGCGCCAGGTGGAGATGGGACGGCGGACCGGTCAGATTTCCGGTTATTGCTTCTATTCCTATTCCTCCTTCCAGGAGGAGGCCTGCCAGAAGGAAGTGGCAAATCTGCTTAAGGTGTTCCGGTAGGAATATCAGATAGAAAAAGAAACGGAGAGAAAGAGATGAAGAAATTAGAAGAATATGTGTACAGTATTCCGGATTTTCCGGAGCCGGGAATTATTTTCCGGGATGTAACCAGCATCCTGCAGGATGCAGACGGACTGTGCCTGGCTGTGGACCGGCTGCGGGACATGGTAAAGGATTTAGATTATGATGTGGTGGTAGGGCCGGAGTCCCGTGGTTTTATTTTCGGCGTGCCGGTGGCCTACGCAGAGCATAAAAGCTTTGTCCCGGTGAGAAAGAAAGGCAAGCTGCCCAGAGAAACCATTTCTGCCAGCTATGATTTAGAATACGGTTCTGAAACCATTGAGATTCACAAAGACGCCATCCGGCCAGGCCAGAAGGTAGTCATTGTTGACGATCTTATCGCTACCGGCGGAACCACCCAGGCTATCATCGGCCTGATTGAGCAGTTAGGCGGTGAAGTGGTAAAAATCTGCTTCGTTATGGAGCTGGCCGGATTAGAGGGACGGAAACACCTGGAAGGCTATCAGGTAGAATCTGCCATTATCTATGAAGGCAAATAAAATGATAAAGAGAAATCCTGCTGCACCGGAAGCTTGCTGAGAAACAAGCTTCTGGTGTTTTTTTCCTGTTTATGATATACTTTCCGGGAACGTGTTTGCGAAAGCGTCAGAACAGGAGTACAAAATGGAAAACAAGGCAAGTTCAGCGGAACATATTGAAAATAAAAACGAGGGCATTCTGTACGGCATCGGCGTAGGGCCGGGAGACCCGGAACTTTTGACCTTAAAGGCGGTGCGCATCATCCGGGAGTGTGATGTGATCTTTGCTCCGGAGGCAGATGTGCGGGAAAGCGTGGCATATAAGATCGCAGTGCAGGCCGTGCCGGAACTGGAAAGTAAAATCTGCTGCGGCGCCCCAGTTCCCATGCTTCATGACCGGACTCTGGCAAAGCAGGTATACGATAAGACTGCGAACGAGATTGCAGAGTACCTGAAGCAGGGGAAAAGTGTAGGATTTTTAAACCTGGGGGATGTTACCCTGTACGCTACTTACATCCATATTCACCGGCGGGTTCTGGCTATGGGACACCAGGCGGTGCTGATCAATGGAATCCCCTCTTTCTGCGCAGCTGCAGCGGCTTTTCAAATCGGGCTGACAGAAGGCCATGAGCAGTTCCATATACTGGCAAAGCCCAACCAGGTAGAGGCAGGCATTCATCTGCCAGGCACCAAGGTGATTATGAAAGGCGGAAAGCAGGTAGGCAAACTGAAGTCTTGTCTGGAACAAAGCGGAAAGCAGGTATTTCTGGCGGAAAACTGCACCATGCCGGGACAGCGGCTGGGCATGGGGGCTCAGTCCATCACTGGAGAGGAAAGCTACTATGCGCTGCTGATTGTAAAAGACCAGGAGAAGGAGGCAGAAGCATGAGGGGGCAGATTTTTGTGGTAGGCATGGGGCCTGGCAGCCAGTTCCAGATGACAGCCGAGGCCAGACAGGCGCTGGAGAACAGCGATGTAATTGTAGGATATACGGTGTATGCAGATCTGATTCGGAAGATCCTGCCGGAAAAGGAATTTCTGACGACTCCTATGCGGCAGGAAACGGAGCGGTGCCGGATGGCCTTTGAGGAAGCAAAAAAGGGGCGGACTGTGTCTATGGTCTGCAGCGGAGACGCAGGAGTTTACGGCATGTCGGGCCTGATGCTGGAGGTGGGAGAAGACTACCCGGATTGTCAGGTGACGATCATCAGCGGCGTGACGGCTGCCTTGTCCGGCGGCGCACTTTTAGGGGCGCCTCTGACTCACGATTTTGCAGTTATCAGTTTAAGCGATTTATTGACGCCCTGGGAGAAGATTGAGCGGCGGCTTCAGTGCGCTGCCGCCGGAGATTTTGCCATCTGCATTTACAATCCGTCCAGTAAGAAGCGGGCGGATTATTTGCAGCGGGCCTGCAATATCATCATGGCAGAAACCGGGGGAGAACGAATCTGCGGCGTAGTGCGCCAGATTGGCCGTGAAGGCGAAGAAGTTCAGATTATGACTCTTTCAGAGCTTCGGGAATATCAGGCAGATATGTTCACCACTGTGTTTATCGGAAATTCAGAAACTAGGATAATTGGTGGACGGATGGTAACCCCCAGAGGCTACCGGCTGTAAGAAACTGGAAATAAAGGAGCAGACAGAGAATGGAAGCCTATTACAGAGAGCAGATATGGACGCTGCTGAACCGCGTCCGCCCGGCAGACCGGGACATGATGAAGCAGGCAAAAAACCGCTGGGACCAAATTGCCAAGCCCTTAGAGGGGCTGGGGGAGTTTGAACATCTGATTGTTAAGCTGGCGGGAATCCAGGGCACGGAAGATGTGAAGCTGAGCCGGAAAGCAGTGGCAGTGTTCTGCGCTGACAATGGCGTAGTGGCAGAAGGGGTGACCCAGACGGACAGCAGTGTAACCGCAGTTGTGGCCGGGAATATTGCAGACGGCAGCGCCAGCGTAAGCCGTATGGCCAGGACTGCAGGAGCGGATGTGCTGACTGTGGATATGGGGATGCTGACAGAGGTTTTCGTGCCGGGAATCCGGAACTGCCGGATTGGAGCAGGAACCCGGAACTTTTTAAAAGAGCCGGCCATGACTATGGAACAGGCATTGGAGGCATTGCATAGGGGAATTGGACTGGCCGGGGAGATGAAGTCCTGCGGTTATCATATTCTGGCAGTCGGGGAGATGGGAATTGGGAACACCACTACCAGCAGCGCCCTGGCAAGCCTGCTCCTGGATTTGCCGGCGGAAAAAGTAACTGGCAGAGGCGCCGGGCTTTCTTCGGAAGGGCTGGAACGGAAAATTCAGGTGATTAAAGAGGGGATTGCCCTTCATAAGCCAGACCCATCAAAACCGCTGGAAGCACTGGCGGCACTGGGCGGATTTGATATTGCAGGAATGACTGGTTTTTTACTGGGAGCTGCCATTTACCGGATTCCAGTGGTGCTGGATGGTATGATTTCTGCTGTGGCAGCCCTTTTGGCTCAGGCTATGTGTCCTGTGGCAGCGGATTTTTTACTTCCGTCCCATCTGGGAAAGGAACCGGTCTGCGCGTTGGCTATGGAAAAACTGGGGTTGGCCCCGGTAATCCATGGGCAGATGGCCCTGGGAGAGGGAACCGGCGCAGTGATGCTGTTTCCTCTGCTTGACATGGCTGCAGAAGTGTACCGGGAGAACCGCACCTTCGGAGATATTTGCATCGCTCCTTATAAAAAATTTGATGAGGACTAGAACATGGTATATTTTATCGGAGCCGGGCCGGGAGACCCGGAACTTTTGACTGTAAAGGGAAAACGGCTGATTGAGACGGCGGATGTGATTATTTACGCCGGTTCCCTGGTAAATCCCCAGGTGCTTTCCGGGGCAAAGCCGGAGGCGGAGATTTATGACAGCGCAGGCATGACCCTGGATGAGGTAATTGCAGTGATGCAGAAGGCAGAAGAAAAGGGACTTATGACAGCGCGGGTTCACACTGGAGACCCGTCTGTGTACGGCGCACACCGGGAGCAGATGGTGCGGTTGGATAAGCTGGGCATTTCCTATGAGGTAGTTCCCGGTGTCAGCTCTTTTCAGGCAGCAGCAGCCAGCTTAAAAAGGGAATACACTTTGCCGGGAGTCAGTCAGACTGTCATCCTTACCCGGATGGCGGGGCGTACTCCTATGCCGGAGCGGGAGCAGATTGAGGAGTTGGCGGCGCACCAGGCCACCATGGTAATTTTTTTAAGTGTAGGCGAGATGGAAACCTTGTGCAGCAGGTTGAAAGCCGGCGGTTATCCTTCTGACACTCCTGTGGCGGTTGTTTACAAGGCCTCCTGGGAGGATGAAAAGATCGTAACCGGAACTCTGGAAACTATTGGGGAAAAGGTGGATCAGGCAGGCATTAAAAAGACAGCTTTGGTGACAGTCGGACGTTTTCTGGGAGACGCATTTGAATTGTCCAAGCTGTACGACGCCCAGTTCAGCCACGGCTATCGGCAGGCTAAGCCGGAAGCATAAGGAAGGAAAAACATGGCAAAAAAAATTATGATTCAGGGTACCATGTCCAACTCTGGAAAAAGCTTTCTGGCTGCAGCCTTGTGCCGGATTTTTTCTCAGGACGGCTATAAAACAGCGCCTTTTAAATCTCAGAATATGGCCCTCAATTCTTATATTACAGAGGATGGTCTGGAGATTGGCCGGGCGCAGGCGATGCAGGCGGAGGCGGCAGGCATAGCCCCTACGGCAGAAATGAACCCAATCCTTTTAAAGCCTACCAGCCAGATGGGCAGTCAGGTTATTGTGATGGGAGAGGTTTACGGCAATCTGCGGGCCATGGATTACTACCGGAAAAAGCCGGCCTTTATTCCGGTTGTTCAGAAGGCTTTTCAGAAGCTGGAGGATGAGTACGATGTTATCGTTCTGGAGGGGGCCGGAAGCCCGGCGGAGATTAATCTGCGGGAGCACGACATTGTCAATATGGGAATGGCCCGGATGGCGGACGCGCCGGTGCTTTTAGTGGGAGACATTGACCGGGGCGGCGTGTTTGCTTCTCTTTACGGAACCGTCAATTTGCTGGAGCCGGAGGAGCGGGCGCGGATCAAGGGACTGGTAATCAATAAATTCCGGGGAGATGTGGAAATACTGAAGCCAGGGCTTCAGATGATTGAGGAACGGCTTGGGATTCCGGTTGTGGGTGTGATTCCCATGGAGCAGATTGATTTAGATGACGAGGACAGTCTGTCAGAACGGTTAGAGCCGGGCCGTATGCCGGGAGATGAGAGAGGTCAGCCGGCTCTGGATATTGCAGTGATCCGTCTGCCTCATCTGTCTAACTTTACGGATTTTAATGCATTGGAGCAGATGCCTGGCGCAGCAGTCCGCTATGTGAACCGGACTGCTTATCTGGGTACGCCGGATCTGGTAATTCTTCCGGGTACAAAAAATACCATGGAAGATTTGACCTGGCTGCGGGAAAGCGGGCTGGAGCCGGCCATTGTCCGGTTGGTGGAGGAAAAGCAGATTCCTTTGATCGGAATCTGCGGCGGTTTTCAGATGCTGGGACAGCAGCTTTCTGACCCGGAAGGAGTGGAAGGAGAAGCGGGCGGCAGGATGCGGGGCATGGGACTTCTGGATTTGGAAACAGTGTTTTCTGCCCAGAAAACCAGAACCCGGATTACCGGAAGGATGGAGCAGGGCTTTGGACCCTTTTCTGACGGAACCGGAAGCCAGGTAGAAGGCTATGAGATTCACATGGGAGTGACCTGGGAAACAGCGCCGGAGGCCAAAAGCCAGAAAAGCTGCCCGGCTGTTTGCCTTGCAGACGGACGGATGGATGGCCGGATCCGGGAAGACGGACTGGTATTCGGCACCTATCTGCACGGCATTTTTGACAATGAAGCCTGGACAGAAAGGCTGCTTTCCAATCTGGCAGAAAGGAAAGGTCTAACTCTGGAGCCCACCGGCCAGAGCCGGGACGCTTACCGGCAGGAGCAGTACGACAAGCTGGCAGAATTGGTGCAAAAAAGCCTGGATATGGACGCAGTACGGCGGATTATGGGATTTTCAGAGAAAGAAACGGAAGTAATCAGGCAGAAATGCCATAGGGAAAATATCGCAAAAGTCACAGGACAGAAGGAGGGCCAGCCATGATGGAACAGACCAAATGGATTTGTCCGGAGCAGATTGAAGCCCGCAGTATGGAGATCATAGAGGCGGAGATGCCGTCTGGAGACTGGACGGTGGGAGAGCTGGCTGTAGTGAAGCGGTGTATCCACACCTCCGCAGATTTTGACTATGCAGAGAATCTTCATTTTTCCAACGGCGCTGTGGAAAAAGCAGAGGAAATTTTAAAACAGGGCGGATTTACCATCGTTACAGACACCAATATGGCTGCCTCCGGCATCAACAAGGCAGCCCTTGAAAAGCTGGGAGGCCGGGTGCGCTGCTTTATGGCAGAGGAGGCGGTGGCTGAAGAAGCAAAAAAGCGCGGCGTTACCCGCGCGGCAGTCAGCATGGAGCAGGCGGCCTTACTGAAGGGGCCGGTGATTTTTGCCATTGGAAATGCTCCCACAGCCCTTCTCCGCATTCATGAATTGACAGAGAAAGGACGCCTTCATCCGGCGTTTATCATTGCAGTGCCAGTAGGCTTTGTGAATGTGGTGGAATCCAAGGAATTGATTGCAGCAGGAACCGTTCCCTGCATCGTGGCGCGAGGGCGGAAAGGCGGCAGCAGCATTGCGGCAGCCATTGTAAATGCGTTGATGTACCGTCTGATACGAGGGCAGGAAAAGTAAGGTTGGAGCCTGGTTTTTAACGAAAACCTTGCGTTTTGTGAAAAAAGTATCTATAATGTACTGTAACAGTCGGAAACGGCGGGAAGACAGGGAAAAACATCCGATGCATCTTGACCGATAAAGCGGTGAAGATGGCAGCCGTTTCCATATAGAATTCAAGCGAAATAAAAGGATGGTCTTTCCATGGCAGACGAAAGCAGAGCGAAAAGATTGGATGTAGAACTGGAAAATCCGGCGGATTTTACCAGCCCAGAGGTGCTCTATCAGGATTTGATACAGAGCATCCGGAAATATCATCCTTCTGATGATATTTCTTTGGTGGAAAAAGCATATAAGCTGGCGGCTGACTTTCATAAAGAGCAGAAGCGAAAATCCGGTGAACCTTATATCATTCACCCCCTTTGTGTTGCCATCATTCTGGCAGATTTAGAGCTGGATAAGGAAACCATTGTGGCCGGAATCCTTCACGATGTGGTGGAGGACACCTCCATGACTTTAGAGGAAGTGGAGAAGGAGTTTGGGGCAGAGGTGGCCCTTTTGGTAGACGGCGTTACCAAGCTGACCCAGATTTCCTGGTCTATGGACAAGGTGGAAATCCAGGCAGAAAACCTGCGGAAGATGTTTCTGGCTATGGCAAAGGACATTCGGGTTATCCTGATCAAACTGGCAGACCGCCTTCACAACATGCGGACCCTTCAGTACATGAGGCCGGAGAAGCAGAAGGAAAAAGCCAGAGAGACCATGGATATTTATGCGCCTATCGCCCACCGTCTTGGTATTTCCAAGATTAAGGTGGAGCTGGATGACCTTTCCTTAAAATATTTAGAGCCGGAAGTTTACTACGACTTATCGGAAAAAATTACCCTGAGAAAAGAGGCCAGAGAGGCTTTTGTAAAAGGCATCGTAGACGAGGTTTCCACCCATGTGCGGGACGCGGGAATTTCTGCCCGTGTAGACGGCCGGGTAAAGCATTTCTTCAGCATTTACAAGAAAATGCGGAACCAGAACAAAACCCTGGATCAGATTTATGATTTATTCGCTGTCCGGATTATTGTGGAGACAGTAAAGGACTGCTATGCGGCGCTGGGTGTTATCCATGAATTTTATAAGCCCATACCGGGCCGGTTTAAAGATTACATCGCCATGCCCAAGCCCAACATGTATCAGTCCCTTCATACTACCTTAATTGGAAATACAGGACAGCCTTTTGAAATTCAGATTCGTACCTATGAGATGCATCGTACTGCAGAGTACGGTATTGCTGCTCACTGGAAATATAAAGAGAGCGGCAGCGGCAAGGTGGCGGCAGGAGACGAGGCTGCCAAGCTGTCCTGGCTGCGCCAGATTTTAGAGTGGCAGCGGGATGCAGATGATTCCAAAGAGTTCCTTAGTATGGTAAAGGGAGATTTGGATCTGTTCTCAGACAGTGTGTATTGCTTCACGCCTACAGGAGATGTTAAGAATCTACCCAGCGGCTCCACTCCCATAGATTTTGCCTATTCCATTCATTCGGCAGTGGGCAATAAAATGGTAGGCGCCCGCGTCAACGGCAAGCTGGTGCCCATTGATTATGTAATCCAGACCGGGGACCGGATTGAGATTATCACCTCCCAGAACTCCAAAGGCCCCAGCCGGGACTGGCTGAATCTGGTAAAGAGCACCCAGGCCCGCAACAAGATCAACCAGTGGTTTAAAACCGAGTTAAAAGAGGACAATATCCAAAAGGGCCGGGATCTGATTGACCGGTACTGTAAGACGAGGGGCATCAACTACAGTGAAATCCACAAGCCGGAATTCCAGGAAAAGGTAATGAACCGATACGCCTTCAAGGACTGGGATTCGGTTCTGGCGTCCATCGGACACGGCGGCCTGAAAGAGGGCCAGGTCATCAATAAGATGCTGGAGGAGCGGAAGAAGAAGGAAAAGAAGGAAGTCACAGACAAGAACATTTTAGACGGCATCGAGGAGATGTCCAGCAAGGCTCCGGAGATGAAAAAATCCAAGAGCGGCATCACCGTAAAAGGGATTCACGATGTGGCAGTCCGGTTTTCCCGGTGCTGCAGCCCGGTTCCCGGAGATGAAATCGTTGGCTTTGTCACCAGAGGCCGCGGCGTTTCCATTCACCGGACGGACTGCATCAATGTCATCAATCTGCCGGAGGACGAGCGGGTGCGGCTGATTGACGCAGAGTGGCAGGCTACGGAGGAGGAAAGTAAGGAGCGCTACAGCACGGAAATCCAGATTTATGCCAACAACCGAATCGGCATGTTTGTGGATATTTCCAAAGTGTTTACTGAGCGCCAGATTGACATTACTTCCATGAATGTCCGAACCAGCAAGCAGGGCAAGGCCACCATTATTATGACCTTCGACATTCACGGCATTGAGGAATTAAATCGTCTGACAGACAAATTAAGACAGATTGAGGGAGTGCTGGATATTGAGAGAACTGCGGGTTAAATCGCAGTTCTTCTCTGCATTATGCCAGAAAGAAAGGAACGAGATATGAGTGGTTTTCGGATAAAAACCTGTGTGCTGGGCATAGTCAGCACGAATTGCTATATCATTTACCGGGAAGGAGGCAGCCAGGCCATTATCGTGGACCCGGCAGACCGGCCAGACCGCATTTTAGAGGAGTGCAGAAAGCTGGGGCTGAATGTGTCGGCTGTCTTATTAACCCATGGCCATTTTGATCATATCACTGCAGCCCAAAACCTGCGCAGTGAGACTGGCTGCCGGGTGTATGGGGCAGAGGCAGAGGCCCGGCTTTTGAAAGAACCGGAGATGAACCTTTCCTGTAAGATGGGAAGGCAGAAGGTTTCCCTGATTGCAGATGAGGAGGTAAAAGACGGACAGATGCTTACCCTTCTGGACTGGAACTGGAAAGTAATTGCCACTCCGGGCCATACGGCAGGTTCCGTCTGCTATTACTTAAAAGATGAAGATGTGCTGATTAGCGGCGACACCTTGTTTTACGAGTCTTTAGGCCGCACCGACCTTCCTACGGGAAACTCCGGACAGATTGTTTCCTCTATCTGTGAGAAGCTGTTTTCCCTGCCGGATGATACCATCGTTTATCCGGGACATGGAGATCCGACTACCATAGGCCACGAAAAACAGTGCAATCCGGTGGTACCTTACTGGAGGAAACAGGGATGATTGGAATTCTGTTAAATGACAATGCATATGAGCAGGACATCCGGGAACTTTTGATGGCCTTTTATCCGGGAGAGACCTTTGCCCATGAGAAGCAGGACGGACTGCTTTTTTCAGTGGAAGGAACCTTGAGCGAAGACCGCCGTCACTTTAAACTGATCACCGTACATTATGGAAGTTCTGCTTTTCATGCAATCCGAGAAGATGTTTTGGAGCCGGCTCTTAAGGCCGAGTGGAGAGCAGCCGGTGAAAGCTCAGTGCTTTCCGTAGATTATGAAAATCGGTTTGCAACGAAAAACCAGATCAAGCGCCGCCTGTATGTCCTTCTCCTTGCGCAGACAGGAAAGGAACTTCCCTGGGGAACCTTAACCGGCATCCGCCCTACCAAGATTGCCATGACAAAGCTGGCAGAGGGAGAGCGTGAGGAAGACATCTTCCGCCATATGGAGGAAACCTACTTTACCAGCCAGGAAAAAATCCGCTTAAGCATTGAGATTGCAAAACGGGAACAGCGTCTTCTCTCTGCCATTGACTATAAAAACGGCTACAGCCTGTATGTGGGCGTTCCTTTCTGTCCTACCACCTGTCTGTACTGTTCCTTCACCTCCTACCCAATCGGAAAGTGGGCGAATCGGACCGGGGAATATCTGGAAGCGGTTTACAAGGAACTGGACTATGTGGCAGAGAAGAAGCGGGGCTGCACTCTGGACACCGTGTATTTCGGCGGCGGAACTCCTACCTCCCTGTCTCCCGAAGATTTAGACGCCTTGATTACCCGGCTGAAGGAGACCTTTGATTTTTCAACGGTTCAGGAATTTACGGTGGAGGCAGGACGCCCGGACAGCATTACCAGAGAAAAGCTGGATGTATTAAAGCGCCATGGCGTTACCCGGATTTCCATCAATCCCCAGACTATGAAGGATGAAACCTTAAAGCTGATTGGCCGCCGCCATACAGTGGCTGATGTGCAGGAAAAGTTTTTCATGGCCAGAGAGGCAGGATTTGACAACATCAACATGGATTTGATTATCGGACTTCCGGAGGAAGAACTGGAAGATGTGCAGGCCACGATGGAAGCAGTGAAGGAGCTGGCTCCTGACAGCGTGACGGTTCATTCTCTGGCAATTAAGCGGGCTGCAAGGCTGAACACTATGAAGGAAGTCTACAAGGATTTAAAGATTGTAAACACTCAGGAAATGATTGATCTGACTGCCCGGTATGCCAGAGAGATGGGGCTGGAGCCTTACTATCTGTACCGCCAGAAAAACATGGCCGGAAATTTTGAGAATGTAGGCTATGCGGCTCCTGGAAAGGCCTGTATCTACAATGTGCTCATTATGGAGGAACAGCAGACTATCATCGGCTGCGGCGCCGGCACCACAACCAAGCGGCTGTTTGCCCAGGAGAACCGGATTGAGCGGGCAGAAAATGTAAAAGATGTAGAGCAGTATATTTCCAGGATTGAGGAAATGATAGAGCGGAAGGAACGGCTGCTGTCGTAAGCAGATGGCTGCCAGGACCCGGCTGCCAGACAGTGTTCCTGCATTAGGAAAGCATTGCAATTTATCCTGGAGAAGTGTATAATCGAAAACAGTCAAGATGATAAGCTGTCCAAATATACAGTTACATCATAAAGAAAACGGAGAATAAACCATGGCACTGAAAAAGAAGCCGGTTACCGGCATGAGAGATATTCTGCCAGCTGAGATGCAGGTGCGGGAATATGTGATGAACCAGATTAAGGAGACCTACAAAAGTTTTGGCTTTACCCAGATGGAAACTCCCTGTGTGGAACACATCGAAAACCTGACCAGCAAGCAGGGGGGAGACAACGAAAAGCTGATTTTCAAGATTTTAAAGCGGGGCGAGAAGCTGAATTTAGAGACTGCAGAGACAGAAAATGATTTAACCGACAGCGGCCTTCGCTACGATTTGACCCTGCCCTTATCCCGCTACTATTCCAACAATGGCGCTCAACTGCCTGTTCCTTTTAAGGCGCTGCAGATGGGCAGCGTATGGCGGGCAGACAGACCTCAGCGGGGGCGCTTCCGCCAGTTTACCCAGTGCGACATCGATATTCTGGGAGACGCTTCCAATATGGCAGAGATTGAGCTGATTTTAGCTACTACCACGGCGCTGGGCCGTATCTGCCCCAAAAACGCATTCACCGTACGCATTAACGACCGCGGTATTTTAAAGGGCATGGCTCTTTACAGCGGCTTCCCGGAGGAAGGGCTGGATCAGGTATTCATCACCCTGGATAAGATGGACAAGATTGGTTTAGACGGCGTAAAGGCAGAGCTTTTAGAGCTGGGCTATCAGGCAGAGAGCGTAGAAAAATACACCAGTCTGTTAGACCGTCTGGGGGATGATGCGACGGCAGTCCGCAGCCTTGGAAAGATTCTGGAATCTGTGCTTCCGTTGGAGGTAAGCGAAAACCTGGCGGTCATTATGGACACTGTAACCGATGTGGCAGAGACCGAGTTTAAGCTGGCTTTTGACCCCACCCTGGTGCGGGGCATGTCTTACTACACCGGAACCATTTTTGAAGTATCTATGGAAGGCTTCGGCGGTTCTGTAGCTGGCGGCGGCCGTTACGATAAGATGATTGGAAAGTTTACCGGCCAGGATACTCCGGCCTGCGGATTTTCCATCGGCTTCGAGCGCATCGTTACCATCCTGATGGATCAGGGGGGAGAACTGGAAAATACGGTTTCCCGGAAGGCTTATTTAATTGAAAAGGGAATGGAGCCAGCCCGCTTAAGCCAGATTATGAAGCAGGCTATGACAGAGCGGAAGGCTGGCGTGCAGGTACTGGTTTCCATGATGAACAAGAATAAGAAATTCCAGAAGGAGCAGTTGAACAAAGAGGGCTATATGGAATTTGTGGAGTTTTACAAAGAGGCGCTGAAATAATAATGGAGTTCAGCGCATTTCCAGAAGTGAGATAACAAACTGCCGGTCTTTACAGACCGCAGAGAACAGGAGATAAAATACTATGGCAGAATCAATGCTGGGACTGAAACGGTCTCATAGATGTACCGAACTGGGCGCCGCCAACATCGGCGAGCAGGTAACCGTAATGGGCTGGGTACAGAAAAGCAGAAATAAAGGCGGAATTATATTTGTGGATTTGCGTGACCGCTCCGGCCTTCTGCAGATTATCTTTGAGGAGAACGACTGCGGCGCAGAAAGCTTTGCAAAGGCAGAAAAACTGAGAAGTGAGTTTGTCATTGCCGTGACCGGCCGGGTAGAGGCCCGCTCCGGAGCAGTCAATGAAAACCTGATTACCGGCGCCATTGAGGTGCGGGCAGAAAGTCTGCGGATCCTTTCTGAGTCCGAGACTCCTCCGTTCCCCATCGAGGAGAACTCCAAGACCAAGGAAGAACTGCGCTTAAAATATCGTTTCCTGGATTTAAGAAGGCCGGACATTCAGCGGAACCTGATTCTCCGCAGCAAAATTGCGGTGCTTACCAGACAGTTCCTGGCTGAGGAGGGATTTTTAGAGATTGAAACTCCCACCCTCATTAAGAGTACGCCGGAGGGAGCAAGAGACTATCTGGTACCCAGCCGCGTCCACCCCGGTTCTTTCTATGCACTGCCTCAGTCTCCCCAGTTGTTTAAGCAGCTTCTGATGTGTTCTGGCTACGACCGTTACTTCCAGCTTGCCCGCTGCTACCGGGACGAGGACTTGCGGGCAGACCGTCAGCCGGAGTTTACCCAGATCGATATGGAGATGTCCTTTGTGGATGTGGACGATGTTATCGATGTAAACGAGCGTCTGCTTCACAAGCTGTTTAAGGAGCTGCTGAATGTGGAGATTCCCATGCCCATTCCCAGGATGACCTGGAAAGAGGCTATGGACCGGTACGGTTCCGATAAGCCGGACACTCGGTTTGGCATGGAGCTTAAGGATGTATCGGATGTAGTAAAGGGTTGTGAGTTTGCTGTATTTAAAGGCGCTTTGGAAAACGGCGGCTCTGTCCGCGGCATCAACGCCGAGGGCCAGGGAAATATGCCCAGAAAGAAAATTGACGCACTGGTGGCCTTTGCAAAGGATTACGGCGCAAAAGGTCTGGCTTATGTGGCAATCCAGGAGGACGGCTCTTACAAGTCTTCCTTTGCTAAATTTATGACGGACGAGGAGATGGCTGCCCTGGCAGCTGCCATGGACGGAAAGCCGGGAGACCTGCTTTTGTTTGCTGCAGATAAGAACCAGGTGGTTTGGGCAGTGCTTGGCGCTCTGCGTCTGGAGCTGGCCCGTCAGCAGGATCTGCTTAAGAAGGACGACTTTAAGTTTTTGTGGGTAACTGAGTTCCCGCTTTTAGAGTATTCCGAGGAGCAGGATCGTTTCGTGGCTATGCACCATCCTTTTACCATGCCTATGGACGAGGACTGGCACTTAATCGACAGCGATCCAGGCGCAGTTCGTGCAAAGGCTTACGACATCGTATTAAACGGTACGGAGCTGGGAGGCGGTTCTGTCCGGATTCATCAAAGCGATATTCAGTCTAAGATGTTTGAAGTGCTGGGCTTCACTCCGGAGAAAGCCGAGGAGCAGTTTGGATTCCTGTTAGAGGCTTTCAAGTACGGCGTTCCGCCTCACGCAGGTCTGGCTTACGGTTTAGACCGTGTGGCTATGCTGATGGGCGGCTGCGACAGCATCCGTGAGGTGATTGCATTCCCGAAGGTAAAAGACGCCTCTTGTCTGATGACTGAGGCTCCAACTCCGGTAGACCCAAAGCAGTTGGACGAGCTGGGAATCGAAGTGTCTGAGACTCCGGTTGAGGAAAACTAAGAAATCAGAATCATATAAGACCGATGTCTGGCGGAGATGAAATGCTGCCAGACATTGGTCTTTTGTTATGAAACGGAATTCCGTTGTTCGGATTCCATGGAATTCCTGAACTGTGAAATCTCTGTGAAAACATGGAAAACAGATAAAAAACCTGTTACAATGAGGATAATGAAAACAAAGACAGTAAATAAGCAGAGGATAAATGACAGATAATCAGGCAGAGAGGAGCAGAAGTCTATGGAATCATTAAAAATCCTGGTAGTAGATGACGAGGCCAGAATGCGCAAGCTGGTAAAGGATTTCCTGACCGTGAAAGGCTTTCAGGTGATGGAGGCGGAAGACGGAGAGCAGGCCGTGGATTTGTTTTTTCAGCAGAAAGACATCGCTTTAATCATTTTGGATGTGATGATGCCCAAGATGAACGGCTGGGATGTATGCAGGACCATCCGCCAGTATTCCCAGGTGCCTATCATCATGCTGACTGCCAGAGGAGAGGAGCGGGACGAGCTTCAGGGCTTTAAGCTGGGGGTAGATGAATACATTTCCAAGCCCTTTAGTCCCAAGATTTTAGTGGCCCGCGTGGAGGCAATCCTGCGGCGCAGCAATGTAGCCGCTGCGGAAGTATCGGAGGTGGGGGGAATCTGCATCGACAAGGCAGGTCATCAGGTTAGTATCGATGGGCAGCCTGTAGATTTAAGCTATAAGGAATTTGAGCTTTTGACTTACTTTGTAGAGAATCAGGGGCTGGCCCTTTCCAGGGAAAAGATTCTGAATAATGTGTGGAATTACGATTATTTTGGGGACGCCAGAACCATTGACACCCATGTAAAGAAGCTGCGCAGCAAAATGGGAGAAAAGGGAAATTACATTAAGACCATCTGGGGCATGGGCTATAAATTCGAGGTAGACTAATGAGTATTGGCAAAGTAAGAACCTGGTGCAGGTGCCATATGCCTATGCGCCACTCCATTCGCCGCCGGATTATGGCTATTTTTATCGGGATTATGGCGGTAATGCTTTTGTCCATCTGGGCTATCAACAACCTGTGGCTGGAAGGATATTATGTTAATCAGAAGCAGCAGATGATGGAGGAGGCCTACAACGCCGTCAATCAGGTGATGGTGGAGCATACGGCAGCAGGAGAGCGGGTCAGTGATATTCTCCGGTCAGAACTGGCTCACGAGTGGGAGCTGTGGGGGGAGCAGGAAGGGAAAGCAACCTCTGGGTTATCGGAAAAAAACCAGACATCGGAGCGTCCTCAGCCCACCCTTCTGGGAACCATTCGCACCTACAGAGAAGAAAACAATATCACTACAGTGCTTATCGACAGCTATTCAGGAAAGATTCTGCTCAGCTCCGGCTGGGAAACGGATTTTCTGGTCAGAAAGGTGCAGCGCTATGTACTGGGCATGGATGATGGCCGTTCCGAGCTGCTGAAGCAGGGAGAGAACTATGTGATTGAGATGAATTACGATTACCGCACAGACTCTGCTTATGTGGAAAGCTGGGGATATTTTTCCGATAATGCCACAATGTTTATCATGTCCATGCCTTTTGCCAGCATTCAGGAAAGCGTAATGCTGTCTACCCGCTTCATCACCTTTGTAGGACTGGTGGTGCTGGCAGCAGGGGGTATTCTCATGTACTTTGTAACCAACCGGGTAACCAACCCGATTTTGAAGCTGGCAGATCTTTCTGAGGAAATGTCAAATCTGAATTTTGATGTTCATTACGAGGAGAATGCGGAGGATGAGATCGGAGTGCTGGGCCGCAGCATGAATACCTTGTCGGGAACGCTGAAGGAAACCATTCAGGCGCTGAAAGACGCCAATGTACAGCTACAGCAAGACATCGAGGAGAAAATTCAGATTGATGAGATGCGGAAGGAATTTATTGCCAATGTCTCCCATGAGCTGAAGACTCCTATTGCACTGATTCAAGGCTATGCGGAAGGTCTGACAGAAGGCATGTGCGAAGACGAGGAAAGCCGGAATTATTACTGCGGGGTTATCACCGATGAGGCGGCCAAGATGAATAAGATGGTGCGCCAGCTACTGACTCTGACTGCTCTGGAATTTGGCCGGGATATGCCGGTGCTGGAACCCTTTGACATCATGGCTCTGATTCGGGACCTGGTAAATTCTTCCCAGATCCTGCTTCAACAGAGCGGCGCCCATGCAGAAGTGGAAGGACCTCAGAAACTGCCGGTTCTGGGGGATGAATTTAAGATTGAGGAGGTTTTGACTAACTATCTGACGAATGCCATCCATCATCTGGACGGAGAGCGGAAAATCTGTATTCGTGCAGAGGAGGATTCGACTGGGGAAACCGTGATCATCCGGGTGTTTAACACCGGAAACCCCATTCCAGAAGAAGATATTCCCAACCTGTGGACTAAGTTTTATAAAGTAGATAAGGCCCGCACAAGAGCTTACGGCGGAAGCGGTATCGGATTGTCCATTGTAAAGGCGATTATGGACGCCCATCATCAGAGCTGCGGCGTGGCAAACAGAGACGGCGGCGTAGAATTCTGGTTTACTCTGCAGTTGGCTTTGGAGTTTGCAGAGGAGGTATAAATTAGAAAAAGGCGGTTAATTTCCGCCTTTTTTTCTTTTGCCTATATATTTCTTTTTCCAGCCTTGGCCGTCTGCTGTTGGAGCATTCTGCACCAGAGCAATCAGATCCTGCATATATAGTTTTTCATCCTTCATTTTTTCACGGGTGCCGGAACAGTAGTGCTGCAGAATCGGCACCAGGATGAGGGCTGTAATGCCTGCCGTAAATCCGCCGTTGTAAAGAACCAGGCCGCCGTGCAGGGCGCTGGTGGAGGAACACATGGAAGCGCATAAAAATCCGGCAGCGATTCCGGCCCGGATGCCGTAGTGTCCCACCAGCGGACTTAAGCCGGTAGCAAAGGCCACGCCGTTGATGTAGGACTGGGTGGAGAGAGACCAGGTAACCTCCCGCCCATTGGCATGGCAGAGGAACAGAGTTACCAGGTACAGGCACTGGTATCCGAAGATGATTGGCAGTACATTTCGGGGATGCTGTCCCATGGCGGTAAAGGTCAGCGCTGCCAGAATTACCCCGAAGGTGGGGCCGGTAAAGCCTGCCCCAGAGGTGTACCGGATTACCAGATTCAGATATAGAAGAAAGACAGTGCCGTATAGCCCAATGTTCATCAGGCACACCGGCATCCCATATTTTTCTGCAAAATCACTTTGAAACCCGGTGTCTGTCACCAGATGGGAAAGTCCATGGAGCTTTTTGCCGTTCAGCCAGAATCCAATCAGAAAACAGGACAGAAATATAGTCAGAAACAGGCAGTTGGCAAACAGCTTGTAGTTCTGATGAAAGCTGGCGTAGATTTCATTGCTGATGACAATCTTTCCGGGAGGGGTGATTCCCATGGTCCGGTACATAAAGTTGTAAACAAAAAATCCAAAGATTCCGAAGGCCAGACCGCCGTTGTATAAATTGTAGCCCTTGTGCCAGGCGCTGGCGCCGGGAAGGATGGCGGGAATGATAAAGCCCATCATCAGGCAGAAGACGATGGACAGCAGCACGCCGCTTGCAGAAAAACAGGCTGTTCCAAAGATGAAAGCGTCGCGGGTGGTATATCGGAATAAAAATTCACTGACAAAGGGACCGAAGGAAGTGGCAAACATACAAATATGAAGATTGCGCTTAAAATCCAGTTTTGCATAGCGCAGATAAAGGAAGGGCGCCAGAAAGCAGGGAATCATATTCAGCAGATTCAGTCCGTAGAAGCAGTGAGCCACCACCAAAAAATATCCGGCCAGGGTGTTAGAGCGGGATTCTCCTTTTAAAAGAATCATAAACAGGAAGCAGAATATTCCGCAGACGCCTGCATTAAATAAGGTACTGCCCAGGCCGCCTACAGCAAAGTAGTCTGTTACCAGCGGTGACGGCGTAATCAGAATTCGATACCAGTTGGAAAATACAGAGCCCCATTCTCCTGTATAAACGGCGCCGATGGGAGCAGCAATGAAAAATGCCAGGGAAAATCCCAGGGCGATACCGTTGATAATCCGGCTGTTGTCAGCCTGCCATGTTTTCATATGTAGAAATCCCCCCACAAAATGTATGCTTGGCTTCATCATAGCATGGTTCTGAGGGTTGTACAATGGGGAGAAAATGAAAAATGAAAAAAAGTGAAAAATGGTGTTGACTTTTGTCATGGGCTTTGGTATTATAAATTTCGCCGCTGAAAACGGCGGCGGAGAGTATCCAGAAACGGAACAAAAAGCTTCCAAAGTAAGGACTTCAAAAAATAAAAAAAGTTAAAAAAGTTGTTGACAAAAGCTTGTCCGCGTGGTAACATATAGAAGTTGTCGCCGCAAGCCGGAAGCAACGAGATGAACCTTGAAAATGGAAGATTGAACAGTGTTTAAAACCCTGAAAATTCTAACAAAAAGCGTCCTGGTTGGACGGCTTTGAATGAGAAAATTCAGAACATTCGCGATTCAAGACAGACACATGACTGCTTGCAGGCATGGGGA